>DSAF01000145.1 GCA_011388305.1 Candidatus Zixiibacteriota bacterium | reverse complement strand
TCGTAAATCTCCACCGATAAATGTTGTAGGGGCGCAAGACCTTGCGCCCCTACGCCGTCGATTGTAATCGTCACCGACGAATTGAACGGGTTGGGGAAGACGTGAATGTTGAAAGCAGAGGGCGTGGAGAATTTATCTTCGACATCGAGCGGACCGGAGTAAATCCAAAGCACGGCATCGGCGATGACCACAGTGCCGTTTATCGCCGTGCCGTTGTCGATGCGGACATGTCCGCCCCATCCGGCGTGGAAATCGTAATTGCCGAGATAATGCCACCGCGCACCGCTTCCCTTCTGCGAGACGAACACGCTGCCCTCGGCGACGCCCGAAATGCGCACGCGGACGTTGTCGCAACGGTTTCCGCCCGCGAGCCACCACATATAGACGGAATATTCCCCCGCCTCGGGAAGATATGGCGCCCATCGCGCCCATCGTTCGTCATCAGTTGGAGCATTGCACCATTTATAATCGCCGTCCCATCCGCCCTCGAATGTGCCGTCTGACCATGAACCGCCGGTGTCGAACTCCGCGTCGGTGTCGTTCACTATAATCGAATCGCCGGAAACGCCCCCGCCGAATACGTCCTGCACGCCGTTCCAAATCGCCGGGCAGTGGTCGTCATAGCCGAGTGCCCAGAAGCCAACACCCATAAGCCCCTCGGCCACCGCACGGCGATACTTGACGTCCAGCGAACGTGCATCGTCCCACCAGCATTGGCGGTAGCTGTCATAGTAATACCACGGTGCGGGCGCGTTGGAGTCCCACATATTTGTGTAAAGCAGGCTCTCCGCGACTGCTGTGCGGTAGAACTTCGCCGTGCCGGCGCCGGTTGTCGATGCCCCCCGAAAGGGCGAAACACACGGCCAGTCGTATCCGTAAAGCGGAAGTCCCATGATGAACCGCGACCGCTTGAAGGAATCGCTTCCGCAGTAGTCGTTTATCGAACGAACTATATCAAAAGTGCAGAGGGGATCGTCGAGCGGGGCGACCGGGCCGGTGGTCGGGCCGGTTCTCCAGTGATAGCCGTAGCCCATCAGAAAAAGCGCGTCGAGATGGGGGAGAAGCGAGTCCGCGTCGAAGGTCCTGCTCCAGTCCACTGGTGGAAGGCAGACGCTGACCCACTTATCCGGCCATCGGGTTTTTACGCTGTCGGCAAGCTCGCGGAGGAAGGCGTAAAACCCCCCTGCATCGCTTTCGCGGGGCAGTTCGAAGTCGATATTCACGCCATCCGCGCCGAGCGACATCTGCGTGCAGATATTGCGAATTGCATTCGTGCGGTTGGCGGGATTGTTGACTATCGAGGAGATGTTTGCCTCGTTGAAAACCGCGACGCATAAATCTACCGGGACTCCCGCGGAATTCGCCGCGGCGATAAGCGAATTTGCTGGCCAATCATAATTGTGCGAGACATTGCCCGCGCCATCCAACGTGATGTTGAAATACGCCACGCGCGATATAAGGTCGAAGCGCGAGGGGATGTATGCGGGATATTCCCAGTATGGGATGAAGCCATAAACCTCGTGCGTCAAGGCCGAATGCGGTCTCTCCCTCTTCGGGGAAACAACGGCCCTCTCGGCTGTAGGAGTCCACTGTCCGCCGAAGTCGCGGTGGTGTTCGGCGTGGGGAAGGATGTCCGGCTCGAAAGCCAGAGCGACCATGGCGAGGAAGATTATCGCTAAAAAAATCTTTTTCATGCTGATAATATATTCTTGCCAGCTCCAAATGCAAGCGTCGTGTCATCGTTCGCGCTCCGGCGTTGGCACGGGGGTTGTAAGAACAACCCGCGCGCCAACGCCTCCAATCGACATAAAGCGTTTGACATATTCGCGGAAAACGATTACCTTATTAGAAAAACCGGAGGCGATATGGAAAGACTTTGGGCGCCATGGCGAATGGAATTCATCGAGAGCGAGAGCGAGGAGGGTTGCTTTCTATGCAAGGCGTATGACTCCTGCGACGACCGCGAGAACCTCGTGCTCGCGAGGCACGAGGGCGCGTTTATCATCATGAACCGATACCCATACGCCAACGGCCACCTCATGGCCGTGCCGACAAAACATACAGGCGAGCTTGGCGACCTCTCGGCGGGGGAGATGTCATGTTTGATGGAGTTGGTTCGCGAGTCGGTGGAGATTTTACGGGAGGCGGTCAATGCGCAAGGGTTCAACATAGGCATCAATCTCGGTGCGGTGGCCGGCGCGGGAGTGGTCGATCACCTGCACATCCACATTGTTCCGCGATGGCTCGGCGACACCAATTTCATGCCAGTTCTCGGCGACACGAAGGTCATAAGCGAGCACATCCTCGCGACATACGACAGGCTCTTGCCGCACTTTCGCCCATGCGGAGAATAATCGCCTCGGCGACTTTCGCGCTTTGTTTGCCGATTCTGATAATCGGCGCGATTTTTGCATATCTTATTTTTGTAGTCGCGGGGATTTTCGGCGGAAAAACGCTGAAAAAAGCCCGATACATCGTTCATTACATCTGGAGCAGGGCGACCGTGTTTTCGACACTCTCGCGGGTGCAGGTTCACGGAATCGGCAGGATTCCACGCGGGGGTTCCGTGGTCGTCTATTCCAACCATGCGAGCTTTTTCGATATCCCGATTCTGTCGGGATTTGTTTTGCCGGATGCGGTTTACATCGCGCGGCGTGGACTGGCGCTATCGCCTGTCATAAGAGCCGCCGGAGGCGCGATAATCGAACAGAGGAGCACTCGGCGCGAGCTGGCGAACATCCGTGGGATAGTCTCGAAAATAAAGGCTGGAAGCTCGTTTATTATCTTTCCGGAGGGCACGCGGACGCGAGACGGCAATATCGGCGCGCTCAAGTCCGGCTCTATGAAAATCGCCCAATGGGCGGGCGTTCCCGCTGTGCCGGTGCGAATCGAAGGCTCGCTTAATCTTCTCCCACGATGGCGAATTTGGCCGCGCTCTGCCGATATCGATGTTTTCGTCGGCGAGCCTATTTCGCCGGACGAAATCGAGAGAGACCCCACAGTCTCGCTGGCGAAGCTCCAATCATTTTTTGAAAATAAAACCAATTGCATTTGAAAATAAAGTAACAAGGAGATGATTTGGGAAAAACGATTGCTGAAAAAATCCTCGCGAAAAACGCGGGAATTGGGGAGGCCGTGTCCGGCCAGATTGTCACATCACAGCCGGATGTCGTTCTCTCTCATGATAATAGCTCGGCAATAATCGGGCATTTCGAGAAGCTCGGCGTCGAGCGAGTAAAATTCCCCGAGAGAATTGCAATCATCCTCGACCATGTCTCCCCCGCCGCGACGGAGACATACGCCACAGGCCACAAAAAAGTTCGCGAGTTCGTCGAAAAGCAGGGGATAGAGCATTTCTACGACATCGGCAGGGGAATATGCCACCAAGTTCTTCCGGAGGAAGGGCTTGCTCTGCCGGGGACGGTCATCCTTGGCGCGGACAGCCATACCAACACGCACGGCGCATTCGGCGCGTTTTCAGCGGGCGTAGGCCGGAGCGAAGTCGCTGTTCTCTGGGCGACCGGCGAGCTTTGGCTGAGGGTGCCGGAGAGCTATATAGTAAGGATAAGCGGCAAGCTCGAAAATTATGTCACTCCCAAAGACCTCGCCCTTCAGATAATGGGCGAGGTGGGCGCGGACGGCGCGATATACAAATCCATCGAATACGCCGGCGACGGGCTTGCGGATATCGGCATTCCCGGGCGCTTCGTCCTGTCGAATTTGTCGGCGGAAATGGGCGCCAAGGCAGGAATCTGTCACCCCGACGCGGAAGTCGTCCGTTGGCTCGAGAGCCGGACAAATCAACCCATCGAGCCGGTTTTGCCCGATGAGGGTGCAAGCTACGAGCGCGAGTTCGACTTTGCCCTCGAAAATGTCGAGCCGATGATTTCACGCCCGCATACCGTCGATAATGTCGATTTGGCAATCAACGCCTCCGATGTCGCCGTCAATCAAGTGCTTATAGGCACTTGCACCAACGGCAGGCTCGAGGACCTCCATGATGCGCGCAAAATTCTCGAGGGGCGCAAAATCTCGCGCGGAGTTCGACTGTTGGTTTTCCCTGCGAGCAGTGAGGTCTATATTGCGGCATCTCTCGACGGCACATTGGCGGAACTTGCCAAAGCCGGCGCGACGATAATGAACCCCGGTTGCGGGCCGTGCCTCGGCGCGCACGAGGGAGTCATGGCGCCCGGCGAGGTGACGATTTCCACCGCGAACAGAAATTTCAAGGGCAGAATGGGCTGTCGGGAGGCGGAAATTTACCTCGCAAGCCCATTGACCGCCGCGGCTTCCGCGATTACCGGAAAAATCACAGACCCGAGGGAGTTCATATCATGATTATCGAAGGCAAAATTTTCAAATACGGCGACGATGTCAACACCGATGTCATCTTTCCCGGAAAATACACATACGAGCCATTGACGCCCGAACAGATGGCCGAGCACGCGCTGGAAGACCTCGACCCGAGTTTCCGCGAGATGTGCGAGCCGGGGGATGTCATCGTGGCGGGAAAAAATTTCGGGTGCGGTTCGAGTCGCGAGCAGGCCGCGATAGCCATACGCACCGCGGGTTGCAAGGCGATTATCGCGCCGAGCTTCGCCAGAATTTTTTACAGAAACTGCCTCAATTCCGGCCTTTTTGCTTTGACAAACGACCAAATTCAGAGTAAGATTAAGGCTGGCGATAGGATTAGAATCGACATCGAGAGCGGAATCATCGAGGTCGATTGCGGCACCTTTCACTTTCCGAAGCCCTCCGATGACGTCGTCGGGTTGTTGCTCGCTGGCGGCCTCATTCCGTTCACGCGGAAGAAGCTGGAGGAATAGAGAGGGAGATAGTTGGATACGAAAAAAATCGAGCGCATACTCAAAATTGTCGAGGACAGTCCACTGGAGAACCTCGAGATCGAGGTGAAAAGCTGGGGCGGGCGAACGATTCGCGTGCGGAAGGGACTTCCCTCGACCAATAGCTCCGCGCACGCGGAGACGGTCGAGACAGCACCCGCAAAACCCTCCGAACAAATCCCCGTCGAGGCCGAGGAGCGCGACGAGGTAGCGCTCGGCGATGGCAGAGTCGAGATTACATCGCCGATTGTGGGGACTTTCTATCGTGCGCCATCTCCGGACTCGCCGCCGTATGTTAATGTAGGCGATATAATTACGGTGGGGCAGGTCGTATGTATCGTCGAGGCGATGAAGCTCATGAACGAGATTCAGTCCGAGGTCTCCGGCGTGGTCGAGAAGATTCTCGTCGAGAATTCGCGACCGGTGGAATTCGGTCAAGTTCTATTCATCATAAAAACGGAGTAAAAGGCGGTCGGTGCTGATTATGTTATTTCGAGACCGCAGGCACACGAGCGAGCAAGGTGAAAGGTGAAGGCGACAGAGCTATGTCCAACCTAAAACCCAAAACCTATAACCTATAACCCAAAACCAACTATGGCTATCGATGTAATCAAGCTTCTTTCGAATATGCCCGCCAAGACGGTGTCCGACTTACACTTGCGGGTCAACATGCCGCCGATATACCGAATTCACGGCAAGCTGGTGCCTGCGGTGCGGGAATTTCTCTCAAAAGACGACATGGAGGGGCTTATTCACAGGCTCCTCACCGAGCGCCAGCGCCAGCGTTTCGACGAGACATGGGAGCTGGACTTGGGGCTGAACATCCCTACGGGCGAGCGCTTCCGCGTGAACATATATCGTGAGAGAGGGAATCCGGGGATTGCGTTCAGGCTAATAAATAACGAGGTGCCAGATTTCAACGAGCTTAATCTACCCAAAATACTTAAAAAACTATCGACCATGCCTCGCGGCTTGATACTCGTCACGGGCGTCACGGGTTCGGGAAAATCCACTTCGCTCGCATCGATGATAGATTATGTCAACCGCAACAAAGGGGTCAATATACTAACCATCGAAGACCCTATTGAGTTCGTCCACACGAACCGCCGCTCGATAATCGCCCAGCGCGAGATTGGGAGCGACTGTAGCGATTATGCCATGGGTCTTAGACAAGCTCTCCGACAAGACCCCGACGTCATTCTCGTGGGCGAGATTCGTGACGCAGACACAATGTCCATAGCGCTTTCCGCCGCCGACACCGGCCATCTGGTGTTGAGCACGCTCCACACGCTCGATAGTCTCCAGACAATATATCGTATTCTTTCCTTTTTCCCTCCGCACCAGCATCAGGAGATTCGCCACCTTCTGTCGAGCACACTTCAGTCAGTGATTTCTCAGCGCCTCGTTCCGAGACACGACAAGCCCGGGCGCGTTCCCGCCGTGGAAATTCTCATCGGCACCGGCGCAGTGAGGGAATGCATCGTTGATCCCTCGAAAACTGTCTCAATCCGAGACCTCATCTCCGAAGGCGCCAGCCAATACGGTATGCAGAGCTATGACCAGTCGCTCATGTGGTTCTACCAAAACGGCGCGATTTCACTTGAGACGGCCATGGAAAACTCCAGCAATCCGGATGACTTCCGCCTCCGCGTGGATGGCG
This sequence comes from Candidatus Zixiibacteriota bacterium, assembly GCA_011388305.1. Lineage (GTDB taxonomy): Bacteria > UBP14 > UBA6098 > UBA6098 > UBA6098 > UBA6098. Next base: position 13,389 of record DSAF01000145.1, on the reverse strand, counting down.
TTCTCTCCGGCTCCGACCGTGGATGGGCGGAGTTCGCATCGACGCAGAGCACCATGGACATCGCCGGCGAGGGCGAGAACGACAACAATTCGGAGGGCAAGCCCCCTGATGCTTAAGAAAGTCCTCGTGGCTAATCGGGGCGAGATAGCCCTCAGAGTCATACGAGCGTGCAGAGAACTCGGCATCGCCACGGTTGCGGTATATTCCACCGCAGACCGATATAGCCTGCCGGTCATTCTCGCCGACGAATCAATTTGCATAGGCCCGCCGAGGCCGTTCGAGAGCTACCTCGACTCGAGGAGAATTCTTTCTGCCGCGATAATAAGCAATGCCGACGCGATCCATCCGGGATACGGCTTTCTGGCCGAGAACGCTGAGTTCGCAGAAAAATGTTCTGCGCATCATATGAAATTTATCGGTCCGTCGCCGGAAGTTATCAAGAAGATGGGCGATAAGGCCGAGGCCAAACGCACTATGCGCGACGCTGGCATTCCCGTCATCCCCGGCTCGGAGGGACTTGTGCAGACCCTCGACGAGGCTCTCTCTATCGCCCGCGAAATCGGATATCCGGTGATGGTCAAGGCCGCGTTCGGCGGCGGCGGCAAGGGCATGCGCATTGTCCGCGAAGAAGCCCAGCTCAAAGGTTGTTGGGACATGGCGCGAGCCGAAGCCGAGAGCGCGTTCGGAAACTCGGGAGTTTATATCGAGAAGTGCATCGAGAAGCCCCGCCACATCGAGGTTCAGCTCCTCGGAGACGGCGAGGGCGGCGTGATTCACCTCGGCGAGAGGGACTGCTCGATTCAACGCCGCCATCAGAAGCTCGTCGAGGAGTCGCCATCGCCCGCGCTGGACAAATCGACACGGGCGCGCATCGGCAAGATAGCCGCGAAAGGCGCAGAGGCGATTAACTACGAAGGCGCGGGCACAATCGAATTTCTATTGGATGCTAACGGCAATTTCTTCTTCCTCGAAATGAACACGCGGATTCAAGTCGAGCATCCAGTGACGGAGAGCGTCGTGGATTTAGACCTCGTCAAAGAGCAAATCCGCATCGCCAACGGACAGGGATTACCGCTCTCCCAAGATGATGTGATAATCCGTGGTCACGCCATCGAGTGCCGAATCAACGCCGAAGACTCCGAGCGCGATTTTGCGCCTTCGCCGGGGAAAATAACGGCCTTCCACGCGCCGGGTGGGCCGGGAATCCGCGTCGATACGCACGCATACGCCGAAGGCGAAATTCCGCCCTTTTACGACTCGATGATTGCCAAACTGATATGTCGGGGCAGAGACCGCGATGAGGCGTTGGCGCGCATGAGCCGTGCCCTCGATGAGTTCATCATCGAGGGAATCGCCACGACAATACCATTTCACAAAAAGGTAATGAGAAACCTCGATTTCATCCGTGGGGAATACGATACTTCGTTTATTTTTCAACTCAATGAATAGCCGCTTTTGGCATGAAATTTGATGGATTCACTTGGCATTTTATGAGGGTTAAACTGTTTAACCCAAAATATAAAACCGAAGGAGAATAAATGACAAAGAAAATCGCGGTTCTGCCCGGCGATGGAGTGGGCAATGAAGTAATGGAGGCGGCGCTTATAGTGCTCGACCAGCTCGACTTGGATGTCGAATACGAGTGGGGCGACATTGGCTGGGAATTCTGGAAAACCGAGGGCGACGCCCTTCCGGCGCGCACAGTCGAGCTTCTCAAGAGGACGGACGCCTGTCTTTTCGGGGCTATCACCAGTATGCCCAAAGAGGAATGCGAAGAAGTTCTTATCCCCGAACTCAAGGGCCAAGGTCTCGTCTATCGCTCGCCGATAGTCCGATTGAGGCAGATGTTTGACCTCTATGTCAACTACCGCCCCTGCAAAGCCTTCAAGAATAATCCGCTTATCTATCGCGAGGGCATAGACTTGCATGTCTTCCGCGAGAACACGGAGGGACTCTACGCCGGAATCGAATTTCACCCGCTGGCAGATGATCTTCGCGCGAAGATGCTCGAATTCAACAAGAATATGGGCAAGTTCGACGGCGTTCCCGGCGAGGATATCGCCATGTCGTGCAGAGTTTTCTCGCGCAAGGGTTGCGAGAGGATAGTCCGCGCTGGCTTCGAGCTGGCGCGCGACAAGGGATACAAGACCGTCACCGTCGTCGAGAAACCCAATGTCGTCCGCGAGACATCGGGCATGATGATTCGCGAGGCCCGCAAAGTGGCGAAGGAGTTCCCTGGAATCGAGCTTTGGGAGACGAACATCGACGCTATGTGCATGTGGCTCATCAAGAATCCACTGGACTATGGTGTCCTCGTCACGAGCAATATGTTCGGCGACATCGTAAGCGATCTCTGCGCCCAGCTTGTCGGCGGGCTCGGGTTCGCGGCATCGGCGAGCAGAGGCGACAGCTATGCCCTTTTTGAGCCGACGCACGGCTCTGCGCCGAAGTATTACGGCCAATACAAAGTCAACCCGATTGCTATGATACTCTCGGCCAAGCTCATGCTCGAGTATATTGGCGAGGGCAAAAAGGCCGACGCAGTCGAGCAGGCCGTCGCGGATGTCGTTGCGGAGGGCAAGGTGCGCACCTATGACATGCGCGGCTCGAACACATCCTTGGAGGTCGCCGAGGCCATTGCGGCAAAACTCCGGTAGTTTCACAATGCAGGGCGTTTATCGTCCACTGAGTCCACATTCAAGGGCGGGAGATATTTCCGCCCTTGAATTTTTACGAATATTTGGCAAAAAATTCTAAAAAATAAAAATATCTATTGACACTCTATTTAGATAAATATAAACTGTATAGACATTTGGTTCGATAGAAATAACCGCCCTAACGGATGGAGGCCTTTTAAGATTATTGCGACCAATTAGTTAGTTCGACCAGCGTGAGAAGGAAGCGCGATGAAACGCAGGGGAGCCAATAAACGCTTCCATAGATTAATGAGGCTGGTGAGTTACGGGGCCGCAATATTACTCCTGACTCTGCCTGCCACAAGTCTGTTTGCTTCCAGAGAATGCCGACCGTCGCCTGCCACAGGGTTTGAATATCCCGCAGGCCGGACCGAGCTTTTTAGGCAGGTCGAGACCTTCATCAAGATGCCCTCGATTGAGTCCGAGCTAAGCACCGTTCATGCGATAATCGTTCCCCACGCTCCATACGTTTATGTTGGGACGATTATGGGCGCTGGATACTCCCAGCTTATTGGGAGAGGATACGATAGAATTATCATACTCGGTTGTGATGCATCCGCCGAAACCCCCGCGATGTTCATCGGGTCGAATTTTGCTACTCCGCTGGGACAGCTTCGTTCCGACGACTCCCTCGCTGTGGAAATTATGTCCAATTGCAATGTCGAATTCAGCGTCATTTCTCCCGACAAGGCCTTGCCTTCATCTATCGAGGAGCAATTGCCGTTTATTCAGTATTTATATGGCGAAAGGCCTATCCTCGCTATTGGCCTGTCCGACCAGTCGCCTCTCGACGCTATCGAGATCGGCTCATCCATTGCGCAAGTGTTAGCTGGCTCCAGCCCCTCGCGAACGCTGATTATCGGAGTTGCTAACCTTTCCGAATACTTTAGCTCTGAGATTGGAGAGGGGATAGACAGAACGCTGATTGAGAGAATGAGCGATTTCGATTTCGAGGTATTTGTCGCGGATTCCGAGCTGGGGAGGATACAGTCCTCCAGCCCCGCTGTCATCCTTGCGACACTGAAGGCCGCCCACGACCTCGGTTCCAACCACTTCCAACTGCTCCGATACGCGACCTCCTCATCACTTATCGGCGACCACTATCCATCGGTGGGTTTTTTGGCCGGCGCAGTCGGCATTTCGAAGGATTCTCCAAAACTCGCTGATGCCTGTATTCCCTATCATGACGGCGAGTGTTATCTCCAGCTGGCGAGAGAGGTAATTGCAGTCGAACTTGGCATCCCACTTTCGAGGGAGCGTAGGCCTATTCAGATTAGAGATGCCTCACTCGACGGCATCTATCTAACGATCCACCTATCCGGGGAATTAAGAGGAAGCTCAACTCTGCTCTTCCCGGGCACGAGTATATCTGATGCGGTGAGATTGGCCGCGCGCACGGCGGCATTTAGCGACCCGAGGTTCAACCCTATTGCTTCTAACGAGTTAGACGATATTCGCATAGCGGTTCACCTCTTGACCAACTCTCGGCGCGTCGTAGCTCCGGAAGATTTCAAAGTGAATGAAAACGCGGTTTACATACGGAAGGGCAACAGCTCGACGATGATTCTTTCGGGGGACATCTCTCCGGATTTGAGTAATGTTGAGTTCTTGGGAAGGGCTTGTATTCGCGCGGGCTTGTTTTCAAATTGCTGGAGGCAGGGCGAGACCACAGTCATCGCCTTCGATGTCCAATATTTTGAGGAGGAGCGTTGAGCAGGCCGATTCCGAGACGTTTTCGCGGTGCGCCGGAGCCGACCGGCTTCAAGACGAAAAATCCGCGGTTTAAATTCAATTTTACATTTCCGTTCAGCCTTAAAATACCTGCCTATATAGCGCTCGGCGTCATCGCTGTGGTTGCCTTGATATATTTTACCGGCGGCCGAACCGAGGCCAGCCCGGCCATGGAGGAAATTGGCATTCAGGAATTCGAGCTTCGTTGTCGGCTTCGCGGGGAGATTAGGCAACACGAATCGCTCTATATCGCGCTGACAAATGCAGGCATGACGCCACGGTTGGTTCATAACATAAATCGCGCGCTCGACGGCGTTTTCGACCCACGCAAAATTCTCCCCGGCGATAAATACACGGTGGACATCGACGAGAACGGCGGCCTTGTAGAGTTCGAGCTTATGCGCTCGCCGTGGGAGCATTATCGCATTAAACTCGATGGCGACAGTCTCGTGGGTTTTCAAGACAGCAAGCCCTTGACGTTCGTTATCCGTGCCGCCAAGGGCGAGGTTAAAAGCACGCTTTGGGAGTCGATGGTCAAAGAGGGCGTTCCCGCCGAAGCAATTCTCCGCTTCACGGATATCCTCTCGTTCAATGTCGATTTTCTCACCGAGACGCGCGACGGACAGAGGTTTGCCCTTCTATATGAGCAGAACTTTTTCGATGGCAAGCCCATTGGAGTGGGGAGAGTTATCGCCGCCGAATATTGGATTTCGGACACCAGCTATGGCGGGATTTACTACATGGATCCTGATAGCACTGCGGGCTATTACACGCTTGACGGCAGAAACACGAAAAAGGCGCTTCTCCGCACGCCGCTGACATATCGCCGAATTTCGAGCCACTTCACGCGAAGCAGGTATCATCCGATTCTCAAGATTTATCGCCCGCATTTGGGCGTGGATTACGCCGCGCCGGAGGGGACGCCGGTATCGGCGTCGGGGTCGGGCGTCATTACCTATGCCGGATGGAAAGGCGGATACGGCAATTTCATCGAGATTCGGCACGAGAACAACATAATTACGCAATACGGACATCTTAGAAATTTTGCACGCGGAATTAGAAAGGGCGTTCGGGTTAGTCAAGGCCAACTCATCGGCTATGTGGGGACTACCGGTCTTTCCACCGGGCCGCACTTGGACTATCGAGTCAAGGTCAAGGGAGAATTTGTGAACCCGCTGAAGTTCGCTTTCCCTGATGGCCCACCTGTTAAAAGTCAATATATGAGCGACTTTCGCGGCAAGGCGGTGGAGTATTTGGCGCTCCTGCGCGCGCTTACAGATGAAGATTTGCTTGTAGATTCTGAATGATTGCACTTGACTTTTTGAAAATAATCTCTTATTTATTAGACTTATTTGGTTTTAATAGTCGATCGAGGATATGCTATCTTAATCTAACGCACAAGAATACACAGGATGTAATCTCAATCCGAAGTTCCGATTTAGGGGGCATTAATGGAATTTAACGCGAAATTGACAGTCCTTGCCTGCACCGTTCTATTGGTTGCGGGCGCGGTTTTCGCCCAGCCGAGCACTCCGCTCTGCGCGAACCTATCGAGAGCGCCATACGGCCTCGTTGGAGACACTCTCGAAGGCGATGTTATCCTCGCAGGGTTTGTGAGGGGGCATAGCGCGTATCTGGAGTTGGAAAGCGAATGCGTCAGACCCGGCTTACAATACCGGTTCTTCCGCACGCCGCTTGGCTCCGATACTCCGGACTTCCAAACCGGATGGATACCGCTATCGAGTGTGGATATCGACGGCGGCGGCGACGGCCAGGTGTTCAAATACTCCGCCGCAGTCACCGATGGCGATACGGTGGTCTATTCGAACCCTCTCGGATATCCAGATGAGGACATATATGTGATGCACGATTGGTATCGTCCCGACCGTATAGAGGGTATCTCGACATACTACTACGCTGATCCCGCACGGATTCGCATCAACTGGCGGAAGGGCACGGACAGCGCATCTGGAGTTTACAAGTATTACATTTACCGTGCGCCGAGCGGCCTCGGATATACTCTCGAATATATCGATCCGGCGATGGTTCCGGTGGATTCGGTTCTCGACGACGGCAGAATGTGGTATGATTGGTCGGATTACGACGTCACTCCCGACGATTGTTTCTGGTATGTCATAGTTCCGATGGACAAGGCCGGATGGGTTCGCAGAACTGGAAACGACCCGTTCCGTCGTTGTGCCAGCGGAACCGAACCGCACTGGCCGCCCTGCGCTCAACTCCGCGAGATTCCGCGCTACCATCACGGCGGCGGACTCACGATTCGCATCGACCTCGATCGTTGCCCCGGAACGGCCGGTGAAGTTGTGCAATATCGCTATCGGAAGTATCGCGTGTTCACCGATCCCGATACCGAGGAGTCGGACATGTATCTCGTCGAAGAGACGCCTTGGACGGACGCATCGAGCTATTTTTTCTCTACAATCGAATGCTCGACATACACTTTCAGTGCGCAGGCGAGATATTTAGGTGGGCCAACCAGCCCTTGGTCACATTTGATTCCGACCTATCCACTCACAACGAACGACCAGACCCCGCCCGGCTGTCCTGAAGAGATGACCGCCACCTCAAGAGGCGAGGACGGAATTTATATTCATTTCTATCAAAACCCCAACGACGACTGCGGAAGCGGAATTCTGGGCTATCACCTGTTCAGGTTCTCCGCAGATTCGATAGCATATTTTCTTCCGCCGGACTCCAGCCTCATCGAAGACTATCGCATTCATCACTATATAGTAAATTCTACCGGTCACTACTATTACGAAGACGACGGCCCGTCCGATCCAATCATCGATCTTCGCGACGGGCAAACCTACTATTATGTGGTATCTCCCTATGATTCGGCGGGCTATACGAACTGGCTGGACTGCGGCGATTCGCAGATTGACACCGCGACGGTTGACAAGGGCGTTTTCCCGCCTATTGCCGTTCGCCTTCCTTCCCATTCCTGTGGCGGGACTGTCCATCTCGATATTATCGACACGACATATTGCGATGCAATCGAGGTCGAGGTCCAGTGGTCGGCGGATCCGTTCTTCGGCGGGGCGAGTTTTGTGGGAATCGGGCCGATTCCGATTCACTCGGACACAACGATTGGCGGCGTTTTCACCATGACTAACCCCGACGACGGCATCTGCACGAATTGGGATACTTTGAAGATGACGATTACCGATTTATACGAGACGCAGTGGTTCTTCCGCGCGCGATTCCGCGACAGCTTCGAGAATATATCGGAGTGGAGCAATGTCGTTGTCACGCGCGTTGACAACACACCGCCGGCTACGACAAACATCACGAACATTCAGTCCCTCGCCGACAGTGTTGACCGTGTAAATATCTTGTTGACATGGAACAATGAGGCATTCACGGATGGCGACGGGAGCGGAGTCGATTCCGTTAAGATATTCCGTTCGACAGCGATTGGCGAGTCCGGGACGGAGATAGCCACAGTTTCAAAGCATGTTAACAAATTCATCGATACTGACCCCGACCCCGGCAATAATTGGCACGATAATGTTTATCGCGTTGTGCCGTTTGATTATTGCGGCCATCATAATTATGGCGGCGGCCAAGGCTCGTTCTCGAGAGTTGGACAGCATCCGCCTGCAGTGCCGCGAATCGATACCGTTCTCGTGAGTCACTATCTCGACTCGTTCACGGTCGTGTGGTCGGACACGGGCCTCAGCCCGCTTACGACGAAGTATGTTCTTCGCCACGCGGGAACTGTTGACTGGCTATGGCTCGGCGACGAGCTTATCGCCCCGAATGTCAATCTCGGTGTTGTTCCTTCGCACCGCAAAACGTTCCCGATTGAAGACCTGTTCGGCGGATCGAGGCATTATTTCATGATGTTCGCAGTCGATGGCGAGACGCCGGGCAATGAGAGCGGCTGGTCGGAGGTGTTCGAGTTCGAGCTTCCGCCCGCGCTCAACGCCACGGACACTATCGAGCTTTTCGCCGGATGGAATTTAGTCAGCCTTCCGGTTATTCCCGCGAACAATACCGCAAGCGTTCTCTTCCCCGGAGCTCACATGTTCGCGGAATGGAATCCCGAGGCTGGCGAGTATATCGAGGTTAATCGCTTGTATCCGGGAAGGGCATATTGGGTTCTGATGACATCGGCGGTTGACTATCCCATGACCGGTATCCCCGTTATGAAGGTTCAGGAGAACGAGATTGGCCGCGGATGGTGGACTATCGGCGCGCCGTTTGATGACTCCGAGACTCGCGAGGGAAGCGGATTCTCATGGACAGGCCTCGGCCACGCGACACCATACGACTGGAACGGTGTTCATTATAACCCGACTTCGCGCCTTATGCCCGGCAAGGGCTATTGGCTACTTCTTACCGGAACTGGAGATTTTTACTCCGAGTCGGGCATGCCAAAGGCAATTTCCTTCGATCCGGTTATCGATTGGAACTTCTTTGTCGATATTGACGGTGTCTCGCTCGAGGTTGCCTCGTCTGATTTCTCCGACAGGGGCATCGACATGGCGGACATAGTGATGCCGCCCACGCCGCCCTTCGGCGAGATTTCTCCCGCGTTCATCGATGAGGAGGGCTATCGCTACATTCGCAAAGTCCGTCCGGATGGCGAGTGGACTATCGACGCTCCCTATGGCTCGATTCTTAGCTGGAATCCGAAGGCACTTCCTTCGGTGGAGCTTGTTCTCGTCACCGAGCGCGGCACTATCGATATGCACGAGAGCAATTCGGCGGAGATTTTCGGAAGGGCTAAGATAGTCGCTCGCGGCGCGCTTCCGGCTGAGTTCAATCTCGGTCAAAACGTGCCTAACCCGTTCAACGCAACATGCGCGGTGCCGTTCACCGTCCCGAAAGACGAACACGTGACAATCACCGTTTATGATATATCTGGAAACCTCGTGACAACGCTGGTTGACGACGAGATAACGGCGGGAAGCCACAGAGTTGTCTGGGACGGCACCGATGGCGCAGGCCGTTCGGTTCCCAGCGGTATTTATCTCTGCAGAATGACTGCCGGCGAGAGTTTCGCGGCCACGAGAAGAATGCTTCTCGTTAAATAATCAAAAATCGGATTACGCTCATGAAAGAAAAAAACATAAAAAATAAGGAGCGAGCCTTGAGAGTAAAGACTATGCACATCATGCTCGGCATTCTGTCTCTCGGGCTAATTGGAAGCCTGTTAGCTCAGCCCGCGCCGATACTTCTGCCGGAGCCGGATTTCACGGCGGGTCATATCAATCCCGTGCGGTGGAACGCACCGGCTTCTCCCGGCGTCTCGATTAACGCGTGGGAAGTTTGGGTCGATACCGCGGCGGTGGGGATACCGGACTGGCCGGACGACGAATACTCCGACACGTTAGGCCCCGCTAATATTCGCATCGGCCCCATCTCATCGGGAGTGGCCGCGGATTACGCTGTCACCTACGGAGGCGAATTTGCCTATCCCGTCGGTTCGGGGGTTTATGGCAGGGCTGACGATCCGCTCACTTCGGGGTTGCGGTATTGCTATAAAGTAAGGTATCGCTGGTCCGATGGCGGGGGATTTGGCTTTTCCGATTGGTCGGGGACATATTGTAGTGTTCAGGACGCGACGCCGCCAGCGGTGACTGTCGATGAACTGCCCGAGTGGTGGAACACCGAGACGGTGAGAATTGACTACTTGGCCGAGGACGCGCACGTCGGCGTTGTCGATAGTGTCGTTCTGTATTACAGAATGCCGCCATCGACGGAGTGGATTCACTACGCCTCGGCGCCCGCGCCCCCGCCCCACTACGACGGCTTTATCGATTTCAACACGACTGCCACGGGCGATGGCGAGTATGAGTTCTATGTCGGCGCGTGGGACGCTCTCGGCAACGGGACGATTCCTATCGGCACGGCGCACGCTCCGATGGCTCGCACCAAGGTTGACGACACCGACCCCTATAGCTCGATAATCGAGACGGAAGATCTTCCCCTGTATTACACAGGATGGCCCGGCGGAATCAATCTTTATTACTCTGCCGGCGATGAATACAGCGGCGTTACCGCCGTATATCTCGATACGGACTATTACGGCCTGCCCGTTTCGCCCGTTGACAGCGCCTTCTATTCGGCGACTGATACGGTAGTGAGGGATAACTTCGCATTCACACGCACTGAGAACGGCGAGTGGAACGTCCGCACGCGTGCCGTCGATTTGGCGGGCAATCACGAAGTTGGCGTTAGTTGGGACTGGACTTTCTACGTCGATACACGCGCGCCGGAGTTTTCGTCAACTTCTGTTTTCGACACCACGACTGTTTCACACAGATACGATGTCCCTGCCATGTCCGGCTGGACGAACTCCCGCACTGTGCGCGTCGTTCCGGATGGCGCCGTCGATCCCTTGGTCGATGGATACGCCAGCGGTCTCGACTCGGTCGTGATGGCGTCCAATGCTTTATTCACAACTGATTATATGACTTTCACCCCCGGCGCGATGCCCTATTATTGGGTCGCGCCCGAGGGAGATGGCGAGAAGGAAATTTTCGTCAAACTCCGCGATAGGGCGGGGAATATCAGCGAGTCGAGGCTTGGAATTATCAAGCTGGACACGCAGGCGCCGGTTGTTCGTTCCTGCACGCTCTGGAACACCGCAACACCGGACATCCCCACGGACACGACAGTTTCTTTGACTGTGGAGATTACCGCTCATCTCGATCCTTACTACGGCCACGCCAGCGGGATTTTCTTCACGCAGAACCCGGCCGATTTGAACTCGATTTCGGCAGGTGCGTGGTTGCCACTCGAAGATAGATACACTTTCACTTTTACCGGATATTCCCCCGGCGACTGGCTGACGATTTATTCCGTTGCTCGCGACAGCGCGGGCAATGTCAGCGAGGCGGCGGTGGACAGCATTCATTTCATCTCGGGCAACAAATGGATCGAGATTCTCAACGTCCGCGACATCGATGGCCCGGATGTCACCGGCAGATACACCGACACAACGCTGGTTGATATTACTGTCAGATACGGCAACGGCATCGATACACTCATGGTTTGGGACGGCAGTCCGATGATTGATCCGCCGGACACGGTTTTCCATGTAACATCGACCGGCGAGATGGACACCATTACAATTAGAGGCCGCCTCGAACGCATCGACGGCTGGCACACTATTGCTCTCCGCGGCAAAGCCAACTATGATGTGATTCTTACGGACATAGAGACTTGGGACATCGAGCTGGATATTCAGCCGCCGACAGTCCCTGACTTCCACGTTCTCGACCTCACGACTCATAGCGAGCCTTCGATTCCCGCCGATGTCGCCGACACCGCTTGGACGAATAACCGCAATGTCCGCGCGATGTTCACCGGTGCGTATGATACCGGTGGTGAGGCGGGCGGCACAGGTCTTTTCCGCTATCGCCTTATGACTGGCACGGAAGAGCTAGATTTCGGGCCTTTCCCGGGAACCTATCAAGTCGAGTTCGTGCTCCCGTCGAGTGATGGCCCATATAGCATTCTCGGCGATGTTCAAGATTCTGCAGGAAACTGGGCTTCCGAGAGAGTCGAACCACTGTTTTCGATAACACTCGATACATATGCCCCGGTCATTGACTCGGTGCATCTCCTTGATGCTTCGAGCCTCTCACCGGATTACACCGACGACCCGACCATCATCGTGAAGGTTTTCGGCAGAGACGATCCTTATGTTCCGGCTTATGTGTCGATTTTCGAGAACGCGACGAGCTATCCGGACATCGTCCGCTCAATTCGCCGTCCGTTCGGCTCGGGGACGTTGGGATACACGCTGACGGACACCCTCACGACGGGGCTTAAGACGGTTTATGTCGCGCTGATGGACAAGGCGGGGAACATCTCCGCACTTTCATCCGCGCAGATAATATATAGTAAGGAAATTCTGCTGGACATGACGCTCTATGACATCGACAGCGAGCCGAGAAATACAGAGTGCACTAACAGTCCGACTATCGGCGTTCATTTAGGTCAAACCGGCACGCCGGCGGCCTACTACATTCTTTCCGAGACCCTTGGAGCCGACCCACTACCGGACGACCCGCGCTGGATTCCGTATCCTGTCGGCGGCGATACCGTGTTCACGATTACCGAAGACCCATCCGAGGGCATGAAGGTTATCTACGGATGGCTTCTCTCGGAAAGCTTCATCGTTAGCGAGATGGACGAGGACATGATTTACCTCGACATGACCGCACCGGAGATGGATGAGGGCTTCTTCGTCTGGGATACTACATCGGCGGATATTTTCCCGACGACTTTCCAAGCCGCTATGGGCTGGTCTAATCAGAACTACATCTGGGCGCAAGTTCCCAGCGCGTTTGACGAGGGGTGCGGCACGGACAGCATCAAGTTCTCCGGCGGAATCGATCTTACGCTGTGGCAAGCTATCGACCATACAGTCGATGTTGTAGAGCACACCGTGGCTTTGGGATTCCGGACGGACAGCATTCCGCTGGTGATGGATACGAGCACCGAAGGCAGAAAGCAGATAACTGCTCGCCTTAGGGACTCTGCCGGCAACTGGGGCAATGTTTTCGACCCGGGAAGCGAGATAACCATACACGGCGGATACGATGTCACGCCGCCAGACTTCTGGTTCCTCGATGTCTTCACCGAGACGGAGACGGACAGTATCACTACTGTCGTCCCGTCGGCGCTCCCGATTCGTTTCTCCGATGAGCCGGGGCCGGGATTCTTGTGGAAAGTCTGCTGGAGAATCAATAACGACCCGAGCCTCACCGGTTGCACTACGCACGATTCAACTTGGGACACTTCAATTGATGATATATACTACGCGGCTTTCCCATCGGCGTTGGCAGATGTGCTCGAGCCTGATATTCATTACAACTTGAGCGCGGTGGCAATCGACTCGGCCGGAAACCCGAGCGAACTTAAAACCGCGAACCTCTTGATATTGCCGGACTCGGTCGAATTCGTCTTTAACGTCTATGAC
>DSAF01000015.1 GCA_011388305.1 Candidatus Zixiibacteriota bacterium | reverse complement strand
GGGACTCCTCCGCGCGGAGGCACTGCGCGAGAAAATTTACGCGGAAAATCCGCGACTTCTGCCCGGCGAGATTCGCATATTCCCCGGATGGAAAGGCCCAACCGTCCGCGCGACGCTGAATGGCGAACGCCTTCTCTGGAAGCCGACGCTCTCGCCGGCGAGCGTCGTAGGCTGGGATAATCTTCAGCCGGAGAGGGCAAAAATTACGATTACCCCCGTCGATTTCGACAGAATAAATGTTGACAGCTCCCATGTGGACGTCGTCACGTTTGAAAACGAGCTAATTCGCCGTATTTCAACGACTAAAGGCCTGCCGCCGGTGCAAGTTGAGTGGGACTGGCGCGACGAGGGCGGACACCTCGTTAGTCAAGAAAGTTTCGTCCGCCTCCGCGTGAGGACTTTCACGGGCAGGCGCCCGTCGGAGTTTTACTCTGAGGGCAAGGAAGGTCGAATGCAGGTTCGCGTGCAGGATGTTCAACGGCGAATCGAAAAACTGCTCGTTGTCCAGTTCGTTTTCGATGAGATAGAGCCTACGAGCCATTACCTCGAAAGCCGTCTCGACCCGCTTGCGCATACCCTAATCACGCAGGCGCGCGCCGGGCTTTCGCCCTCGATGCATTTCGCCGGACACACCGATGCTATCGGCTCAGAGCCTCATAATATGCAACTCTCCGCACGCAGAGCAAATCGAGAGTTGAGGATTTTCCGGCTGTTTATCGCCCACTATTTGGGCATTTCCACAGCCGATGTCGATGCTTGGCTCGCGGAGCGAAACGCCACTATCGACGCCGGAGGATATGGCGAGACCAAACCATACACGCTTCTTTCCCTCCGCCCGGACGGGATAGACACTTTGCTCGGCGATAACGAAAAACCCGCCGGTAGAACCGTCAACCGCAGGGTGACAGTCGAACACGGCGTCGATGAAGACGCGATGAGGAGATGACATGGGAAATATGACAGTTTATATTATCATAGGAATTGCCGTTTTTTTAACTGCCATCGTCTATCTTATTGTTGTCCTTTCGAAAAAGCAGAGGGCGAAGACCACCGAGGCGCTCGCCGATGTCGCCGAGAAGCTCGGCGCACAGCTCGATCCCGGCGACTGGAAAACAAAGCCTGTGCTCTCCGGAAGCCTCGACGGCAGAGACTATGAGCTTACTTTCCGCGTGGTGCAGGCGGGCAACACGCAGGTGACATACCTCGACCTCAAGTCGCCGTTCGAGGCCGAGGATTTCAGGTTATCGCTCAAGAAGTTCGGCGCGGGCGCGAAGTTCTTCAATATGCTCGGTCTTGGCAAGCGCATCAAGTCCGGCGATCCGGCGTTCGACGCGAAAGTTCTCGTCAAGGGCGAGCCGAAATCCAAGATAACGCCCATGTCATATGACGTTAATTTCAAACTTCCGGCCACGCGCCTTATCGAGCGCGGATATGCCGTAGAAATCAAGGCACCGGGCGCGGTCGCATCGAAGATTTACAACATGAAGAAAGACCTTTCGGCGGAAATCCTCAGCGCGGACATCGACGCGTTCCTCAAACTGATTAAGAGGTGCCGGTAGATGGCGCAAATAGACGCGGAAATCTGGGCGATTATCCCCGCGAGGTTCGCATCGACAAGACTTCCGGGGAAGCCGCTGGCCGATGTCGCCGAGAAGCCGCTAATTCGCTGGGCTTGGGAGGCGGCGAGCGGCGCGGATGTTTTCTCGCGAACGATTATCGCTACCGACGACGAGCGCATCGCCAGCACTGCGAGCGGTTTCGGCGCGGAAGTCGTGATGACATCCCCCGAACATGCCAGCGGCACGGACAGAATCGCGGAGGTCGTTTTATCGACAACGGAGGAACATCGGCCGGACTTCGTGGTCAACATTCAGAGCGACGAGCCGCTCATCACTCCGGCGATTCTCGCGCGTTTCGCCCGCGAGTTCGCAAACAGCGACAGGCGGATGGGCACGATTGTCGCCCCCGCAAGCCCCACAGACCTCGACGACCCATCGGCGGTGAAGGTTGTTATCGACCGAAGTGGCGACGCACTCTATTTCAGCCGGGCGAAAATCCCATTCGACCGCGACGGCGCGGGCTGGGAGGGATATCTCAAGCACATAGGAATCTACGCGTTCGAGACTTCCGCACTTCTCGAATTCGCCGAGCTTCCGCGAATGCCGCTCGAGTCGGCGGAGAAGCTCGAACAGCTCCGCGCGCTGGAACACGGCTGGAAGATTTTTTGCATCGAAATTGCTGATGCGGCTCGGCTAATCGGCGTGGATACGCAGGACGACATCGCACGTGTAGAAGCGGTTCTGCGGGGGCGCGGTGAATAGAGTTCTGCCGTTCATACTGCCGATTGTTTTCATTTTGGCGTTCAATGCCATTCTTCCCGCACCCATTCTCGACGACGCTTTCATCACCGCACATGTCGCAAGGAATCTCGCCGAGGGCGAGGGCATGGTGCATAACTCCGGCGAGAGAGTATTCGCCGTGACGACAGTCGCATGGACACTACTCAATGCGGGACTTCGCGCACTCGGCATGGACAGCCTTCTCGCAATGCGCCTTCTGTCAATCCTCTCGGAAATTGCACTGGCGATAATTCTCACGAAACTTGGGGGAAAGGCCCTCGGGGATATTTGGTCGGGGGCAATCGCGGCGATTTTACTGACTACATCGCTGGGCTTCATCGTGTCGAGCTTCGGCGGCATGGAAATCGCCCTGTCGATGGCCTTCATCGCGTGGGCATTTCTCGCCCTCGGCGACGAAAACCCCTCGCAAGCGCTTATTCTGTCTGCGTTCGCCGTCTGGGTTCGCTTCGACAACCTGCTTCTTCTGGGTTTTGTCTTTACATGGGTGCTTTTCGACAAAAAAATCAAGCTCGAACTGAAATATCTTATAGCCCCGGCGGTAATAATATCAGTTTATATGGTTGGTGCGACACTGTATTTCGGGACTCCGGTGCCCGTGAGCGTCCTTCGGAAAGCGGCGATACCCGGCCAAATTTGGCACATAGGCGCGCTGGCAATTCTCCGGCATTTTTTGAAAGCAATCGTGGGCAACGCCGAACCGCTGATTCACGGGAATTCCCCGCATTGGCTTATTCTCGTCCCGTTGGCTTTTGGGATGTATTATATGATAAGAGATTTTCGCCGTAAACTCACACCCGTGGGGCTTTTTTTGCTGGTCTATATATTCGCATGGACTTTGACCGGCAAACAATATGCGACGCTATTTACATGGTATTTTATTCCTCCGCTTCTTGGCGTCTATCTCATTTGCGGACATGGAGTTGTGGTAGCAATCGACAGCATCAAGAATCTCGATGTCAAGAAGTGGACTGCTTTGGTGCTCGTTTTGGCGTGGTTCGTGGTCACGAGCCTTTACTCACACTCCAAGATGGTCGAATTCCGCGACACAACTCACGCGCGCCGGGAGCGGACTTACGCGTCTGCTTCGATTTGGCTTGGCGAAAATCTTCCGGCGAAATCTACTATCTGCGCGGGAGAAATCGGCGCCATTAAGTTCTATGCCCGCAAAGACACATATGTTCTCGACTGGGTCGGCCTCACGCGACCCTTATCGGACAAACGCCCTCCCGTGAACCTCGTTGCCGAGGAGAGGCCCGAGGCTATCATCTACTGGCCGCTCGAAGGGCAGGCATTCAACGAAATCGCGGATATATACACCAATTACAGTTTCGGCGAGATAAACGGCGTCATGATTGGCGTGCGAGACGACCTCGCCGATGATGTTTTCGACGATGCTCCCCGCCTATTCAAAATTTTCGAGACAATCGACATAACTCGCGAGAATCCCCTTTAGCCACCATTGTCGGTATTCAACGCTTATTTACTGCCAGAAGACAAATTTTGCTCTGTTAGTCGTTTCCCCTCGTGCTCTCGCTCGGGGCGTCGGTGGCCGTTGACGGCCAGCGAAGTAGTCGGGGCAGGATTGGTGCATAATGGCGTAAGACTTCCCACCGACTACTTCGCACCTTCCTGCGATTGAGAAATCGCAGGAAGGGCCGACGCCCCGAGCGCAAACGGATATTATTGCCTTGCATTATCGAGGCGCGAGCTATATATTACATCCGATTTGAACTAAAGTCGTGCGTTATGGTGATAAAGAGAAATTTACATATTAAACTGATGGGCGTGGTCAATGTCACGCCGGACAGCTTCTCCGATGGCGGGCGGTTCCACCGGCCGGAGCGCGCTATCGACTGCGCGATTCGCCTCGCAATTGAGGGCGCGGACATTATCGACATCGGCGGAGAGTCATCGCGTCCGGGCGCACAGCCCGTGCCGCTCGAGGTCGAGCTTGAGCGCGCCATTCCGGTAATCGCATCGCTTGCCGATAAAGTCGCCTCGAAAATCTCGATTGACACATACAAAAGCGATGTCGCCAGAGAGGCCCTATCCGCTGGCGCGACCATGGTCAACGACATCACCGCGATGACCGCCGACCCAAAGATGCCAGAGGTCGTCGCCGATACCGGCGCTGAAGTCGTCCTCATGCACATGCTCGGCACCCCGCAAACAATGCAGAAAGAGCCGCATTACGACGATGTTGTCGGCGAAGTATGCGACTTTTTATCGAAGCGCGCCGAGGAGGCCGTCAAGATGGGCATTCCCGAGGACAAAATATACATCGACCCGGGAATCGGCTTCGGCAAAACCCTCGAGCATAACCTCCAGCTTCTCGCGAACATCCGCAAGATAAAAGCCCTCGGCTTTCCCGTCGTTGTAGGAACTTCCCGCAAAAGCTTTATCGAGGGCATTCTCGGAAAGCGACCGCCCGCAGAGCGCCTCGTCGGAAGCCTCGCCAGCTTTATCTGGTGCGTGCTCGAGGGCGCAGATGTCCTCCGCGTCCACGACATCCGCCCGACATACGAGGCTCTCGCCGTCGTCGAGGCCATCGCCGAACACGGAGGCAGATCATGACCTTCTTCCGCTTCCTATTCTTCGAGTTCGGCCTGATGGATGTAATCGATATCCTCGTCGTTGCCTTAATCGTCTATAGCTTCCTGCTTCTGATGAAGGGCACACGTGCGGTCACCATGCTCATCGGCCTTGGGACGATACTTTTTCTTATGTTCCTTTCGACTTGGATGGACATGAATTCGCTGAAATGGCTCAGCGCGCACCTCGGCACGGTGTGGATTATCGCGTTCATCATCGTCTTTCAGCCGGAGCTTCGCAACGCGCTAATGCGCCTCGGCAACGCTCCGCTTTTCCG
The DNA here is from genome assembly GCA_011388305.1 of Candidatus Zixiibacteriota bacterium. Classification (GTDB taxonomy): domain Bacteria; phylum UBP14; class UBA6098; order UBA6098; family UBA6098; genus UBA6098. Next base: position 16,064 of record DSAF01000015.1, on the reverse strand, counting down.
TCGCCTCGTAGGCTCGCGTAGCAGGAAAGCCGCCGCCTCAGTTGTCAACGCCGTGGACGTTCTTTCCTCGGCGAAAGTTGGCGCGCTCATCGCTATTAAACGCGATGTGGGCCTCAAAGGATACATCGAGACGGGCAAGCGAATCGCCGCAGAGGCTACATCCGAGCTACTCGTCACAATCTTCACACCGCACACGCCTCTCCACGACGGCGCGGTGATTATCGAAGACGACACCATCTCCGCGGCCGGATGCGAACTGCCGCTCACAACGAATCCCCGATACCAACGCTCGCTCGGGATGCGCCATCGCGCGGGGCTTGGCCTATCCGAAGAAACCGATGCCGTCATAGTCATCGTTTCCGAAGAGACCGGCGCGATTTCCCTCGCAATCCGCGGCAATCTCCGGCGAAATCTCACGCTCGACAACCTGCGAAAACTACTTGACATATCGCTTAAAGGCAACGATAAGTAATGTTCGTCGATAGAGTCAAGATACGAGTGATTGCCGGAGATGGCGGCGATGGTTGCGTCGCTTTTCGTCGGGAGAAGCATGTCCCGCGCGGCGGGCCGTCCGGCGGCAATGGCGGCAAGGGCGGCGATGTCATCCTCCGCGTCGATAATATGATGACAACATTGCTCGATTTTTATTACATTAATACATACAAAGCGAAGAAAGGCACAGCCGGCGGCGGCTCAGATAAAACCGGCGTGCATGGTGATGACCTCGTCATCTCTGTCCCGCCCGGAACAACAGTCAAAGATGCTGACAGCGGCGAGATTATAGCAGACCTCACCGATGGCGAATTTATCGTGGCTCAAGGCGGCAGAGGCGGACGCGGCAACGCCACGTTTAAATCCTCGGCCAATCGCGCACCAAGATTCGCCACAGAGGGAAAGCCCGGCGAGACTCGCAACCTCCTTTTGGAGCTTAAGATCATAGCCGATGTCGGCCTCGTGGGCGCACCCAATGCCGGCAAATCGACACTGCTCTCGCGCATCTCATCCGCGAAACCGAAAATCGCCGACTACCCGTTCACCACGCTCGAACCGAACCTCGGCATTGTCGAGCTGGACAATATCCGGCGCATGGTCGTCTGCGACATTCCGGGGCTAATCGAGGAGGCGCATCTCGGCAAAGGCCTCGGCCACGAGTTTCTCCGCCATGTCGAGCGCAATCTTGTTCTCCTGCTTCTCGTCGATCTCTCCGGCGATCCAGTCGCCGATTACACTATGATAATCAACGAGTTAGAGTCATACGAAGACGGCATTCTCAAAACGAAACCGCGCATTCTCGTTGGCACCAAGGCGGACATCGCCGAAGACGATAAGAAGCTGACTATCAATGATTTAGGCGGGATAGTCATTAGCTCTGTCACAGGCGAGGGACTTCGCGAGCTTCTCGAAGTGGCGCACAAGATAATTTGCGAGCTGAAAGTCGAAGCACTCGGAGATGGCGATGAATAGCGATAACCTCTTCTGGTCTATGGCATTACAGCGTGTTGCCGGCGTAGGCTCTGTGATTGCCCGCAGGCTCATCGACAGGTTTTCTTCGCCGAAAGCAGTCTTCCAGGCAGGCGACGATGAACTTGCGGAGGTTCTTAACTCCAGCGCACTCAGGGCAATACGTCAATATGACCCGCACAGCGACGCTTGGATTCCCCAAGAGCTTGAGCGAATCGCCGCGAAAAACGCCCGCGCGATGACCATCCTCGACCCCGACTATCCGCGCAATCTCGCAGAAATCCCCGACGCGCCGATAATCCTTTACATTATTGGCGAAATATCCAAGCGCGACGAACTGGCCGTTGGAATTGTAGGCACGCGAAGGCCCTCAACATATGGCGTCTCCCAAGCTCGAAGATTCTCACAATATCTTGTCAAGCAAGGGGTTACGATAGTCTCCGGCATGGCTATGGGCATCGACGGCAACGCGCAGGATGCGGCGCTCGATGCCGGCGGACGTTCAATCGCCGTCCTCGGTTGCGGCGTCGATATAGTATATCCGCCAATTAACAAAAAGCTTTATTCTACTTTAATCGAAAACGGAGTAATTGTCAGCGAATATCCAATGGGCACGCGCGCCGATACGCATACCTTTCCTGCGCGAAACCGCATCATCAGCGGGCTGTCCCGCGCAGTCCTCGTTATCGAGGGTAGCGCGAAAAGCGGCGCGCTTATCACCGCAAGATATGCCGCAAACAATGGCAGAGATGTATATGCGCTACCCGGTCACATCGATCGACCGAACTCTGCAGGGCCGAATTCCCTCATCCGCGACGGCGCTACGCCCGCATTGGAACCGGCGGACATCATGGTATCCCTGAAGGTCGAGCCGCTCGAGGAGGATTCGCGCAAAAGCATACAGGACAGCGCAGTCCAGCTCGAAGGCCTCTCGAAAACAATTTTCGATGCCCTCGATTTCGATGGAATCGGCGTGGACGCCATCTCCAATCATACCGAATTAGAAGTCCCAATAATTCTTGCAATACTTACAGAACTTGAAATGAAAGATATAGTCAAAAGACTCCCGGGGTCAAAATACGCGAGGAATGTTTGAGGTGTCAATGCTAACCAACACTGTCGAAGTTGTCAATAATTTAGGACTGCACGCGAGACCGGCGACGATGCTAGTCAAAACCGCATCCAAATACAAATCGAAGATAACTATCCGAAAAAAAGACCTCTCCGTCGATGCGAAGAGCATTATGGGGGTGTTGATTCTCGCCGCCCAGAAGGGCGTCCGCTTAACAATCGAAATCGATGGCCCCGACGAGGAGGCCGCGATGAAGGAGGTCGTCGAGCTATTCGCGAGCGGCTTCGGCGAGGAGTAGCGCGTGAACCTCCCGAATTTTCTCACCATATTGCGCATAATTCTCGCGCCGCTGGTCTTCGTGGCACTGTATTTTGGCGGAATTTGGACGGCGGTGGGGACAGCAATTTTCGCCATTGGCGCGCTAACCGACTGGATGGACGGATTTCTCGCGAGGCGCAACAAACAGGTAACCGGATTCGGCCAATTTACAGACCCCGTTGCCGATAAGTTATTGTCGGGCTTTGCATTAGCCGCCGTATCGATGGCCGGTTTCGTGCCGATATTGCCGGTAATTGGCATAATTCTTCGCGATGTTCTCATCACAACTTTCCGCCTCTGGGGGATGAGCAAAGACGTGAAGATTCTGCCGAGTCGCCTTGCGAAAGCCAAGACCGGCATCGAGCTGTTAACTTTATTTGTGATAATGTTTTATGCTTCATTCGGCGGAGAACCCGAGGGCTTCTGGTTCGGCGGCGTGTCGATTTGGATCGTCTTCGCGTTGGCCTGGATTACATTGGCCGATTACTTCTGGAAAAACCGGAATATCCTTATATAGCAGGCATTTAAGGCTTATGAAAAACCACGAGAGTTCTTCCGGCGAAAAACTCTTTGTCGAGCTTAAAGACTTCGACTTCCGAAAAACCATGTTCTCTTATAAGTTCTTGTGATGGCAGGGCTTCCGGTGATTTAACACTCTTAAAGAAGACCGCCGAGCCTTTCGGGCGCAATTTTTTGGAAATTTCAGCGAGCTTTGAGTCATCGGAGAAAACTGCCCGGATTGTGCAGTAGTCGAACTTATCTTCGATTTGCTCGAACTGGCAACCAAAAATTCTCGTGTTATCGAGCGCAAGTTCGCGGATTGTCCGCTCGATGAAGCGCGTCTTTTTTGTGCTCGATTCGGCCATGGTTATTGAGATATCAGGCTCGAAAATCGCTATCGGAATAGCCGGCAACCCCGCGCCGGGCCCAATATCGAGAATATGCGCCGGGGGGCGGATGACGCCTGTGATAAGCGGCGCAAGCGAGTCGAGGAAGTGGCGAGACCAGAGGAGCCTCGTGTCGCCGGACGAGACGAGGTGCAACCGCTGGTTCTGCCGGAGAATGGCCTCGGCGAATTTATCGAGGCACTCGATCGCCCCCTTCGGCATGTTGACATCGAAGCGTTTTAGCGCGGCAAAAAATATATCTCTATCCATATCATTCGGTTACGTGATTGTTTCACGTGAAACATTTTGCTTTCGGCTCAAAAAAACGTAAATTGCAAACACCGCCGCAGGGGTAATCCCCGGAATCCGGCCTGCGTCCCCGAGCGATTTGGGGCGCATGGCATCGAGCTTCTCAACAGCCTCGCGCGTGAGGCCGTCGATTATCGAAAAGTCTATGTTGTCGGGTATTCTGCGTGATGCGATGCGCTCGTAATTTTGCGCACGCTTCTCCTCGCGAGAAATAAATCCGCCGTATTGCGCCTCGATTTCAATTCGCTCGACTACCTCATCAGGTATGTCCGGCTCGCAATAGCCCGCCGCTACGAGGTCGGAAAATTGATTCCCCGCTTGCTTGAGGTAGTTGAACCCCGTGGGCTTATTCGGCGATGAAATTCTTCCGCGAAGGGCCTCTGGGACGCGCTCTGCCTGCATTCGTTGAATTTCGTCGTCACATTTCTCTTCAAGCTTTCGCCAGTGCTCGATAATTTTGTCGGGAATCAGTCCGAGGCGCTCCGAATGCGGCAACATTCGCCATATCGCGTTGTCCTCTCGCAACTTAAGGCGGCTTTCCGCGCGCGAGCTGAACAGGCGATAAGGCTCATCCGCGCCGCGCGAAATAATGTCGCTTATCATTACAGAAATGTATGACTCATCGCGAGTTAGAAGGAAAGGCGGCTCGCCTTTTATGGCCAACGCCGCATTTATTCCAGCGACTACACCTTGCCCGGCGGCCTCCTCATATCCGCTCGTGCCGTTCACTTGACCGGCGAAATATAGGCCTGCAATGCCCCTAAGTTCCAGCGTTGTTTTGAGTTGCGTTGAATCGATGCAATCATATTCGATTGCATAAGCCCATTGCGACACATCGCAATTTTCGAGGCCGGAAATAGTGCGGAGAACATCTTTTTGAACATCGCGTGGAAGGCTCATTGAAATGCCGTTGACGTATATTTCATGGGACTTTCTGCCCTCTGGCTCGAGGAATATCGTGTGCGAAGGATTGTCCGGGAAGCGGACGATTTTGACCTCGATTGATGGGCAATATCTCGGCCCTGTGCCCTCGATTCGGCCATCGAACATTGGCGATAGGCTCAAATTATTGCGTATTATTTCGTGCGTCCGCTCGTTCGTCCTGGTTATGTGGCAACAAAATTGTCCGGGAGCCGGCACGCTTGATTTAGTATGAATTGACAGTGGGCGATAGTTGTCTTCCCCCGGCTGAATCGTAGTTTTGGAAAAATCCACAGAACTCGAGATAATCCTCGGAGGTGTTCCGGTCTTAAATCGTTTTATAGCAATACCTTCGGAGCTAATGCAGTCCGCGAGTTTATTTGATGGCGGCTCTCCCGCTCTTCCGGCAGTTGTCACATCCTTTCCGATGAATATTTTTCCACCGAGGAAAGTTCCGGAGGCGATAATACCGGCCTGAGATTCGATGATATCGGCGTTTGCGAGAATAACGCCTCGAAATTTCCCGCCTTTGATTATCAGCTTGGCGACTTCGCCTTCAATTATCTCTATCCTGTTGTTCTGGCGAAGTTTAGTTTGAATCACGCTCGCATATTCCGCCCTATCGTTCTGGGTTCTTGTGGCTCTAACGGCGCGCCCCTTGCTTCTATTCAAAGTGCGATATTGCAGTGCCGTCTCGTCGGCGACTATCCCCATGAGACCGCCGAGGCAGTCAACCTCTCGGACGACGTGGCTTTTGGCTATGCCGCCAATCGCGGGGTTGCAACTTAAGCGCCCGATGGCGCCTGCGTCGAACGTTATCATTGCGACATGGAGGCCGAATTTCGATGCGGCATTGGCCGCCTCTATTCCGGCGTGCCCGCCGCCAATAACGATTATGTCATATTTCGCGCTCATGCCGTTCAGAATATCGATGGATTGGGGATTTGCAAGTATTGTTTCACGTGAAACAATTTGCTTAGTTGTCATCCAGCCTGCCGGATAACTCGTGTCGAAGGATGTTCAGCTTTCGTGTATTGCCGCGCGTTGAGCTGATTCTATCGGCGTAGTTGTCCATTGTTCTGGCTCGGTCTAAAGCGGCTTGACGATCCTCGGGCGGCAGAGTTTCGGCCTGTCTTCGGATGCTCTCGGCCTCTTGGCGAATTTCGGCGGCTTTGCGTCTTGTTTCGGCGGCGGTTTTAATGCCCGATGACCACGAATGGACGTCCGAGTAGAATTCGCTAATGTCCGGCTGTGATGGAGTCGAGGGCGATTGGTCGTCTCGGTCTTCATCACGCGACCATGCGCTCTCGCGATTTGACCACGGCCGCTCGCGCCAGTCCGGATCGGAGTTTTCTGTGTAACTCTCGGCCTCTTGGGATGTTAAGGAGGTTTCCCCCGTGTCCGAGGTGGTCGTCTCACGGTCGGGGCGTTCTACTCGGACTCCGGGAAGCGCCGCGCCGCTGGCATAGGCCGACAAATCCGAGGGTTCGCCATATTCATAGCTTGGCGAACCGCGTTGAGGCATGGCAGGAGTCGGTTCCGGGGCAGTTCTCTCGAGCATATCCGCCGCATCGATAAGGAGATGCTCGACATCCTCGCGGGATGTGCCGTCCGCGCGGCGGTCGCGAGATGAATCGCCTCCGCAACCGGCAAACAACATCGCCAATAAAGCGATGAGAATCGTGGCTGTGGCGGCAGTCTTAAGCACGGCTATCTCCGCAATCTCTACTTGTCATAATCAATTTTAATTATAGGCAATTTCCGCTAAATGTCAAATTTAGATAGCCCGCGAAGGGGCGTCGGCGGCCGTGGACGGCCAACGAAGTAGTCGGGGCGGAATTACCGCTATATATGAAGATCAGGCTACCGACTACTTCGTTCCCACCTGCGATTTGCCAAATCGCAGGTGGGGCCGACGCCCCGGGCGCTGGATAGGCAAAATCATAATTTGCAATGACAATCACCTTTCCGTTGATTTTTTCCCGGCGGATATTATATTGATAATGAAATGCACAAACATGACGACATACCGGTTTATTTCGGCATGGCGCTGGAGCGCCCGTTCGCGTCAGTCTTGAACTCGCGGCAAACTAAGATGCCCAAGGGCGATGAACAATGGATACGGCGAACTATCGACGCCGTCCGACATCTCATCGACCGCAATGTGACGATTCTCACTTCGCTGGGAATGCACACATGGAACATTCTGGCATGGTCTGCCAACTTCTATGGGGGCAAGCAGATAATTATTCTGCCGCTATTTCCCGATGACGATCCCGAGGACATTGTGCAAGATGTTTTGGAAGACTTCGCCCTCGATGCCTCGCGCGTGGGATTCGCTTTCTATCGGACGGACAGCACGCCCACGCGCCCCAAGGGTGCGCTCATCGAGCGGGATAGGCAGATAATCAGGCTTTCGGATGAAATTGTTCCAATTTCAATTCGCCCGAACGGCAACCTCGAACGCGAGATAGCAAACAGTGCCCAAAGCTGGGCAAAAGTGAGCGACGCCTTTCGAGTGGATTACACGAAGCCAAAACGATATAACCCGCTGTCCGGTTGCGACATAGAGGCCGTTAGGGCGAAATTTTCCGGGCGATGGGAACTGCTGACACATTGGACTCATTCATTCCCGGAGCCATGGCCGCGGGAAACATCGGCAGATTTCTACAAGGCGATTGCCCTCTCAGGCACGGAATATCCGCGCTCGGCGATGAAAACGCTGGAGCGAATTCTCTCCAGCGGCAAAATTTTCGGGACAAAAGCGCGATTCCGCAACGATTTCCCGAATGTCTCGTTCACATCGCTCGACCCCGCAAACGCAGTAAAACTAATGAAATGGGACTCTCGAAGCGGCCGATGGTCGATGGAGCCTTACGGTATCGCAATCGACATCGAGACGGCGAGGGATATCGGCGTCCGCAAGGTTATATATGGCGACGAAACCCTTTTCGAGCGCCTGTCCGACGATGACCGCCTATTCTTCCAACCGCACGGCAAAAAGGGCGACTGGAGCCGTGAGCTGGAATGGCGCCACATCGGCGATTTCCAAATATCGGAAATTCCCCGCGAAAAAATTCTCGCCATTGTGCCCACAGAGTGCCAAGCCGAGAGCATCCGCGAGAAATTCGGCCTCGATGCCGTGTCGCTCATTTAGCCATCGTCGTTTTGGTTTGACATTTAGCAATGGCCGTCGTATATTTTGACGTCGGCCGATTTCCCTGTCCGGTCGAATTATTTAATTTTTAACCATGGAGGCAAGATGGAATTCAATATTGGAAAAACCAAGCTCACGATAGTTCACGGCGAAATTGTCGAGGCTGGCGTCGATGCTATCACGAACCCCTCGAACGACAAGCTCTGGATGGGCGGCGGCGTCGGCGGCTCGATTAAGCGCGCGGGCGGCGAGGAAATCGAGACCGAGGCCATGAAGAAAGGCCCTGCGGAAATCGGGCAGGCCGTGGTCTCCGGCGCGGGGTCATTGCCCTCGAAGTTCGTCATCCACTCTGTCATCATGGGGCAAGATTTGCACACAAACGCCGAGAGCGTCAAGAAGGCGACTTACAACGCGCTCAAAACTGCGGACGCCCTGCCGGTGACGTCTCTCGCCATGCCCGCCTTCGGCACCGATGTAGGCCACTTTCCCGCCGAGGACTGCGCGACAATTATGATAGACGAAGTCGTCAATGCCCTTCTGGAAGCCAAAAACCTCAAGCAGGTGAAGATTGTCCTCACCGACAAAGGCGTTTTCGAGATTTTCAAACAAACTCTCGAAAACAAGTTCAAGCGCAAGACTTGACGCGCCGATGGCCCTCGCCGAGAATACTCCGCAAAAAACGATAGAGCGGCTTTCCGCTTATCTTCGCGCCCTCCAAGAACTTTCCTTGGAGGGCAAAATTTTTGCATCCAGCACGGATATCGGCCGGAAGTCCGGGATTTCCGCGGAACTCGTGCGCAAAGATATGTCTGCGTTCGGCTGTCCCGGGAGGCGCGGCCTTGGTTACAACGCTGACCGTCTCGCCGACGCGATTCGCGAGATTTTAGGCGTCGATAGGCGCTGGAAAGTCGCGCTGGTAGGCTTCGGGATGCTCGGGCAATCGCTCATAAGGTATAAGGGCTTCGCCGATAGCGGCTTCGATATCACAGCCGTATTCGAAATCGACAAAGTATTGGTTGGCAACGACTTCGAGGGCATCCCTATTCACGCCGCAGAAGATATGCCCGACGTCTGCGAACGCGATACAATCCTCCTCGCAATCGTAGCTGTCCCCGCCGACAGAGCGTTCGAGGCCTTCCAGCAGTGCCTCGACGCAGGAATCCGCGGAATTCTCAATTTCACCGACCAAACAGGCTTCACGCCACCGCCTCACGCGAAAATTCTCAATGTAAATATCGCCGCCGAGATGGAGGCCTTGAGCTACTTCCTCGTCCACAACTAATTGCACGACTTCTTGTTATGCGCCTTTCGCACCTGTCCCGAGGGGGCGTCGGCCCCACCTGCGATTTATAAAATCGCAGGTGGGAGCGAAGTAGTCGGCCGGAAGTCTTCCGCTTAACGGCGGCGATCGCGCCCCGACTACTTCACTGGCCGTCCACGGCCGCCGACGCCCCCGGGCGTGCTATCGGCTGAAATCCCCGTCATCTTGACATGTTCGCCCGGAAAACCTATCATTACTATAATGTTAAAACGCATCGGCATATTAGTCATATTCACGGGCCTATTCCTCGCGTCTTGCGAGAACCGATACGCCGGCCCGGGCGTAGGCCCGGAGTGCACACTGGCGTGGGTTTCCTATCTCGACGGTGCGCCGAACATCTTCTATATCGACTTGCCCGATGGAGACATACAGAAGTTGACGGACAATCCCGAGGGCGCGGGCAAGTGGGGGATTTCGCATTATGGCGACTGGGTCTATTTCGGCGGGAGACACAGCGAGCGAATGCAGATATTCCGCATTTGCAAGGACGGCACCGGCCTTCAGCGACTCACCGACGAGTGGGAATTCGACGGCAACCCGGAGGTATCTCCTTGCGGCGAGAAGATTTGCTTCGTCACCCAGCGATGGTTTTTCACCTATCGTGACCGCGAGCTGGCGCTCATGCCGTCGGACGGCGGCGATGTCCAACGCTTGACAACGCACGAGGGCAACGACGATTCGCACAAATGGTCGCCGGATGGCACGGCGATTGCCTTCGTCCGAAGCGGCCTATATGGGAGCCTGTCCGTCGCGGTAATAAATCCCGATAACCCGTCATTTGCGAGCATCGTCTCGCCGGAGGGACACGATGCATACTGCCCGCAGTGGTCGCCCTGTGGCCAGTTTATTTACTATGTTTTATCTGGTGGCGACAGGCGATATATTGCGAAGTCTTCCGCTGATGCTATCGGCGAGTTTCCCGAGAATATCTCCGGCGGGGATTTCTCGGTGGAGAACATCGCCGTCTCGCCGGATGGCACGAAAATCGCATTTCAAGCCTACATAGACGGCCGATGGGACATCGCCGTGATTGCCTCAAACGGTGGGAATCTCCGCTTTATAGCCTCCCACCCCGCCGAGGACATCACCCCCTGCTGGTCGCCGGATGGGAGCTGGATTTTTTGGGTGAGCATGCGCGACGGCAACCGCGAGATTTACGGCGCACCCCTCGATACCGGCGACCCTGTGCGCATCACGAATTTTGCGGGCGACGACATCCGCCCGATTTGCTGGCCGAAACGATAATGAACGAACTCTTTACAGAACAAGAACTTGCGCAAGAATTCGAGCTGGCTATGCGGCTTCTCTACTTCAACTCGTCGAGCACGGGAATCATGCCGCGCCGCTCAATCGAGGCAATCGAGGGCTTTCTCCGCCGATACCGCGAGACCGACCTCATGCACAATGCCGAGACCTTCTACATGATTGCACGCCTCCGTGCGAACATCGAGCGGCTCATCGGCGCGGAGAGCGGCACCGTTGCGCTCGTCCCGAACACCAGCGTGGGCGTAAACATTGTCGCGTCGGGTATCCCCTGGAAGTCCGGCGATCGTGTGCTCGTAGGCTCGATGGAGTTCCCCGGAAACACCTACCCTTGGCTCAATCAACGACATAGCGGCGTCGCAACCGACTGGCTTCCAATGACTTCCGGCAAAATCACACCCGAGATGTTCGAGAGCGCAATCACACCGCGCACGAGGCTGTTTGCGATAAGCTCCGTCCAGTTCTCCGATGGCTACCGCGCCGACCTCTCCGCCATTGCGGAAATTTGCCATGAACGTGATATTTTTCTCTTCGTAGATGGCATTCAGAGCGCCGGCGCCCTCCGCGCAGACGTCTCGGCCACGGGAATCGACGCCTTTGCCGCGGGCGGCCAGAAACACATGCTTTCGGCCTATGGCACGGGCTTTCTCTACGTCTCCCCGCGCGCCATGGAAAAGCTTCATCCGGCGCATGACGGCTGGCTATCGCACTTCACATCGGAGGAAGATTTCCTCGACCTTCTGCGCCACGATATGCCGCAAGCTCCCACGGCGCAACGCTTCGAGGTCGGCTCCCTGCCCTATCACTCGCTCTGGGGCATGGACGCGACGCTCAATCTACTGCTCGAATTCGGCATCGACGAAATCGAACAGCACAACATCGGCCTCGCGGGCTTATTCTGCAGGCTTCTCCGCGATTTTCCCGAAATCGAAATCGCGAGCGAGCGAGCGGCCTTTGCGAAATCGCACATCGTGTCGATTGCCGTGCCGTCACCGAAAGAGTTTAGGGCGAAGTTGCGCGAAAGCGGCGTGGTTTGTTCGTTTCGCGAGGGTCGCCTTCGATTCTCGTTTCACATATACAACACGGAGAATCAAGTCATTGCCCTCGTCGAAGCGATTCAAAACGCCTTGATGACCATAAAACTATAGGTGATTACCATGAAGAATGCCTTTATTTTTTTCATTTTATGCTTGTTAATTATTATGGCCGTCGCGGGGTGCGGCGACAAGAAAAAGGCCGAAGCCCTAGAGATGGCGCAAGCGATGGAGGACGATGTTTACAGCGTTTTCGTGAGCATCAGCCCGCTTCTCTCGATAGCTGACAGCATCGCCGGCGGGCGCGCGGTGGTGCAAGTTTTGGTTCCGCCGGGCGAAAATCCCCTCGAATACGAGTCGCCCCCGGCCGATGTCGCCAAGCTCGCGAACTCTGCCGTGCTCTTCTACGTCGGCATGGGTTTCGATGACTGGGCGGCGCAGGCCGCGCTGGACGCCGAGGACGGCCCGCGTATCTACGACGTTTCCGGAATTGTGCCAAAACTGCCCGCCCTCCCCGACGAACCACTCCGCCGCCTTCGCGAGAAAGACCTCATGCCTGCGACCGGCAACCCATACGTCTGGCTCGATCCGAACATCGTTGCGGACATTATCGTGCCGCTCATGGCGCGTGCGCTGGCCTCGGCCGACCCGCCGAACTCGGACTTCTACATGGCCAACGCCAAACGCCTGCAGGGCCGCCTCAAAACGCTGGCCGAGGAGGCACGCGAACGCCTCGAACCCCATGCCAGCAAGCCGGTCGTGCTCCACCACGGCGCGTTCGCCTATTTTTGCCGGCGATACAAAATCCCCGCGATGGATGCCATCGTGCCGTTTGTCGCAATCGAGCCGACGGATGAAGATTTAGCGGAAATCGTGGAATTCTCGCGGAAATCAGGTGCAGTTGCGATTCTCTCTGAGCGCGGGATTGCGCCGGAGACTGCGGATTTCGTCGCGCAGAGCCTTGGAATTCCACTCATCGAGGTCGATCCTTTCGGCACGGGAGACGAAGATTATTTCGAGCTTATTCACCGCAATGTGAACTCTATCGCCCTCGGGTTGGAGTAATTTTATTATAACAATAATATGAACCAGTATAATCGCCTCGAATCGGCGCTCGAACGCCTCTATTCGTTCATCGACTATGAGAAGCTCGGCGCGAAAAACCCATACGACACTGACGAAAACGACATTCGCCGGTTCCGCGAGCTACTTCGCAGTCGCGGAGACCGACATGAGGAGTTCACGACGGTTCTCGTTGCCGGATCCAAAGGCAAAGGCTCGGCCTGTGCGATGCTGGAAGCCATCCTCTGCGCCGATGGCCGGCGCACCGGCCTCTATACTTCGCCGCATCTGGTGGATATTCGCGAGAGATTTCGCTTGGACGGCGCCTGTGTTTCCGCTGATATATTGACTGACAAAATCGATGCTCTGACCGAGGCCGCCGTCGATGGCGGCGCGGGGCGAGGCTTTCGGACTGTTTTCGAAATCCTCACGGCGTCGGCGTTTGAAATATTCGCCGAATCCGGCGTCGATGTGGGTATAATCGAAGTCGGCATGGGCGGGCGACTCGACGCCACCAACGCCATCGACCCCGACATCACGGCGATTACTGCGATTGGCCTCGACCACACGCACGTTTTGGGCGACACTGCCGAGGCGATAGCCCGCGAGAAGGCGGGGATTTTGCGCGCTGGAACTCCGCTCGTTCTCGGGAGGCAAGAAGAATCAGTCCGTCGCTTGATTCTGGACAGGGCGAAAAAAATCGGCGCGTCGCAGGTTATCGACTTGAACGATGCGCGTATCTCCATAAATGACATTAGCTTACGCTCTACAGCGTTCGACTTGTCGCTCGCTGAAAAGGACTATCCGAGCCTCGAAATCAACCTCGCGGGAGCGCATCAGGCGGAGAACGCCGCAGTCGCAATCGCGCTGGCCAAGCTTCTAACTGTCGATAAATCATTGATTTATGAGGGGCTTCGAGAGATCCGATGGCCGGGGCGAATGCAACACGTGGCGGAATCGCCCGATGTCATCATCGACGGCGCACACAGCCCGATGGCGTTCGAGCGGCTCATCGAGACGCTGGCACATATTCGTCAGACGTCGCCGGTGTGGGTGTTTGCCGTGAATCGCGACAAGGATTATCCCGCGATGATAGATGTCGTGAGAAAATTTTCGGCGGGCATCGTTTTCACGAGCTTCGACTGGCCGCGAGCCGTCATAGCGCAGGAGCTTGCGGAAATTGAGCCTTCGGGCATCGTCGCAGATAATTTCGCTCGCGCCATCGAAATAGCACGAGAGAGGGCCGGAAGCTCCGGAATGGTGGTTATCGCCGGAAGCCTATATCTGGCGGGGCTTGCACTGAAAGAGTTTGGCCTCTCACCTTGCAAGCACTAACGCCGATTGCGCTCCGCTATCTCCTTCAGCGAGTGGAAATTCGTGAAATCCGCCTTGTTGATTGCGATAGCCTCGATGCTCCGCCATCCGCCGTCGCCCTCGCCGGCGTGCACCGCGATACAATGGCAAATCGCGGGCGGAAGCCCCATCTCGAACGCCAGCGCGCATCCGCTGAAAGGGTGCCGGAGGAATTTGCCGACCTCGGATTTGACATAGCGGCCGTCAATAATTTTATATTCAAGGAATTTCCCTGCGTCGTGAAGTATTCCGCCGGCGATGAGGACATCGCGGTCGAAATCGTAGTTTTCATAGGAGCTTGCCATGAACTCGGCGTTGGCCAGCGCCATCTCGGCAACCGCCTTCGTGTGCTCGACGAGCGTGACGGGGACATCGGGAATGAGAAGCGTGAATGGGATTTCGAGTGCTTGTTCCTCCGTCCATCCGCCTCGGACAATCGCGGTCTCAAATGTCTCGCGCACTCGCGCGCGAAGGCCGTCGTCCGAGATTTTCTCGACAATCGAAAGTTCTTTCCAAATTTTTTCCATATTGCCTCCGTTTCGGTCAAATTTTCATAGAAATTAACGATATTGGAGACAGTGTCAAGCGCGAAAAGTTTTACGAAACATACCGTTTTCTTTCACTGTTCGATAAAATGCGAGACTTTGAAATTATTTCGCCTAAAGCCCTTGAAATGGCGATTTGAAGGGATATAATACGCAGATTTAGTCGCCGTTTCATTCACACTTTGGAGCCAATATGTCGTTCGAATATCTTAAATATCGCATCGCGCCGGACCTCGCCGAGCTGAAGGACGCCGGGCTCTGGAAGCCCGAGCGCATCATCAAGTCCGGGCAGGGCGCGGAAATCACGCTGGAGGACGGCCACCGAGTCCTCAACTTTTGCGCGAACAACTACCTCGGCCTCGCCAATCACCCGCGCGTGGTGCGGGCCGCAGTGGAGGCGATGGAGCACTACTCATACGGGCTGTCCTCGGTGCGCTTCATCTGCGGGACGCTGGACATTCACAAAAAGCTCGAACGGCGGCTCGCGGACTTCCTCGGCATGGATGATGCGATTCTCTATGTCGCCTGTTTCGATGCCAACGGCGGGCTTTTCGCGCCGTTTTTCAACTCGGATGACTCGGCGATAATCACCGATGCGCTCAACCATGCGAGCATCATCGACGGCGTCCGCCTCGCGCGCGATGCCAAGCGCCTGATATATGCCCACGGCGACATGAACGACCTTGATAGCAAGCTCCGCGAGGTCGAGGACATCCCGAACAAGGTAATCATCACGGACGGCGTTTTCTCGATGGACGGCGACATCGCCGAATTGCGGCGCATAGTCCGGCGCGGTGAGGCGCACGGCGCGCTGATTGCCGTGGACGACTCTCACGGAACGGGCGTTATAGGCGCGACGGGACGAGGCACACCGGAGCACTGCGGGGCGAAAGTCGATGTCGTCACATCGACGCTGGGCAAGGCTTTGGGCGGCGGCAACGGCGGATTCACGGCGGGGCCGGCGGAGTTCATCGCCAAACTTCGCCAATGTTCGAGGCCGTATATCTTTTCGAACTCCGTATCGCCGGCCACTGTGGGCGCAAGCCTCGCAGTTCTCGACATTCTCGAGGAATCAACGGAGCTTCTGGACCGCCTCCACGAAAATACGCGATATTTCCGCGAGGAGCTCTCCGGGATGGGCCTCGAAGTTCGTCCGGGGATTCACCCGATTGTGCCGGTCATGCTCCCCGATGACCGCCTCGCGAACCCCTTCGCCGAGGCGCTTCTCGACGAAGGCATTTACGCCATCGGCTTCTATTACCCGATAGTTCCGCGCGGGAAAGCTCGCGTCCGCGTGCAGATTTCTGCCGACCACACGAGAGACCATCTCGATCGCGCAGTAGAGGCGTTCGGCAATGTCG
>DSAF01000212.1 GCA_011388305.1 Candidatus Zixiibacteriota bacterium | reverse complement strand
GAGTATTTTTCTACAAATTATGGAATTAAGAGACTTATTCAGAAATTATTATTCAAAATCAAGAAGGAGGACGAAGAATGAGGCCTAAGGCTATGCTTATCTTAGGGGTTCTTGCTCTTGCATTCTGCGCTTTTGCGGAAGTCGAGCTTTTTCCCTTTGAGACTTTCGACACATGGACGACCCCAGCCGACCCGCCCACGGGATGGACTAGGATTGTCGGCGGAGACGAAGCCACGCCGGCGGACAACACAAACGACTGGCATCCACATGCCGGCGACGGCACATGGACGACCTCGCCTGTCGCACGTATTCTCTGGACCCCCCAAGAGGACTGGGACGACTGGCTAATTACACCGAGTTTCGACGCAACCGGCGCTACATATGACTCCGTTGTTTTCGAATATGAAACGGATTATAACAGGTTTGCCGTAGGGGCCAGAGATAATGTCGTCGTTCTATCTCTCGACGGAGGAACGACTTGGCCCGAGACGCTTTGGGCCTATGGCATATCGAATTCTTCGATTCACGAGACTCGCAGGATAGACATAACCTCTCTGGTCGATGGATTTACTAACTGCAGAATTGCTTTCTGGGCTCACAGAACCAGCTGGAACGACAATCACTGGGAAATCGACAATGTGGTGGTCTATGGCTATGAAGCCGCCACAGAACCGGCCCCCCCGACATTCGCGTTCGCTTGCGAGCCTTCGCTCCCCGCGGGAACTACGAATTACACCTTTGATGTCAACATCGATGATGCTACGGGCGTGGTTCCGACTTCCGTCGAGCTTTGCTATAGCATCAATGATGCCCCCGAAACATGCGTGGGAATGACCTATGTCACTGGTGCTCCCGATGGAATCGGTGACTATACATACACTCTCAGCGGATTGAGAGACTGGGATCAAATCGAATACTACTATCGCGCCACGGACACTTTCGTTCCGGCCTCGACAGGCACGTCGGCTACTTGCATGATGATTGTCGGCGGTCAGTATTATATATACGAGGACGGCACCGGCATGCCGATGAGCCCCGATCCGACGTGGATCAATGCTACTTCGGGATTTAGGCTGGGCGCTATTGAAGCGGACGACGCGGTTGCAGGTTATACCGGCCTTCTGTTACATCCCGTTTTCTACGGCATCGAAGACAGCGTTGTTTGGGTTTCATCCAATGGCTGGTTCACTTTCGGCGATGCCGCCCCCAGCGGCTCCCACTGGATGAATGAAGACATTCCCACTCCGGGCGGTCTTATCGATGGATTCCTTGCCTTCTACTGGGACGACCTATGGGGTTCGGACGGCCAAGCCTATTATTACGAGGATCCGGCTGGGAATTACGTCATATTGTCCTTCAATAACTGGGAATTGCTATGGCCTATTGGGCCGTTTAACGTTCAGGTGCAAATTTGGCATCCGGACGCTATCCCCACTCCCGGTGGAAACAGCGTAATTGATGTTCGCTTCAATACCTTGCCGCCTGTTTCACTGCACGAGGCATCCATGGGTGTTGAGAATCACGATGGCTCTGACGGAACTGCATATATGTTCACCGATGGCTCCTACGGTTCTCCGGATTATCTCGGCCTCACCTCGCCGACAAGAACGATTCGCTACTGCACCACGCCTCCGCCCGAGGGCGGCGAGCTTTGGGGCTATGTGACGCTCTTTGGCAGGGCCGACCATTCAGGCGCCACAGTAGGCATTATCGGCACGAGCCTCACTGCCACTACTGCCGCCGATGGATATTACGAGATTCCTCGCATTGCGGAGGGCACATATAATGTTTGGTGCCATCATCCGGCTTTCTTCGGCGACACGGCTTATGGTATAGTTATTGTTGAAGAATCCAGGACGCGCAAAGACTTCACTTTGTATCCGAGACCGGTTGGCTCCATCGAGGGATGGGTTAAATTCACGGATTCTCCCGGCCCTTATGACGGCATTCTGTGTCAGGTTATCGGAACCGAGTTAGAGACTTTCACGGATGCCGATGGCTATTTCTTCATCGATGACGTGGCTGTGGGCGACAATCAAGTTGTTGCTTCGTTCCCCGGTTATAACATGGGCTGGTCTCCAATGTTTGAAGTCGTTGAAGCCGAGACCTATACAATCGATGACACAATCCTGCTCACGCCCATCGAGGTCGAGGACTTCGAGGACGACGACGGCGGTTTGATTCCGACTCCGCTCACCGGCGGATGGCAGTGGGGAGCACCCACAGTTGGCCCGACGGCGACTCACTCCGGCGTTAATTGCTGGGGCACAATGCTTCACGATAACTACCTCAACAACGCAAGCTGGACACTCGACGTCGAGGTGCCTTTCCCGAGCATAGAGTTCTCTTGGTGGCACTGGATGAACACCGAGATGAATTGGGACGGCGGCAACATAAAAGTCTCAACGGATGGTGGAGCGACATGGAACATTGCAACGCCGCTCGAGACACCCTATAATGCCACTATCAGTGCCGCTAACCCCGCCATTGGCGGCGAAGAGGCGTGGTCGGGCATTCGGGAAACTTGGGAGTATGAGCGCATAGTTCTTACTCCGGATGTCACTCACGTGAGATTCCACTTAGGCTCCGACGCTTCAGTTACCCGCACTGGCTGGTATGTGGACGATATCGCTTTCAGCGCGTCTCCGGTTGGCCAGCTTCGTGTTTACGTCTATGACTGTAATTCGTATGCTACTATCGAGGGCGCCAAAGTCAATGCTCCGGGCGGTAGCGGATACACCGGCCCCGACGGCAGTGTCCTTCTGGATGACATCCAATATGGCAGTGTCACAATCTCTGCCGGTGCTCCCGGCTATTGGCCTAAATACAAAGATGTCGTGGTTTTCATTGATGAACTTACGACAGTTATCATTCCGATTTGCCCGATTGACATCGATGAGATTACCGGTCAACTCGAGCACGATAGCGCCGATTCAATTCTCTTCGAGCTTTGCAATCCGACCGATGATACAATATGGTATTACTTCACCGGAATCCCCGGTGGCGGCGGCGTTCCCGGTCGTGCACGTCCGGAGAGATCCGATGATCCGAGGCGCGATTTCACTCTCAAGAACACAGGTGATGCCAGCAAGTTAGCCATGTCAAACGGCCCTGTGGGCGATCTCGATAGTTACATCGCGAGATCCCGTCCGGGCGCCGTTGGCGACGTGGTCGATTCGTTCTCGATTCCCGAGACCAACCTCCCATGGAGTTTCGGCATTGAGGGCAGAACCGAAATCAATAGAGTCTGGGTTACCGACCGCCACGAAATCGGTGGGGCAATCACATCAGTTCAGAACATGGCATGGACTACATCGCCATGGACTTACACCGGCATAGTTCACGACATCGGCAGAATTCACTGGCCGGATGCCGCGCCGGATATGGCTTGGTTTACCGATATGGCGTGGGATGCCAACCGCAATGTCATGTGGCAACTCGAGTCGTATGAGACATTCAAGCTCTACGCTTGGGATCCCAACACCGGCGAAATTGTCGATTCGCTCGGCGGGCCATGGGCGACAATTTGGCAACGCGGCGTTGGTTATGATTTCGCTCGCGATGTATTCTACATTGGCGGCTGGGGAGTCGATGTGATCTACTCTGTCAAGGGCCCGTCTTGGGACGCTCCCGGCGACATCATGGAAACTTATGACGCCCCCGGTTGTGCCGGCATAGCGTTCGACCCGGGCAGGAGGACTGTCTGGTATGTTCAGTCGGGCGTCCCCGGCCAGATCCACGAGATCGACCTCGCGACCGGCGAAAGAACTAACACCATCCTTGCGCCCCACTCCGAGTTGGGCGGCCTCGGCGGCCTCGATATGGACTATCAGGGCAGGCTGTGGGTGATGAACTTCTTGATTCCGCGCATTTATGTGCTCGAAGCACCGGCGAGCGTTCTGCCCGGCGGCATGTTCGTAGAGCCGAATGCAGGATTCATCGCTCCCGGCGAGTGCGTCGTGTTTGCGCTTGTCAATCCGGAATACGCCAACCCCGTTGGAGACTATGACTTCGACATCTATCTCCACACCGATCCGAACCTTCCGGTTACACAACTTCCCGTCAGCGTTCAGGTTCTTCCTGACGTGCCCAAGGGATGGAACTTGATTGCGGTTCCGATTCAGGCGATTCCCAACGATCCTTACATCCAGCTCAGGGACGACATTGTTCCGTTCAACGTCAACCCCACGGGGTCGAATATCTGGGCTTGGAATCAGGATGACGGTATCTTCGAGATGCCCACGGGATTCGATCGCGGCAGAGGCTACTACCTCCAGACATGGCACGAACAGACTTTCTTCGATGTTTACGGTGCGCCGTTCGCCCCCGGAGACTTCGTCTATTCTGTTTACTATCCGGAGGCAAGCCCGAGCCACGGCCTATGGTTAGTCGGCAACCCGTTCAACAGGCGCCTCGATTGGGACGCCGTTTATGCGGCCACCGACTTCACATACCTCGAGCCCGAGTATTGGACTTGGTCGCAGAAAGAAGGATACAAGTTCTATCACCCGACTCTCGGCGGCGGCGGAGAAGGCAATATCATCGATAGCTGGCGTGGATACTACATCAACGTCCGTCCCGGAAATCCGGCGACAATTACCAATATCGTCTATCCGCAGGAAGGCACGATGGAGACCTTCATGGCGAAGGTCAGACCCAAGACTGTCAAAGCAGTGACGGCCAATCCTGAAGAGTTCACTCTTCGTCTTTCTGTCTCCGCTGTTAATGGCTCGGACAGGCGCAACGACTTGTATAATTACTTAAGCGTCAACGAGCTTGCTCTCGACGGCTACTGCTCATACGACATCCAGAAGCCGAGCTTCAGCAATCCAGCTGGCGCAATCAAGGCCTTCTTTGAGGTCTCTGGTCTCCGCCTCGCGAGAGATACCAAGCGGAACTTCAGCCTCGGTAGCAAAGACTGGACGTTCGTTGTCAGGGATCTCCCTGCCGGAATGAACGTTACGATACGCTGGCCGAAAGACCGCGTTCCGACGCACGACGACATGTCTTGCGGCGTGGACAACCTCGACAGCAGATGGTCGCTCTTCTTGACCGATCAGGTCACCGGCGAGACCATCAATATGCGTGAGATCTATGATTACTCCTTCACGAGCACCAGCGGGGCTCGCAGGTTCACCATCACTCTCGGCGACAGCCCGCTGGACGTCGAAGAGCGTAAGCTTCCGGAAGAGTTCGCGCTGTCCGCGAATAGGCCGAACCCGTTCAACGCCACGACCGAGTTCACTGTCGCACTCCCGAAAAACTCGCACGTGACCGTCGAGGTGTTCGACCTCCTCGGCCAGAAGGTTTCCACCCTCGTCGATGGCGAGATGGAAGCCGGATACCAGAGAATCATCTGGGACGGCAGAGATGTTCAAGAGCGCGACGTTCCCAGCGGCATTTACCTATACAGGGTCACCGCCGGAGACTTCCGCGAAACGAGAAAGATGACGCTCATCAAGTAGCGTCCTCCAAATAGCCCCCCGAACGGGGTTTAGAGGCCGGGGGTTTTCCTCCGGCCTCTGTTTTTTTGGGAAGTGGTATGGGTTATGGGTATGAGGTTGTAGGTTGTCATTTCGACGAGACCGAAGTCGAGGAGAAATTCTAACTCGATGTTTGATAGATTTCTCGCCTATCAAGTTCGAAATGACAGATGGATAAGTTGATAGAAAGCAATAGCTTGAACTTCGTTATCAAAATAGCAAAACGCAAAGGAGAATAATGCCCACCGAAGAGAAAATTATCTCGGCGCTCAAAGAAGTATTTGATCCGGAAATCCCCGTTAATGTCGTTGATCTCGGCTTTATCTACGGCGTCAATATCGAGGGCGGCAAGGTCGATATCGAGATGACGCTGACTATCCCCGGGTGCCCGATGCACGCCATTCTCACCAAGATGGTCGAGGAGGCTGTATCGAAAGTCGATGGCGTAGATGAGGTGACGGTCAATCTGGTGTTCGAGCCGCGATGGTCGGTCGAAAAGATTACCGAGGACGGCAAAACGAAGCTCCGCGAGCTGGGATACAACATATAAAAAAGGCGGGCAAGTGCCCGCCTTCCAATGAATTATGTCGCCCGCACTATCTGTCGGTGATAACTACAACCGGCATGAGCGCGAGTATCTCGTTTGGCCTAAACAGCGTTATCATATCGATTACCGGCGAGATGGCTTTCTCGATAGGTTCGGGCAGAACACTCGACAGCGGGGGATTCGCGCGCAGTTCGAACGCGATTTCCCAGAAACCCTTCTCTCGCGGATAAGTGATAATTCCCAGCTCATTGCGCGGTATATCGACCATCTTCGCTGTCGCATCGATGGCCTCCGAGAACGACGCGATACGGTCAACAAGTCCCGCCTCCACGGCTTGATTCCCCGTCCAAATTCTACCGCCTGCGACGGCGAGAAGCTCTTCGTGCGCCATCCCGCGACCTTCGGCGGCCTTCGTAGTGAATATCTCGTATGTCTTCTCGGACATCCTTGTGAAAGCCTCATATGCGTGGGCATCCATAGGCTTGTGAATCGCGAAGTCGTCGGCGAACTCGCCTCGCGTGATTCCATCGACGGTGATGCCGACCTTCTCCATAAGCCCTTGCGCATGGATTTTCATGAACACAACGCCAATCGAGCCGGTTATGGTATTCTGCTCGCAGAAAATCGAGTCTGCGCCCATACTAATGTAATATCCGCCGCTGGCCGCCACGCCGCCCATGCTGACCAGCACGGGCTTCTTCTTGCGGGCATCGAGTATGGACTTCCAGATGAAATCGCTGGCGAGAGCGCTTCCGCCGGGGGAGTCCACGCGCAGGAGAATCGCCTCGATGTCGTCGTCGTCCGCGGCGTCGCCTATGGCTTTCGTGAATGTCTCATCGCCGATGGAGAAGCTACGGCTGAATGGGCTGTCCTGCGACTTGCCGCTGTGGATATTGCCGAGGCAATAGATGACGGCGATTTTGCGTTTGCCGGAGAGCGGCTTTTTGAGCGAGTGATACCTCGAAATCGAGACGATGCGGTCGTCATCGTCCTCGACGAGCGAGAGTATTCTCTCGCGATATTCCTGCGGATACACGATTCCATCGATGAGGCCCATGCCGAAACCATCAACGGCGTCGAACGTTCCCATATCGACATATCGCGCCAAGTCCTCGCTGGAAATCCCTCGCCTTGCCGACACAAAATCAAGCCATCCGTCGAAAAGCGCGTCTAAAAGCGATGTGTAGTTCTCGCGAAGCGGCTCGGTGAGCGCCTTCTCGGTGAACATCTCGCCCACACCCTTATATTCGCCCATCTGAATTATGTCGAAGCCCACGCCGAGCTTCTCAGCGGTGCCGGCGAAGAACATCGGCATGATAGCCATGCCCATCAGCATGAAGTCCGAGACGGGCGACATGAAGAGGCTGTCGGCGAGGCAACCCGCGCGGAGATCCCCCATGCCGGCGGAGGGCATGAACGCATAGACGGGCTTGCCGCTTTCCTTGAAGCCGTCTATGGCTTTGGCGAACTCGTCGAATTGCGAGCTTGAGAGGCCTACGCCGTCGATTTTGAGCGAAATCGCGCGAATCTTGTCGTCTCTGCCAGCCTCCTCGACGGCCTTGATGAGGCCCAAAAAGTTCGTCTCTCGCTTCATACTGAAGTTGAATCTTGAGAAATCGAAAGTGCTCCGTTCGGGATATTCGCGCGAGAGGTCTATCGAAAGAACCGACGGCTTGTCGATGGAAGCGGCAGTTCTTCCGGTGAATGCCTTCATCGACCTCATCGCGACGAGAACGACCGCGAAGACGACGATTAGAACAACCGCGATAATTATCAGTGCTTTTTTCATTTGGCCTCCAATAAAATAGTTTTAGGTAATTTACACATAAGCTCCGCATCTTTCAAGCTAAATTTATTAAAGCGTTCAGCACGGACTTCAAAAGAGAATAAATATAAAGTTATGAGCCGTGCGCAATATTTTTGCTTGATTTATTGAAAAACGCGAATATATTAGCTCGTCTAACGACTTCGTGAGGGCGGAGGGCGTTTTATACCCTTCGCTCGCTAATGGTATGTGCGGTTTTATAGATGTTTGAGCAACTTACGGACAAAATCGAACAGGTATTCAAGGGGCTGACATCCCGCGGACGCCTGACCGAAGATAATATACGCGACGCACTTAAAGAGGTTCGGCGAGCGCTGTTGTCCGCCGATGTCAACTTCAAAGTCGCCAAGAAGTTCATTAACAACGTTCAGGAGAAGGCAGTAGGCGAGGATGTGCTCTCGTCGATAACGCCCGGCCAGCTTGTCATCAAGGTTGTCCACGACGAGCTTGTCAATTTGCTCGGCGGCACGGCGAAAGACATCGACCTCCCGTTCAAGACGCCGACTTCGATAATGCTCGTGGGGCTTCAAGGCTCCGGTAAGACCACGACATCGGGCAAAATCGCGAAGTTCTTCGCCAAGCGCGGGTTCAATCCCATGCTCGTGGCCTGCGATATTCATCGGCCGGCGGCGGCGCGGCAACTCGAAATTGTCGGCCAAAGCGCCGGATACCCGACAGTCATGTTCGAGCAAGGCGAGTCGCCGTTTGATGTCGCCAAGCGCGCGGGGCACATCGCAAGGCAGTCCGGCAAGAATCTCATGATTCTCGACACCGCCGGAAGACTGCACATCGACGAGGCCATGATGGACGAAGCCGAGGAGCTTCGCCGTGGAATTCAGCCCGACCTCGTTCTATTGGTGCTCGATGCCATGACAGGCCAAGAGGCCGTCACAGTCGGCGAAGCGTTCGACCAAAGCTTGTCCGTGGACGGCTTCGTCCTCACCAAGCTCGATGGCGATGCTCGTGGCGGCGCGGCGCTCAGTCTTCGTGAGGTCACCGGAAAGCCCATCCTCTTTGTCGGATTGGGCGAGAAGCTCGACGCGTTCGAGAAGTTCCATCCCGACCGTATGGCCGGAAGAATCCTCGGCATGGGCGATGTCGTATCGTTCGTCGAGAAGGCGCAGGAATCGTTCGACGAGGAGCAAGCGAAAAAGCTCGAGAAGAGACTCCGCAGGGACGAGTTCAACCTTGACGATTTTCGCGAGCAGTTGGCGCAAATCAAGAAGATGGGGCCGCTGGAGGACCTTCTGTCGATGATACCCGGAGTCAAGAAGAACATGCTCAAGGGACTTCAAATCGACGATAAGGCGACGGTTCGTATCGAGGCGATTATCTCCAGCATGACCCCCGCCGAGCGCGCCAACCCATCAATTATCGATGGAAGCAGGCGCAAGCGAATCGCGCGCGGAAGCGGGAACTCCGTGCAGGAGGTCAACCGCCTTCTGAAGCAGTTTTTTGAGATGAAGAAGATGTTCAAGCGGATGAAGAAGGGCAAGATGCCGTCATTTCCGATGGGCGGCATGTAGTTTTGGAAAGTTTTTGTCGAAGTAATTTCAATGGAAAAAATTTCCGGCGATTTTAAGTTGAATGACATAATTGGAGGTGTAGTTTGGCGGTCCATATTAGGCTCAAGCGGGGCGGACAGAAAAGACAGCCCCACTATCGGATCGTAGTTTCCGACTCCCGCTCGCCGAGAGACGGAAGGTTCATAGAAATCATAGGGTTCTACAACCCAATCGCGAAGGTCGAGGAAGTCGAGATAGACAAGGCTCGGACGACCTACTGGCTCGCGAACGGTGCACAGCCCACCGACACGGTCAAGAGCCTTCTCAAGAAGAAGGGACTCTGGGCGGGATTGGTCGAGGACGCGGCTGTTATGGCCAAAGCGGGAACTCCCGAGAGGCCGGTTAAGCCCTTGGTGCCGAAGGAAGTTGTGCCCGAGGCCGCTCCCAAGCCGGTAGTCGAAGAGGCCAAGGCCGAAGAGGTGGAAATCGAGGCTTCTGCCGAGCTTCCAGCTCCCGCAGAGATCGAAGCCCCAGTCGAGACCGAAGAGAGAGAGCCGGCGGAGTAGTTCCGCCCGATTCGATTCCGATGGTCGAGGCCTGCGCCCCGACTGTCTCTGTTCTTGAATAAGCAAAGAAGGTGGCCGGTTGCGAATCGCCGTCGTATCGCTGTTCTCGGGATTGTTCGAGGCCTACTCGAAGGAAAGCCTTTTCGAGAAGGCCGTAGAGCGCGGAATTGTCTCGCTCGTGCCCGTGGACATCCGAGATTTCACGAGCGATAAGCATAGAACCGCCGACGACATTCCGTTTGGCGGCGGCGCCGGAATGGTGATGAAGCCCGAGCCGGTGGTTCGCGCCGTCGAGTCCCTCGGCGCAGATTTCGACGCCGGACGGCGCATCATCGTCAGCCCGCGCGGGAGGCTCTTCTCGCAAGAGATTGCCGAGAAAATGTCCGAACTTGACTGCATGACTATAATATGCGGGAGATACAAGGGCATCGATGGCCGAGTCGGCGATATTCTCGATGCTGAGGAGATTTCCATAGGCGACTATGTGCTCGGTTCCGGCGAGGTCGCCGGGCTTGCGATAATCGACGCCGTCGTTCGGTTGCTTCCGGGATTTCTCGGCGACATCGACTCGGCGGAAACCGACTCGCACAGCATACCCGGAAGACTGCTCTCCGCGCCGGAGTTTACCCGCCCGCGCGAGTTTCGTGGGCATCGCGTGCCGGAGATTTTGCTCTCGGGCAACCACGAGGCGATAGCCCAGTGGAAACGCAGGCGCTCTTTGGAGATTACTTTCGCGAGAAACTCCGAGCTACTCGAAAAGCTCGAACTGACCGACGAGGAGCGCGCGTTTGTAGAGTCGCTGAAGCTTTCCCGCTTCGAGCGAGACTAAAAAATTTTGAAACAACTAATGATTGGAGAAAATATGTCAGACGCAATTATCAAAAATGTTCAGGCTCCGTTTTTCAGGGAGAACGAATTGCCGGCTTTCGGCCCGGGGGACACGGTGAAAGTCCATGTCCGAATCGTCGAGGGCGAGAAGGTCAGAGTTCAACTATTTCAAGGCGTTGTCATCAGCCGTAAAGGCGGCGGCACCGACGAGAAGTTCACCGTCCGCAAAATTTCCGGCGGAATTGGTGTCGAGAGGGTTTTCCCAATTCACTCACCCAACGTCAAGGACGTCGAGGTCGTGAAGTTCGGAAGAGTGCGCAGGGCAAAGCTCTATTACCTTCGCAAGAAGATAGGCAAGGCCGCGAGAATTCGTGAGAGGCGTTTCATTACCAAGAAATGACCGCCGGGCATGTGCGAACTCCACGGAACTTCTCACCGCTCGAAAGGCGTCTCATCGCCGAGAAAGTTGAGGCCATCGCCGGCATCGACGAGGTCGGCATCGGCTGTTTGGCCGGCCCCGTAGTTGCGGGTGCCGTAGTGTGGGATTACGGCGCACATCCATCGGGAATTACCGATTCCAAGCTCCTGTCGAAAAACAAACGGCGGGAGCTTTTCGAATACATAACACAGAAGGCGCTCTCGATTTCCGTCGGCTGGGCGTCCCCCGCAGAAATCGATGCCCTGAACGTGCTCGAAGCATCGCGCCTCGCGATGAGGCGCGCGCTCGCATCCGCGGAGCTTCCGCCGGAATTTGTCATTATCGACGGCAACAAGAAGCTTCCCGGAATAGATATTCCGCAGGAGGCCGTTGTCGGCGGCGATAAGACCGTGATGTGCGTTTCGGCGGCGAGCATTGTGGCAAAGGTTCTGCGAGACGAACTTATGGCCGTGTTCGACGCGCTGTTCCCCGGATACGGTCTTCGGGAAAATGTGGGATATCCGACGAAACAACACAAAGAGGCGATAGCTCGGCTCGGCGCGACGGCGATTCACCGGAAGACTTACTCCGGCGTGCGCGAACACATCGCATTTTAGATTTTGCAGTGAAAACTCTATCGAAATACGTCCTTCGCGAGCACCTGACGCCGCTTCTCGGCGGGTTCGCAATCATCATGTTCGTCTTCGTGATGGACTTCGTTCTCGATATGCTGAACCTCATGATTACCAAGGGGGTCGAGCCGTTTGTTGTATTGAAGTTTTTCGCGCTCAACCTCGCGTGGATGATAGCTCTCGCCGTGCCGATGGCCTGCCTAATTGCGTCCTTGATGGCGTTCGGGCGCCTCGCCGAAGACGGCGAGATTAACGCGACTGTCAGCTCGGGCATTCCTTTCGTGCGCATGATGATAGCCCCGATTATTGCGACATTGCTTCTGTCGATTGCGATGGTCTATTTCTCCGACCAGATTCTGCCGAACCTCAACTATGAGGCTAAGAGGCTCCTCCGCGATATTCGCAGAGTGAAGCCCACACTCGCGCTGAAAGAGCGCGTGTTCATCGATGATTTTCCGGGACTGGCTATGTTCATTGAGGAGGTCGATGAGAGGACGAACAGCCTCGAAGGCATCACGATTTACGACCAAAAGGACAGACAATATCCGCGCGTTGTCACGGCAAAGCATGGCACGATGGAGTTCGACATGGATAACGACGCGCTCGTCCTCGATCTCTTCGATGGCACAATTCACGAGATTGACGAGGCCGACCCATCGAGGCACACGAAGGTCGATTTCCAGCGCCAGACATTGCGATTCGGCGACATGGGCATGAGGCTCGAACGAAGCGAAACCACCCGCCGAGGCGACCGCGAGATGAGCATAGCAGACATGAAAGAAGTTATCGCCGAGAGGGAGTCGTCGATTGTCAAATCTCGGCAGGCCGTCCTCGACCTCTCCAATCGGGCGTTCTCCCGCGCGTTCCGTCCAGCCGACCCGCCGAAAGAGACCGAAATGGACGCCGTCCGCTCGCTACGCTCCCTCGCCCGCTCGACGTCGCAGTCCATCGCGAGCCAGTTCAATGCTATCGAGGCGCACGAGAGATATGCCCGCAAATACCGCGTGGAGGTGCACAAGAAATGGTCGCTTCCGTTCGCCTGCCTGTTTTTCTTTTTGGTTGGCGCGCCGGTAGGGGTTTGGGCGCGCAAGGGAGGTCTCGGCGTGGCGATAGGCTTCGGCATTCTGTTCTTCGTGGTGTATTGGGCGTTCCTTATAGGTGGCGAGGAGCTGGGCGACCGCGGCATCGTGGCACCGTGGCTCGCCATGTGGATGTCGAACTTCGTTCTCTTGGGAATCTCCGGCGCGATTTTATATAGAACTGTCTGGTCGAGCAAATTCGGAGGTTTTGGCTTCATGTTCAAATTCGCAGGTTGGCTTAAAAGAGTTCTAACGAGACAGAATTCATAAGGAGGGCTCATGTCATCGAAGGCGAAAAATTTGCTTTATAGAGTTCTCGTCGCGGCTGTTTTTGCGCCGGCGATAATCCTCGCCGTCTATTTCGGCGATGTTTTCCTGCTGACCTTCCTGCTGATTGTGAGCTTCGGGCTGTCCTCGGAGTTCAGCATGTTGCCGGGCGTGGATTTCGGCGCGTTCAGAAGCGCGTTCTTCATCGCCTGTTGCATGTTGATTCCGGTTCTATACTGGCTCGACCTTGGAGCGATAGTTCCCGTTTTCGTGCTCATCGCCTCGACGGCATGGTTTCTGCTCGAACTGCTCAGAAACAGAACCGAGAACACGCTCGAGACGGCGGCGATGGGCGTTTTCGGGCTGGTGCTCTTCGGATGGATGCCTTCGTTGGCATGGGAACTTCGCGCGGGAAACATCCTCTATGTCATCTTTCCGCTTGCGCTCGTATGGATTGCGGACACTGCGGCATTTTTCGCCGGAAGCCTCATCGGGGGCAAGAAGATGTCGCCGGTGCTATCGCCAAATAAGACTTGGGCGGGCTTTGCCGGCGAGATGTTCGGCGCGCTGGCGGTGGGGGTGGTATTCTGGCAGATATGGCCGCAGTCATTCGGGTGGACCATCGTGCCGTTCGCGGCATTTGCGGGGCTTGTGGCCGTCGGAGGAGATTTGTTCGAGAGCAAAATCAAGCGCGGGATGAAGCTCAAAGATTCCAGCAATGCAATCCCCGGCCACGGTGGCTTTTGGGATAGATTCGACAGTTGGCTGTTCGTTCAACTTTTCGCGTGGGTGTTTTTTATTTTATTGTAATGCAATCAGTTGGCCTAAAATATGATTTGCCGAAGAGGGTGCTGGCGCTTATGCTAATCGCCATTATCGTCGCGACGTTTGCCGCGGCGGTGAAACTCAATGAGGCAATGATTCTGATTGTCCCTCTCGCGGTAGTATTGCTGGCCGCGTATCTAAAAAGCCCGGAGCTGGGGTTTTCGGCTGTCATAGTAGGCCAAAATCTCTTCGCCATAGCCCTCTCGGCGGCTAACTTCGATAGGCCGATTTTCGCATACGCCCCAATCGGGATAGTGTCATTATTTTCAATAGGATTACTTGCCTTACAGAAGAAAGCGGCAATCCCCAAAAAAGTCAACCTCGTGATTGTCTCGGTGTTTCTCGTCACTTTGATTATCCTCTTTAATTTTCACCGGACGAGATTTCCCGATTACACTGCCGTTAAAACAGTCACTTTTCTCGTTTCATGCTTGGTGCCGTTTCTATGTTTCAGCTCAATAAAATCAGATGCAGATTTTATCAAGAAAATCCTTAAAGGTGCGGTCGTCATAGGAACAGTTACTATCCTATATTCTGCCCTGAATATTGTAATCACAGGCGACATTAGCGGATGGGGGCGTTTCAACGCAATTGAGCTTGTCAATGTCAATCATTACGCGAGAAACATAGGCTTTATAGTCGTTTTTGCGACATGGTGGCTCTTCGATACTGAAAGAAAGTGGCTCAAATTCGGGCTTATCGTCTTCATTCTGTCGAGCCTCTCGCTCATCATCATGACCGGAAGCAGAACAAGTCTTCTGGCCGTGATGGGCGCAGTTCTTATGTATGTTGCGTTTTTTGCTGACGTTGGCATCAAGCAGAGAATTTCAACATTAGTTTCGTTTGTTCTTGTCATAGCCATTCCCATGACATTGGGCTTCGGCTCAATGATGCGGAGGTTCTCGAGCTTGCAATATGTCGATTTGGCGGTTGCGGGCAGGGTGGGCATGTGGTTGGCGGCCTGGGAACACAAGTTCGACCGAATCCTTTTTGGTTTCGGCACGGGGAATTTCGCGGCCATACTCCCTGCTTGGGCGGTGGGTGCAAATCTACGGCATCCGCATAATCTTTTTATCGAGTATTATTTTGAGTGGGGCATTATCGGTCTCTTCGCTCTGGCTATGCTGTTTATATCGCCGATACTTCTGTGGCGAAAAATTCGTCGATCCGCCTGTGATTACGCATGGAAAAGCATTGCCGATCTTTTAATTGTCCTTGTGGCTTTCTCTTTCGTTAACGGCATGATAGATTCCTCTGCGGCCGATCCGCATTTGTTTACCACGCTTGGCTTGCTTGTTGCCATCTATGTCAATTCGCATGAGGGCCATCCCGCATGAGAATTGCGATGTTAACATCAACGCACCCGCCGCTCGACGTAAGAATATACCATAAAGAAGCGGTGGATTTGGCGAATGAGGGGCATGATGTTCATATTATTGCCATGTCGAATGATGCTCCTCCCAATGAGACGGGAATCAATTTTACGCTTCTGCCTCTGTATCAAAACAGATTCCGTCGTGTTCTTGCGAGTTTCCTTTTCAAACGTGCCGCCCTCGCCCTCGACGCGGATGTTTATGTCATCCATGACCCCGAGATTCTCCATGTCGGGCGATGGCTGAAAAAGCACGGCAAGCCCTTTATTTTCGACGCATTCGAGCCGTATCCCGACTTCATTGCCGAGAAGGACTGGGTGCCGAGACCGCTTAAGGGCATTGTCAAGAAGCTCGTCGCGTGCGAGGAGATGCGCGGCGCGAAAGCGTCCTCCGGCATTATCTCCGCGATGCGCGAGAACGACGAGCGCCTGTCGCCGGCGGGCAAGCCTTCGATGGTTTTGCATAATTACCCTCGAATCGGCGCGGCGGTCGAAGAACTTCCCCCGAAAGACAACACGATTATCTTCGTCGGCGTGGTGATGGCGGTGCGTTTCGGCGCGGAGATGCTCTCGCTGTCGAGGCATCTCGCCGATGGCGGCGCGCTCGATGGATGGAAACTCCAAATCCTCGGGCCGGTTTACGGCAACGGCTATCTCGAAGAATGCAGAGAATCCGCGGGCGACTTTATCGATAGCGAGAGGCTCTATTTCCCCGAAAAGTTCGTCCCCTATTGCGAGGCTTTGAGCATGATGGAGCGCGCTAAAATCGGGCTATCGTTCATTGTCCCCACGAAAAAATATAACCAATGCCTCTCCGGCAAAATTTTCGATTACATGGCCAAAGGCACCATCCCCATCACTACTTGGCTCGATGCATACGATGGCATTGTCTCCGATGCCGACGGCCCGATTTTCGTCGAGGGCTTCGATGAGCGGCGAATAGTAGAAATTATCAGGGAACTCTCCGCCGACAAGGACGCAATGCGCCAGCGCGCGGAGGCCTGCATTCGATCGGTTCGCGAGAAGTTCAACTGGGAGCGTGATGCCCGCGATTTCCCCGCATTCGTCGAGAAGTGCGCCCGCACAGACGCCCGCTAAATCCTCGCCATCCGCCGAATCTCATCTCCGAAGGCTTATTTGCGATTGACTTAGGCGCGAAAAAACATAAATTTGAAATCAATGAGGAACCTTCTATTGCCGCTATTACTGCTCGCTTCCGCCTCTCTCGCGGGGATAAACCTGAGAGCCGGCGTGGGCTACTCCGCATTGTCCCAGAAGTTCGTGCTCTTCGAGGAGGACACCGTCTCGTCATCGAACGAGGGGAAGCTCTTCTTCGAGGGCAACGCGGGGAGCGGCTTCGGCAAGCCCGGACTGCGCGCCAATTGGATGCTCTCCGGCGGCACGACGAGCTTCTTTGGCCGTGCGTGGGGGCGCTGGACGCATTTTTTCAATGACGATTTTTCGATTGTCTCCGAGCTGGCCGCGGATTTAAGAACGCCTTACGAAGAGGGCGCAGGGGTAGGCTATTCCAAGGGAAGAGGCTCTTTGAGGCTCCGCAGAAAGTGGGACGAGAGCGCGGTCGCGGGCTTTTTCGCCTACGAGGGCAAGACATATTCCGGCGAGTCGGCATACACTTACGATTATTCGCTGACGCGATGCAGGTTAGAGTTCACCAACCCGCTGTTTGGGAACGACCAGCTGGGCTTGGCGTGGCAGTTCGCTTTTCGCTTTGCGCCGGACACGGTCGAGGCGAATTATATTCGCAATAATTTTTACTTTAACTGGGACAAATTCTGGGGGGAGAATTACATTCGTGCGGATATCGAAGCGGAGCGCAGAGTGAATAATCGAGGCGTTTTATGGGGTAATTATTGGTATGCAAACGGCCTTGTTTCTCCGCGAATATCAGCCGGAAAAAAGTTGACACTCATCCCGAAATTCGCTTTCGAGGGCTATCGATATGACTGGGCGAACGAAATATTTTCAAATCGCGAGAGCTTTGAGATTGACGGTGGCGTCGAGTGGGCGTTTTCGCCGTTTTTGCGCGGGGAAATTGCGCCGAAATTCTTTATAAGCATGGCCGATGAGGCGGTCAAGACCGACAATTTCCGCGAGATTTCCGCGCGAGTTGGCTGGGACTGGTTGAAACACAAGAAGATATGGCTATACGCAAAAGCCGAAGCAGGCATTAGGATTTACACCTATGACCCTCCGGAAATATACGCACTTTATTCTGACTTTGTTTTCGTCGAGGGAAGCGCATTTATCACTTGGTGGATTAACGAGAGCCTTCGCTTCGATGTCATCACGAGCTATGCCCCCGAGTGGCACGATGTTAGAGGCGATAACCTGACCACTTTCTACCTGTCAACCAACCTTAGCTACGAGTTCATGGCCAAATGAGGACGCTGTTCGCCAATGCCGATTGGGTCTTTATCGGCGGAAAATTCGCCCAAGGCGTGGATTTGCTCGTCGAGGGCGGTCTCATCGCGGAAATCTTGCCGCGCGGCGAGCCGTGCCCCTGCGACATGACTATCGACATCGCCGGAAAGTCCCTCCTGCCTGCGTTCTGGGATGCGCATGTCCATTTCTTCCAGACGGGAATTCGGGCAATCGAGTTCGATGCCGGAGAATATCGCACTCACAGCGAGCTATTCGAGGGAATCATAGATTGGCTCGCAACCCACGACAGTATAAACGGTTACGGCTATTCGCCCGAAGGCGACGGCGAGCTTCCATCGAGGGAGGAGCTGGACAAAATATCCGCCGAGAAGCCGATTTTTATCCGAAGAGTTGACGGCCACTCCAGTTGCACCAACACGAAGGCGCTCGAAATCTTCGGCGAAATTCTCACTTCCGCGAAGGGTTTCGACTTCGAGCGGGGCCATCTCTCACTCGAAGCGCAAGTCGTTGCGGACAGGTTCATGCTCGCGAGTATCAGCGACGAGGGGCTTCGCGACTCGGCGCGTGCGGTCGCGCAAGAGGCGCTGTCGAAAGGTTGCGCGTCTATCGGCGCGCTCATCCCCAGTCCCCGATGGGTAGGGATTCTCCGCGAAATCGACCTGCCGATAAGAACCTTCCCGCGCCTCGAAACTCTCGAGCCGGAGACGGCGCGAGAGCTTGGCCTCCCGCGTGTGGGCGGGTGTATGCCTATGGTCGATGGCGCGTTCGGAAGCCGAACGGCATTCTTGACTGAACCCTACGAGGACATGCCGTCGCATTTCGGGGAATGCGAAATCTCGCAGACTGCGCTCGATGATTGGTTCGTGCGGGCGGGCAAAGCCGGGCTATCTACGGCGGTTCACGCAATCGGCGACGGCGCGGTGGACATGATTCTCCGCTCCATCGAGGGAATTCCCAAGAGCGAACGGCCGTGGCGCTCTCGCATCGAGCACGCGGAGCTTCTGCGCGACGAGCAAATCGAGAAAATCGCCGAGCATGGCATCTCGCTCGCCGTTCAACCCGTCTTCGAGAGGCTCTGGGGCGGCGCGGAAGGCATGTATTTCCGGCGTCTCGGCGAGAGATGGCGCATGACGAACCGATACCGCGACCTCCTCGATGCGGGCGTCGTTCTCGCCGGAAGCTCGGATAGCTATATCACGCCAATCGACCCACTGGCGGGCATTTTCTCCGCTGTCGAGCATCCAAATGCGAATCAGGCGATTCGGCTCGAGGAGGCGATAGAGATGTTCACGATTGGCGCCGCGAAGTCCGAGGGCGAGGAGGCGATGTTGGGAGAAATCGCGGTCGGCAAATCGGCCGACTTGGCCGTGTTATCGGGCAACTGGGCGATGGGCGAAATCGAGGTGAGCGCGACGGTTGTCGGGGGCGAAATCAAATTTGGAAAATTATCATGAAGAAAATGCAACTCGCGGTTTTTGTTTCAGGCGGAGGGTCGAACCTTCAGGCGATTATCGACGCGGCCTCATCCGGCAAGCTCGATTTGGACATCGCGCTCGTTTTGTCCAATAATGCCAACGCCTATGGTCTCGAAAGGGCACGAAATTCCGGCATCCCTACGGCGGTTGTCAACAGCAAAGATTTCGACAGCCGCGAGGAATTCATCCGCGCCTTTCTGGGCACGCTCGAAGCGCATGATGTCGATTTCATCGCGCTGGCGGGCTATCTCCGGAAAATTCCGCCGGAGCTAATCCAGCGATTTGATGGCCGAATTGTCAACATCCATCCCGGAGCATTGCCCGAGTTCGGCGGCAAGGGGATGTTCGGGATTCATGTGCACGAGGCCGTTATCGAGTCCGGGCGCGATAATACCGCAGTCACCGTCCACTTCGTCACCGAGGAATACGACGAGGGCGCGGTCATCGCGGTGCGCGAAGTCCCCGTCCTTCCCGATGACACGCCCGAAACGCTCCAAGCGCGAGTGCTGGAGGTCGAACATGCGCTCTATCCCGAAGTTCTGCAGAGTTTGGCGGAGAAACTCCGCTCGCAGTAGTCGCTGACGGGCTTACTTGAGATAGACCAGCCGTTTGGCCGGCAACCGTTTATTTCCTATGAGCTTTGGGCGGGCGAGATAAACGCCCGAAGGCATTGCCTTGCGCGGGCGCCAGATGAATTCGAGTATTCCGCATCGCCCGTCGCCATTTCTGTCGCCTTTGCTGATGATGTCCCCGAAAATCTCTTCGACGAGTTTTCCAGCAATGTCGAAAATCTGCACGCTCTCGATGTCCCAATCGCCTGCCTCGACCTTGATGTTAACCGCCGAATTGAACGGGTTCGGGGAGACGGAAATCTTTATATTGAGGGGTCTCGGCCACGCCTCGGCAATAGCTGTCACCGTGTTGAATAGCCTGCCTTCGGAGCTGTATGTCGGCACGAAGTCCGGAGCTGTGCAATGCGCGACGAGCGCCAAATATGCCGTCGTTTCGGATGTATCGACCGCAGGATAGGGGTATGATAGAAGGTCGAGTCCGTGAACGAGAAGCTCGCTTCCGCCAAGGGTATATGTTGCGGTGGCGCTCCATGGTTCTCCGCCTATAAAAAATCTGTCAGTGTCGATTTTATTGAGGAATCCACCGAGCGGGTTATATGCCATGCTCAGCCCGCTGAACTGCGGGAAAGTCTCTGCGCTCAATGCCGCACCGATGAAAGAATACTCGAGAAGTTGTTTGAGTGCGCTTCCGGTGAACTCCATCTTGATAAGCCGCGCGTTCATGCCGGTGGCGGGGTCGTATCCCATAGGCATTGCTCGGAAAAGGTCGGCGAATGTCACCGGCCCGCTGTAGATGCTCATACGGAGCGAGCCGCGCGCCTCTGCGGCGATGTCCGTGCCCAGCGCACGGCGATATGCGTCGGTGACGAGGTTGCCGAGCGGTGTGTCTTCATGGCCGGGAACTCCGCCGGGCACGACGCGATTTAATATATTCGAGTCGGCGGTGAAGGCCACGGTCGTGTATGGATCGACGCCGAGGTGCGCGGTGATGTCGTCCCGATAGCTGTCGAGCAGGTCTCGCGCCAAGGGTGCTTCCGGGAGGCTCGAGTTGACGGAAATAACATCCCAGTTCACGAAGCGGAGTCCTTCGCCCTCCACGAACTCCAGAGTGAGGTGCCCCACATAGCGCACATATGCTCCCGCCATGACGATAGGAGTCCCTTCGACCCATTCAGGCTCGAACAGCGTCGAGTGATCGTGTCCGCCGATGACGACATCGATGTGCGGAAGCGCGGCGACGAGCCTGTCCTCGGAGATGTCGAGGTGTGTCAGGCCGATTGCGAAGTCTGCGTCGTGGGGGAGGCCGAGGTCTTCGATTGCTTCTACGGGGTCGGTCAGCTCGAGTGGAGTTATCCATCCGGCGAGATTGGCCTCTTGCGTTGTCGCGCCGATGAGCGCAATTCGGATGTCATCGCCGCCGCCGTCGCGCGGGTGGGTGACTATCCTATATGGCTCGACACTTCGTTCCAAATTTGGAAAGCCCGTTGCGTTGAGGTTTGCCGATACAAGCGGCACATCGATGGTTCCGAGTATCGAGTCCAGCGCGAACGAGCCGTAGTCGAATTCGTGGTTGCCCAGCGCGAACGTTTGCACGCCCGCCGACATCCAGAGGTCGAAAACCGCGCGCCCGAGTGTTATCGGAGAGAGCATTCCGCCGGTCAGAATATCGCCAGCGTGAACGGCTATGATGTCCGGATACAGCGCCTTGAGCGAATCAAAAATCGTTATCGCGCGGGCATATCCGCCGGTGGGTGCCTCGAGGGTTATCGGATCGCGCACGCCGAACGGCTCCATTACTGCGTGGCAGTCGTTCACCATGACGAAGTGAATCGTTGTTGCGGGTGCTGTCGCCGCGAGAATTATCAAGACTGAGAAACACAGCTTAACCTTCATTTTATCTCCTTTCAATTAAAGAGAGTCTATTAAAAATTAATCAAATTTCAATGAAAATGTGTAG
>DSAF01000108.1 GCA_011388305.1 Candidatus Zixiibacteriota bacterium | reverse complement strand
ATGCGATGTCGTAATAGTGGGGAACCCTGACGAGGTGCGAGAGCTTGCAAAAGCAGTGGGCGCGGACATCTCCCGCGTCGAAATCTCCCAGCCCGGAGGCGAGCTTCACGAGGAATTTGCCGATGAGTTCCAGAAGCTCCGCGCTCACAAGGGCGTGACAATCGATGGCGCACGCGAGACCCTGCTCAATCCGCTGTTTTGGGGCGCGATGATGCTTCGCAGAGGCTTGGTAGATACCAGCGTCGCGGGCGCGAAGAATTCTACGGGCGATGTTCTTCGTGCGGCGCTTCAGGTGGTTGGCACGGCCGAGGGGATTCGTGCAGTGTCCAGCTTTTTCATCATGGTCATGCCGGAATTTCGTGGCGAGAAGGATTACCCTATAATATTCGCCGACTGCGCGGTAATACCCAATCCCAACCCCGAGCAACTCGCATCGATAGCCATTGCCAGCGCCGACAACACCAAAAAATTGCTCGGAATTGAGCCGGTGGTCGCAATGCTGAGCTTCTCTACGAAGGGAAGTAGCAACCATCCCGATATCGACAAAGTGCTTTCCGCGCTCGAAATCGTCCAAAAACTACGCCCTGACATCAATATCGACGGCGAGCTTCAAGCCGACTCGGCACTTATCGAGAAAATCGGGGCTTCCAAGGCTCCCGGAAGTCCGGTTGCCGGCAAAGCCAATGTCCTCATATTCCCAGACCTCGATTCGGCGAACATCGGATATAAGCTCACGCAAAGGCTCGCCTGTGCCGAGGCAGTCGGGCCGTTCATGCAAGGGCTTGCCAAGCCCGCGAACGACCTTTCGCGCGGTTGCTCCGTAGATGATATTGTGAATGTCGCGGTTATCGGGCTGATTACCGCGCAGGCCGTGATTTGCGCTCCGATCGCGCGCGGGGGGGGCGTCGGCGGCCGTGGACGGCCAGCGAAGTAGTCGGGGCGAAATCGGTGGATAGTGCAGATAACTTCCCACCGACTACTTCGCTCTCCTCTGCGATTTGAGAAATCGCAGAGGAGGCCGACGCCCCGGCGTTTGCGTGGCATAATTTAGTGTAACGGACAATTTCTCGCAATAGAATTTGACCTGTCGGCGAAAATTTGTATAATAAATAACTTTTTATTAATTCACAAACGGAGGTCGCAATGCGAGAGCGCTTGAAAAAAGCACTGGAAAAGGCCGAGGGATATGTGGAAATCCGCGTGGAGGACTCCACAAACTCTTCGATAGCATACAGAAACGGCGAGATAGACAAAATCTCCGCCGGAACCGATGTCGGCGGTTGCGTCCGCGCTTTGGCCAAAGGCGGCGGATGGGGCCTCGTCCATTTCAACTCGCTCGACAACCTCGAAAAGAGGGTCGAGGAGGCAATCATAAGCAGTAAGGCAATTCAGCCCGAAGAGCCGATTGAGCTGGCCAAAGTCGCTCCCGTGGATATAGAAATCCGCGCCGAAGTGGAGGACGATCCGCGCGAGCACTCACTCGAAGAGAAGCACAGAATTATCAAAGAATACGACGAAGTTCTACGCGGCTCAGCGGAGAGGCTCATCGACACGAGCACAACATATGGCGACAGCTTCTCGAAAGTGTTCTTTGCGAACACCGAAGGTAGCTATTTCCTCCGAGAGCGCATGGATGTCCTTCTCGCAGTGCGGGCAATGGCCCGTGACGGAGATAACGTTCAGTCCGGCCACGACTCCTGGACAAGCAGAAGCACCTTCGCGAATGTCAAGGGCAAAGAGGAACACGTAGCGCACGTAGGTCAAATTGCCGACCAGCTCCTCGACGCCGAGGAGGTCAAAGCAGGCAAATATACTGTCATCCTCGACCCGAGGCTGGCCGGAGTTTTCATCCACGAGGCTTTCGGCCACCTCTCCGAATCCGACCACATCATGGACAACCCACAAGCACGCGAGATGATGGAACTCGGAAGACGATTCGGCCCGAAAGAGCTTAACGTCATCGAAGATGGGACGGTCGAGCCGGCGCTTCGCGGAACTATAGTCGTCGATGACGAAGGCGTGATGTGCAAAAAGAATTATCTCATCAAAGACGGCGTCCTCGTGGGGAGAATTCACAACCGCGAGACCGCCGCCAAGATGGGCGAAGAGCTAACGGGAAATGCCCGCGCACAGAGCTATTTGAGTCCGCCGATTGTGCGTATGACAAACACCGCAATCGAAAACGGCACAGTCCCTTTCGAGGACATGATAGCCGATATCGAGCTGGGCGTCTATTGCATAGATTCCTACGGCGGACAAACTATGGTGGAAAATTTCTCGTTTTCGGCGGGACACGGCTTCATGATTCGCGACGGTAAGATAGCCGAAATGGTGCGCAATGTCGTTCTTCAGGGGAATTTGTTCCAAACCTTGATGAATATCGAGGCAATAGGGAACGATTTCGTCTGGGCGAAGGGCGGAGGCAATTGCGGCAAGGGCGGACAGCTCGCGAAAGTCAGCTTCGGCTCGCCGCACATCCGAATTAAAGATGTCATCATCGGAGGTAGATAATGAAAAAGATTCTCGATAAAGTAAAAAGCCGCGTGGACAGCGCGGAGGTCTTCTATGTGAAATCCCATTCGACCGAGATTGGGTATGAGGGCTGGAAACTCAAGCGCTCTTCCGTTGTCCAGAAGGAAGGCTATTCTCTGCGCGTGGTCAAAAACGGCAAGATAGGTTTCGCGGCGACCACCGACCCTAACGGCATCGACCAAATGATAGACAACGCCGTCGCCACGGCGGAATTCGGCGAACAGGTCGATATTCAGTTCCCCGGCGCGCAGGAATTCAAGCGGCCGGACATTTTCGACGAGGCCGTCACGGCGCTATCTATCGAAGACTTAATCGGCTACGGCAAGACATTTATCGGCTTTTGCGAGAGATACCGCGGAATCGCCGACCTCATGTTCGAGGCACACAAAACGCTTATAACTGCCAAAATCGCCAATACCAGCGGCCTCGACGATGGTTATTCCAAGACCGTCCTCTCGTGGGGCGGCTATCTCAACAGAGTCAAAGAGGGCGATGTTTTCATGATAGGCGATGGCTCCGGTTCGACGCACCTTCCGAACTTGGAAGAAGAACTTCGCAAAATGACAGAGCCGTTCCATCGCAAGATGGAATTGGCCGAGGAAATCGTCACCGTGCCGTCTGGGAGGATGCCGGTTGTCTTCGATCCAAAAGGTTCGATGGTTTTGCTACTGCCGATTCGCGCGGGCATCAATGGCCGGTCGGTTTATACCCGCTCGACGCCTTTGGTGGACAAAGAGGGCGAGAAGATTTTCGACGAGAAGCTCACGATTTATGACGACGGAACGCTCGACCGCAGAGTCGGAACTTCGCCTTTCGATGACGAAGGTCTTGCCAAAAGGCGCATCGACATTGTTGATAAGGGCGTTTTCAAGAGTTTCGTGTTCGACATGGTGACTGCGGCCAAATCCGGCAGGCAATCCAATGGTTGCGGCGAACGCGGAATTTTCAACCCGCCGTCGCCGTCTTTGTCGAACCTTGCCGTAGCAACGGGCAACACCCCGAAGGATGAGATGATTGCATCCATAGACGAGGGACTTCTCGTCGAGGGCGTTTTAGGGCTTGGGCAGGGGAATATCCTCTCCGGCGCGTTCTCGAACCCCGTCGGGACGGCGTTCAAAATCGAGAAGGGACAGCTTGTCGGGCGCGTAAAGAACGCGTCAATCGCGGGCAATATTTACAGCGACCTTCGCGAGATTTCCGCAATCGGCGACGAGCAATCGCTCGTTTACGGAAGTCTGCTCGTGCCGTTCATTAGGGTTGATTCGCTGAACGTCGCCAGCTAAGGTGTTTAGATAGCTATCGAAAAGGCTCCGTGAGGAGCCTTTTTTATTCTGAGGGTTCGATTCTCCGATCAGCGGGATAAGTCCCTATCCAGCCATCTCGGAATGCTTCATGAATTGTGATTTCATCATTCAGAGCAAGGAATTCCGTGATATTCACAGTGCGTCCCCAAGAATAGTAAAACCAGATGATGTTGATCCGTTTGCCTGCTTCGATGTCTTCAAGGAGTTCGCGCCGGGAGCCGTCGGCCATTGGTGTCCACAGCGCCTCGACATCGGCTTTGATGTAAAGCAAGTCGGGGAAGTTGCTGAATATTCGCCCCGTGGGGCGAACTTCGATGACCCTTTTCAAGAGCGGGGATTCGCGGAACATCTTCAAACTATAGAAGCCCACGCCTCTTGTTCGTGATAAGTTGACAAATTTGGTTGTGAAGACGATGGAATTCACCGCCCACACCAATAGCGAAAGCATTAGAACAATCCGCAAATTCTTATTGAGCGATTTGCCGCCCTCGACTAAAGCGCAAACGATGGCGATTATCACGAAAGGAACAATCGGCGAGAGAAGCCTATCGTTGATGGCGTCGAACGAGACTAAGCTCGATGTGACGATGAGAAATGCGATATAAACTGCAATGAATAGCAGAATGAACGACCACTTGCCG
Organism: Candidatus Zixiibacteriota bacterium; assembly: GCA_011388305.1. Classification (GTDB taxonomy): domain Bacteria; phylum UBP14; class UBA6098; order UBA6098; family UBA6098; genus UBA6098. The sequence goes on along the minus strand of DSAF01000108.1, from coordinate 17,438 downwards.
GATTTCCTGAATATCTTCCAGCCGAAGATTCCTGCGAATAAGGCGGCGAGAACAAGGGCGATAACCCCGATAGAACTATTGTAGAAAAGAGCGAAAGCCGTCTGGCGGATAACGAGGACAATGTTCTCGAAAAATCCCGCCGTCCCGGGCGTCCGGGGGCCGGTCATCGAGCCGTGCAGAATGATGTTGCGGGCAAGCCATATCGCTATCGGGAGTAGCGAGAAGGCCGAGTATATCGTGACTAAATACAGCTTCTTTTTCAAAGAAGCGCTTGCTAAAATCATCAGGAATAATACGCCTGCCAGATAAACTGCGACGCCGGCGTATCTCGTCAAGCACGCCATGGCCGTTGCCGTGCCGAACAGAATGACATGTTTCGTCTCGGTTTTTTCGCTCACAGCGATTTTATGGGCGAAAATGGTTGCGAGGAGGATTAACGCTATGAAAAGTGCCTCGCTCCAAATGTTGATCGAAACATTTAATACCGTGCCGGAGAAGAGCATGAGAAGCCCCGCGATGAGCGCGCAGAGTCGCGAGCCGTAAATCTTCTCGGTAATAGTTATGGTCAAGAGTATTATCAGGCAAAAAAGAAGCGCGTTGAACCATCGCGCAAATTCGATTACATCTCCGCCCAAGAACGCCGAGACCGACAGAACCATCGGGTATAGCGGCGGCCAGCTCAACATCGGCGTGCCGTCGAACGAGACGAAGCCGTCCCCTTGGGCGAGATTTCTCGCCGACGAGACGTAGTAAACCGAATCGGTCGTCAGTCCGGGGCCGTAATGACCGGTCGTTAAGAGCACAGCGACTATGCCGCAAATAGAGAGCAATACTGCCAATGTGAAGAACAGGTGAGGCTCGATGACAAAACTTTGTGCGGGCTGGTGTTGTTTTGAGTGCTTTTTTTGTTTTATTGCCATAATGTTTGAATTAAAGTTAAAAAATAATATATGCATCAATTAAAAATGGCAAGCCAAAAAGCGATTGTTTCTTCTATTGCTATCATAATTTTCCTTCATCCCGCGAGGGGGCGTCGGCCCTTCCTGCGATTTGATAAATCGCAGGAAGGAGCGAAGTAGTCGGTGGAAAGTCTTTCGCGCTAAGCGGCGATCTTGCCCCGACTACTTCGCTGGCCGTCCACGGCCGCCGACGCCCCCGAGAGGCGTGATCACTCTCGCGGACGCTTAATCCGTGAAAAGTCCCTCTTCGTCTTGCTTTTGGCACGATAATTGATTAGATTAGTTCGAGACATGGATTTTAACTATCGAAGGCGGACATGAGACTTGTTTCGGCCATATTTGTGATTGCATTAGCTCTTACAATTGCCCACGGACAGACTATCTACGGCGATATGACGCTCCCTACGGGCGCTTTTCTTTGGCTCAATGCCGGTGCCGCGCACGAAGCGCTCGGAGGTTCCGCAACTGCGGCTGGCGGTCTTAAGGCCGCCGGCAATGCCAACCCCGCGACTTTGTTCGAGCAAAGAACACTGTCAACCGGCGCGTCTTACAGCTACATGCGCGAGAAGACCTTCAATTCGAGCATTTATGCCGGCAAAGCATACGGAAACTGGGCGGGCGCGGTGCGCCTTTTCCTCATGGACTCCGGCGAAATCGAAGCGCGAAGCGGCCCTACCGCCGATCCGGACTACACCTTCACTTCGCACCAACTATACACGCAATTCACCGCGGCCAAACGCTTCGAAAACGTTATCGACTTAGGTGCGTCAGCCAAATGGGTGCACGAGCGAATCGATCAAGACACGCGCGACGGATGGGCTTTCGATCTCGGCCTCGCGACGAACTATCGATGGGTTTCGGCGGGCATAGCCGTTCAGAACTACGGCGGCGACGTTGTTTTCAAAAAGTATCGCGAAAGGTTTCCGTTGACCTACCGCGCAGGCATGGCCGTCGATATCCTCGACTACGGCGCGATTTCAGCCGACTTCATCAAGCCCGACCGCATGTCCGGTTGGTTCGCCGTCGGCGCGGAGGCCAACCTCACCGATTACGCCGTCCTCCGCGCGGGATTCACTCCCGGCCACGACACGCGCAACTTCTCGGCTGGCTTCGGTTTCCGCAAAGCGGGAATAGAGCTGGATTACGTTCTCGTCAACTACTCCGAGGGACTCGGCATGAGCCATCAGGTGACGCTCTCTTATAACATCGTCAAATGAGACGCATCGCTTCGGCATTTCTGCTGATTTTTCTCTCAATCTCCGCGACGAACGCCGAGAGCCTCATCTGGCCGCTGGACTGTGTTCCCCAACTCACGAGTTCTTTCGGAGAGTTCCGCGTTGGGAGGTTCCACGCGGGGATTGACTTCCGCACACCAGCGGGCGAGGGCATGCCTATTATCGCAATCGGCGACGGCTCCGTCGTCCGAATTCGTTGCTCTCCATGGGGATACGGCAAGGTCATCTATTATCGCATGGCCGGCGACCGAATTGCTGTTTTTGCGCACCTCAGCGGCTTCCATGAGACAATCGAACAGCGTCTTTTCGACTATAAGATGAAGGAGCGCAAGAACTTCGCCGAGCTGTGGTTCAAAGAAGGCGAGCTTGCTTTCAGAGCCGGAGACACGCTGGGTTTCAGCGGAAGCACCGGCGCGGGGAGCGCACACTTGCACTTCGAGCTTCGCGACGGCTGGGACAGGCCTTTCGACCCGGCCATCGTGGGATTCATTACCAGCGATGTTCTCCCGCCGACAATCACGGCGATATGGGCGGTTCCTTTCGGCAATAACGCCGCCGTGAACGGGCGATACAAGCCCGCGAGACTTCTCCCCCAATCCGGAAGACCCATCCGCTTCGAGGCATCGGGCGATTTCTACCTCGCAATCGAGGCGTTCGATTTGGAAAGCACAACAAATCCTAACCGCTATGGTATCGGCAATATCTCTCTGCATCACGACGGCGAAACGATTTATCAGTTTCACGCAGACACCCTCTCATTTTCGCAGAATCGACAGGCCGGCCTGATTTTTGACCTCGGTGTTCAGGAAGAGTTCGGCCTCCGGAGGCCGCCTTTCCGGCTGAAACACCCATTCGGCGCGGATATCGGTCTTCTTAAGGGGACTTTCGAGGGCGCGGGCGTTATCCAGATTGAGGATGAGCCTCTCGAACTGCGCCTCGTGCTTGTCGATTCGCGGGGGAACTCCACCGAACAAGCGATTATCGTCGAACCAGCGCAGAGATTGCCAAATATCGGCCTCACCGCCGAGACGGCCGAGAACGCTATCGAATTTGTGAGCGACATCACAGCCGAGGACACGATAGGACTGCGCTTCGAGTTCTCGATAGGTGGCGATATGCTCCGCGATAGAATGCCGTTCGACGGCTCGCCGACTTCGGTCTCCGGCGATGCCGTTTTCGCCAGAATCCGTCCCACTAATGGCGCGAATCCCATTGCGCTTTGGCGACAGAATAGCGCAAGCGCCGAACTTTCGACGCAGATTTTCGGCGCGGACAATATTATCGTCATGGCCAAATACGACGCGCCCCCATCGGCGCTTCCACGCCTGAAATTCCGCGAAGGCCTGCTATTCCCCGAGATGGAGGACAGCATTACATTCGCGTTCCGGCTATTTGGCTATGAGGCGGGCAAATCATTGACGCTCGTTGGTCGCGAGGGCGAAATCGAGTTCACGCCCGATGTCTTCGTCGTCCGCGATGGCGCGCGAATCGACCTCTTCGACGGCCTCTGCCGGTTGACAATCCCCGATGGCGGGACGTTCTTCCCATTTCTCGCCCGCGCCGAGCGCATCCCCGCCGACAGCTTGATGAGCGAACGCTACTCGATTCAGCCCGCAGGCGCGATGCTCCGCTCGAGGGCGGAAATTTCCTTCGCGATGGGGCTTTTCGACAGGCAAAACGATTTCAACTGCCTCATCCAAATTTGGCGGGGCGACACTATCTTCACGAGCAATAATTTCGACAGACATAATAATCTCAAGGGCAATATCGGCGCGTTCGGCGTGTTCGGGTTCGCTGTCGATACCCTCGCGCCGACGCTGGAGTTCGACTTCCGCGAGGGCGCGAACATAACGAGGCTCGCCACCGCGACCATTCGCGACGACCTGTCCGGCTTCTCAAACGATGTCCTTCCGGACTGCTACATCGATGGCGAGTGGACGCCGTGCGAATACGACCCGGACAGCCGCAAACTCTTGGTGAACGTCGAGCGCTTCGAGCGCGGCGAGCGGACATTGAGAATCGTCGCGAGGGATATTGTGGGAAATGTCATCGAAAAAGAGACCAAATTTAACAAGAATTAGGAGGGGAGATGAGAAATTTTGCATTAGTCATCACTGTTGTTGCAGTTTTTTTCGCCTGCTCTGTCGAGAGGCCCTCGCCGGAAGAAACAGTCCGTTCAAGCTATCTCGCTATGGAGAACGAGGATATCGAAGCATATCTCGAGACTGTCACCGGCCCGCGCGCGGCAGTCGCCGGAACCCTGTTGGTGAGCTTCTTCGATGAATTTGATGTCGCTTATTCGATTGATACGATAGAGCTTCTCGGCGAAATTGGCGATGTGGCGCAGGTGCGCACGGTGGTGACGGCCACGGACAGAAGCGGCACGGGGAATTTCCGCGACAACCGCATGGAAGCTATACACAAACTACGTTTCGAGCGCGGCAAGTGGCGGATTTATTTTTCCGAAGTGGGAGAGCCGGTATTCCTCGGCAGGCCGGTCGCCGACGCCGTCAGCCCCAAAAATTAGTCACATACCAGCTTATTATCCCCTCGCCGAAGTAGAGCGCGACAAGCCCACCGGCCATGAGAAACGGCCCGAAAGGAATGAGCCGCTCCTCGCGCGCCTCTTTCGAGAACGCCATGGCGATTACTCCTCCGATTGATCCCAATAGCGCGCCTGCGAAAATCGTCAGAAGAACGCCGCGCCACCCCACAAACGCGCCTATCATGGCGATGAGTTTGACATCGCCGAAGCCGAGTGCTTCTTTCTTGAAAATCGCCTTGCCCCCCACGCGGACGAGAAACAGCAAAAGTGCGCCGAATAGTGCCGACACAAACGCCCACCAAAGCCCCGACCACGCTCCCGCGCGGAGCGGCGCGAGAATAAGCCCTACGGCCAATCCGCCAATTGACAGCTCGTCCGGGATGATTTTGTGCGGGATGTCTATGCCCGTCACTGCGATTGCCACTGCGGTGAAAATCACGGCAGAAGTAAGCTCCCAGCCGAGTTGCGAGCCGGTCAGCGGCCATGCGAGCGCGAACAAGACCGCCGTCGATAGCTCCACGACAGGATATTGAATGGAGATGATGTCCTTGCAGTTTCGGCATTTGCCGCCGAGGATGATATAACTGAATACCGGAATGTTATCGAACGGGCGAATTTTCTCGCCGCATTTGGGGCAGTGCGAAGGCGGCCACGCGATGTTCTCCTCGCGCGGAAGGCGCCATATCACGACATTCAGGAAGCTCCCTATCGGAAGCCCGAGAATGAAAAGCGCAAGCATGTAAAAAATATCGTTCATGGCTTCCTCATTGATTTTGGAATGACCCCCGGCGCATCATCATCGCCAACGAAATCCCCGACCTTGACTCCCGGGAGGCGAAGATATTCCGCCCATGCCTCGCGCGCCCTCTCGTTTTCACCCATTTCGGAGAGGACAATGGACTTAAATCGATATAACTCGGGGTTTTTTGGGTTTGACTGTCTGGCTAATTCGAGATAACGAAGCGCTTCCCCGTAGTTCTTCTCCTTATGGGCAAGCCTTGCAAGGTTATAGTTTGCGTGATAGTAGTTGGGGGCGATGGCAACCGCTCTCTCGTAGAAGCGCTTGGCCATCTCGTAATTCCCCCTTTTGGACTCGAGATTGCCGTAAGCGTTATAGACATAGACATTGTTCGGGGAGAGAGCCGCCGCGTTCATGAGTGCATCTTCGGCTTCGTCGAAACGCTCGAGAAATACATAAGCGTTCGCCAGCGAAAGCCATGCAGGGAAAATGGTGGGGTCGCTTTCTATTGCGGCTTTTGCGTGGTAGATGACCGAGTCGTGTTCGCCCATCTCGCCATATTGTTTCGCCAATCCCGTATGCCCCACCGCCGATTCAGGCTCGGCAATAATAAGCGAGGTAAATAGCATGAACTCATTTTTCCAGTCGAAACTTCTCACGTAAATCATAGCCGAATAGTAAGATAGCAATACGATTGCAACAAATGCGAATATCGATGTTCGCGGGTTTATTGCTTTCAATCTATCGCTCAATCTCGTCACTACCAAACCCACCGCCCCAGCGAAGCCCAAGCTCGGAAGATAGAGAAAGCGCTCCGAAATAGGCGCGGCGGGGATTGGGATGATATTCAGAACGAGCAGAAGGCCTATGGGAATTAACGACAGCCAAAAGGCCAGCGCGCGACGCCCCTTGACAAGTAGGTATATTATCAGGGCAACGAAGGCTATTGCCGCCAAGATTCCCCCGACTGTTCCGAGGCCGAGCCGTATCGAGCCTGCGAAATGGCGGTGATACTCCTCATATCTAAAAGCATTGAAACGCGCCGGCAAAACCAGCATGAGAAGGTATTTAGAGAAGATTACGGGGGCATAAAAAAGCCTCGACCCCAGTCCAGAAACAATCGATGTCGCGCTTATCGTTCTCTCTGCGCTTCCTAAAATAATCGCTCGCAATGGCATGTAGAACAGCGTTGTCACGACGAAGGGCGAAACCGAGACGGCGACATTTTGCAAACTTCGCCTGTCATCGCGAAAAAACTCCCAGATGAGTATAACGGGAACGAAAATTAGGATTAGTTCTTTGGACAGAAGTCCAAGCACAAACGCCCCGACCGCAAGATACACGGGGAGCGCACGGCCGCTCTCGCGGAATTCGATGTAATGAATAAGTGCGAGAAGGAAGAACAGTGTCCCCAGAAGGTCGGTCCTGCCGCTTATGAACATCACCGACTCGGTATGATATGGATGAAGCGCGAATATTGCCGACGCGAGCCACGCGGCACCGAAGCTGAAAACCTTGAAATGCCCGACAAGAACATCGAAAAACAGCAAGACGCAGAGAATATGCAAAACGAGATTAGTGACATGGAATGCGAACGGGTTCATTCCGAAGAGCTGATAGTCCGCCCAATAGGAGAAGATCACCATAGGGCGATAATATCCAGGCCTGTTCCATCGTTGCGCCGGGAAAAATTGCTCTGTGAAAAAATCAGCAGGATTATCTCGGTGGATTTGCGGGTTTTCGGAGATTAGAAAAATATCGTCCCAAACGAAGTCGCCATAAAGACCGTTCCAGAAAACCAGCACGGTGATGACAACGAGTCCAAGAATAGCGAGGAATTTAATATTTGCCGAAGGGTTTTTTGTATTTTCCATGATAGCTTAATTAAACGAAAAATAACGAGATTTGCAATAAAAAAAGGGTGCCATAAAGACACCCTTGAAGACGCATATCTAAGATTACCTTAGAATGTGCCGCCTTGCATGACACCAGCCGCATTGATTGTGATTGGAGTAACATCAGACAATGAAGCATCAACAGCGGTGTTCGGAGAACCTTTAGCGCCACCATCAGGAAGGATGTCATAGATGAAACGAGGCTCGCCGCTTGGCTCATTGATGACCAGACCGGTTGGAATAGTTCCCGCTCCGAAAATGTCAGTCGATGCGGCAACATAGTTGCCATGCTCCTCGAAATAGACCTGATTGGCTGTCCAGATCTGCTTGACGACACCTTGTGCCTCAGAAATTTTGCTTCTCTTGGAAGCGGCCATGAATCTCGGGATCGCCAACGCGGCAAGGATGCCGATGATAACGACGACGATCATGAGCTCGATTAGTGTGAAACCTTTTTTCATTTTGCCCTCCTCGGCAATTGGTTAAAAAAGTAGTTCGTTTTCAAGTTTCGCAATACACAGGTGCAATGTCCGTGCCAAAACGCAAGCCCTTCCGTAAAGCATTGTTATTAAATGTTTTGCGAAAGGAAGGGCATTTGCTTACGCTCCGATTCTCCGATGAAAAGCTCTTGCATTTTGCAAAGTGCAAGGAGATAGAGCGACCCGATAGGGCGTCCATATTATTCTTTATCGTTCGTAAGCTTTGTTTCTGTCATTTCGAGGAGCGATAGCGACGAGAAATCGTAGCGCAACATAAGTGTTAAGTGTCCTTATCGTTAGCGCGGGCGGTCTTCGTGTATTGACCAAGGAGATACTCCGGCTTTGGGTGGAAGAGCGCGCGGAAAAGATCGCGCTTGAGGCCGGGGTTTTCGCGTTCGAGCGTTTTCAGAAGGCGCTTCACATAATCTCGTTTTGTCTCGCCATCGAGAGGGCACTTTCGGGAGAGGTCGGGGAAGGCGAAGGCATCCGCGTAAGATTTTATCTGCCCCTCTCTGGCGAGAAAGAGCGGGCGAATCAAGCGGAAACGCCCCTCGAAAAGGCTCTGGTTGGGAAGTATCGCGGCGATTTGCCTTCCGAAGAAGGCGTTTATCAGGAAGGTCTCGAGAACGTCATCGCGGTGATGGCCGAGGGCTATTTTGTTGGCGCCGAGTTCTTCCGCTGTCTCGATGAGTGCTTTGCGCCGCATTCGGCTACAAATGAAGCACGGATTCTGCGGCCTGTCATTGCCTATTGAGATGCGGGCGATTTCTTTGCGGTGGGCGATTTTCAGCTCCATCCCACGCGCCGATGCAAACTCCCGAAGGTCTCCGAAATCGTCGGCTTCTTCCGCAAATCCCAAATCCACGAAAACAGGCACGAACTCGACTGTCCGCGCCCACCACGGCGAACGTTCGGCGAGGATGTCCATAAGAACGAGCGAGTCTTTTCCGCCGCTGACGGCAATAATCACGCGGTCGCCGTCCTCGAAGAGGCCGAACATGCCGACAGCTTTCTTCACCGAGCGAAGGAGGACGCTCTTTCGTTTGTTCGCCGAGAGCTTGTCGAAGTTGCGCTTCACGGCTTCACGATGCCGTCTTGGAATCTCGGCACGATGCGATGCGAGCCTATTTGAGTGCAGAACGCGACATCCTCGGCGAGGCCGAGACTGCAAAGATATTGCGCGTGTTCGGCGTGGGCGAGGGTGTCGTCCGGGGAAGCGAGAAAGCGCTCGAACAGCCACTTCGCGCAGACTGCCGAGTCCGATTGCGGGACGGGGCGCTTGCCCTTTCGCACAAGCTCTTCGAAAATCATGCCTGCGCAAATCGCGTCTTCGATAGCAAATCGACCGAGCTTACCCGAGCCGACTAAAAGAAGCCGCTCGGCGTGTTGAATCTCATCGATGAGTGAAGGCATATTGATGAACGCGCCGATTAGGACTTCATCCGCATCTCTGCAGGCGATGAGGGTTCGGCTTCCGTTGGTCGATGCGAAGATTAGCGTTCGTCCGCCGACGGTCTCTGTCGTATAGTCCATCGGGGAATTGCCGATGTCGAATCCGGGGATGATGAGGCCGTCGCGTTCGCCGCAGAGAAGCGCAGTTTCGCCCAGATTCTGCTTCATTGCGAAAGCCTCCTCCGGGCTGTCCGCGATGTGGATTTCCTCGGCACCGACGGCAATCGCCTGTGTCAATGTTGTTGACGCGCGAAGGACATCGATGACCACACAGGTAGAGCCGGCAAGGCTCTCGCGGGGAATCGCCTCGAGGTCGCGCCTCGTGAAGAGGACATCGACGCGCATTATTTGTGCGAGCCACCCGTGTAAAGCGGCGGCTTCTCGACGATAGCCCTCACGGGATGATCGCGAATGACAATCTGAATCTCTGTTCCCGGTTTGTGGAAGCCGGTTTTGACATATCCCATGCCAACGCCTATATCAAGAGACGGCGAGTGCGTGCCGCTCGTGACCACGCCGATTTCCTCTCCGCTTGAGCGGATGGGATAACCGTGGCGCGGGAAGCCGCGTTCGAGGAGCTTGAAGCACACGAGTTTACGCCCTATGCCCTCTGTCTTTGCGTCGATGAGAGCTTCCCTTGCGATGAAATCGCCCTTCTCGAGCTTGACTATCCAGCCGAGATTGGCTTCCCATGGGTTGGTATTCTGGTCGATGTCGTTGCCGTAGAGAGCGTATTTCATCTCGAGGCGGAGACTGTCCCTCGCGCCGAGGCCAATAGGCTCGACATCGAACTCCGCGCCGGCTTTCAGAGTTTTGTCCCAAAGGTCGAGGCAAATCGCGGGGTCGAGATATAGCTCGAAGCCGTCTTCGCCGGTGTATCCCGTGCGCGAGAAGAGCACCCCCTCGTGACCGCCGATGTTCGCGCGGGCGTTGTGATAGAAGCCCATGGATTCGAGGTCGTAGCTTGTAAGTTTTTGGAGGATTTTCTGTGCATCCGGGCCTTGAATGGCAAGAAGGCCTATCTCTTCCGAGCGGTTCTCGAAGCTGAAGTCGGGGTTTTCCGGAAGATGATTTTTGAGCCACTCCCAGTCTTTCTCGAGGTTCGAGGCGTTGACGACGAGCATCCACTCGGCATCGCCGAGGCGATAAACCAAGAGGTCATCCACGATGCCGCCGTTGTCATAGCACATTGCGCTGTATTGGCACTGCCCGATTTCGACTGTGGTCGGATCGTTGGTCGTCATCTTGGAGATGAAGTCCACAGCGCCAGCGCCCTCGAGGAAGAACTCGCCCATATGCGACAGGTCGAAGATGCCGGCTGTCTGCCGGACGCGCAGGTGCTCCGGCACTATCCCCTTGTATAGCATGGGCATACGATAGCCTGCGAAGTCAACAATCTTCGCTCCGGCCTCGATATGTCTCTCGTAAAACGGTGTCCTTTTCGCGGTCATAATTCCTCCGTTTGATTGAAAAAATTGTCTTGTAAGATAATGATATGACTTCCTTCGTGCAAGTGGATATTTGAGTATTTGGTAGCGTTGCAATAAATGGGTCTATGTGACTATGTTTAGTTGACATAAACTTTACTAAATATCTTTCATAATTTGAGCATTGAGTCAGAGTTATAGGGAGGCTATGCACGGCTCATCGGTTGCTGGGGAAATCCGTAGTGGTCGGTCTTGCGCCGGCTTTTTTAAGATGCGTGAAATATTTCTTCCCCACTGATCCCGCTTTGAACTACTCGCCGGTGCGCATATCTTCCAATGAGGAAAGGCCACAGGATAAATGCTCCCTACTCCACGCTGAAGCCCTCGCCGTGATATAGGTAGCGCTTGATTTTCTTCGTCGATGTCTTGGGGAATTCCTCCTGCTGAAGCTTGAAGCCCTTGATGCGCTTGAACGGCGCGATTTCCGAGTTCACGCGCTCGATTAGCTCTTTTATCGCGCGCTGGACATCGTCGTCCGTCCATTTGCTGGAGAAATGCTTGTCGAGACCATCATAATCGGGCACGATTATTGCGAAAGGCACCTCGTCGTTCCCGCGCTTCGCGCCAATGACGATGGACTCCGTGATAAGCGGCGACGAGTTGATTCGCTCCTCGATTTCGTCAGGATAGACGTTCTTGCCCGCCGCCGTGACGATGACATCCTTCGCCCTCCCCATGATATAGAGGAATCCCTCGTCGTCGAGCCTGCCCAAATCCCCCGTGCGGAACCATCCGTCGGGCGTGAAGGCCTCTTTTGTGGCGGCCTCGTTTTTGTAATATCCTCCGAACACGGGCGGCCCCTTCGCCAATACTTCCCCAACGCCGTCTGCGTTCGGCTCGTAAATTTTAATCTCGACACCGTCCAGCGGGGGACCTACCGACGCGGCTTTCTTGCTGTCGATGGGGTTCGCGGCCAAAACCGGCGATGTCTCCGAGAGGCCGTAGCCCTGCAGGCATGCAACGCCGAAGCTGTTGAAAAATTCGACCACCTCGGGGCGAATCGCCGCGCCGCCGGAGATCATCAGGCGGAGATTGCCGAAGCCGGCCTTCTTGCGGAACGGCTTCATCGTTTTCACGCCGGAGCGCTCGGAGACTGTGCTGTCGAGAAGTTTGGTCACGCCCATCAGCGAGCCGAACGCGGCTTTCGCCACGAAACCCTTCTTGTCTATGCCTTTGCGAATGCCGTTGTAAATTTTCTCGAAGAGTAGCGGCACGCCGAGGATGATAGTCGCGCCCGAGGCTTGAATGTCCTCGAGGATTTCCTTGGCGCGGAGCGCACGCGCATAGCAAACGCCGCTCCCGATGCTAATCGGCGTGAGGAAGCCGCAGGTTCCCTCGAAGCTATGGTGTATCGGCAGGACGGAGATAAACGTGTCCTCGGGGAAGAGGTCAATGTGTTTTTTCATTGCATGAACATTGCTCACGATATTCGCATGAGAAAGCACGACGCCCTTGGGCGAGCCGGTGGTGCCGGATGTGTAAATTATCGACGCGGGAAGCGATGGGTTGATTTCGTAGCGCGGGGGGAGAGGTGCTTTCTCGGCGTCGATTATGCCCCAGATGTCCTCCAGCTCGTAGTAGCGCACCGGATGTGTGCCGTTTTCCTCTGTGAGCGGCGCGGTGAATCTGCTTTCGTTGAACAGCGCAACGGCTTCGGAGTGCCGGAGAATATGGCGAAGCTCCTGCGGACGGAGTGCAGGGTCGAGTGGAATTGTCACGCATCCGGCGGTTTGGATTGCGAGGTATGCGGTCGCCCACTCGGGGGAGTTCTTCCCCAAAATCGCGATATGCGCGCCTTTCTTAAAACCCTTGCGCTGGATGAACGATGCCAGCTTGCGGACGTTGTTGAGGAACTGGCCGTAAGTTATCTTGAGCGCATCGCCGTTGTCGTCGAACACCATGAGGGCGATTTGCTCGGGGAGCCTCTCGGCCGCTGTTTCGAGAAGTTGCGGAATCATTTGGATTTCATTATCGTTCATAATAGCCTTCATATCGCCAATCTCCTTGATTAAACCTTGATATCCAATAATAATACAAAACATCCCGCGAGTCAAACGGAAATTGCAAACGGATGGGGATAAAAAATCCCCGCTTCGGAATGAGGGACGAAACGGGGTTGCGTAAGGAGGACGCAATTTTTTTTTAGGACGGGCAAACCTCCCGTCAGGGTTGCTCAAACAGGGGTGATATCATACAGCCCGTCCTTTGTTAGTAGTGCTATCTTAAAACATTGCTAATTGCCTTGTAGAGTTTGTTCGCCGAGAGCATTTCTTTGGAAATGTAGTCGGAGACGCCTAACTTCATAGCCTCGACGGCCAACTCCTCCGAACCGTGCGATGTAATCATTACCACCGGCGCGAGCTTTCTGCGGAGTATCTCCTCTGCCCACTCGATTCCGCATCGGTGCGGCATGGAATGATCCATGAGAATTAGGTCGTATTTGCTGTGCTCGATAGCTCGTGAAATCTCGTCGAAGTCGCCTGCCTCTTCGATGTTCAGCTTCAGGCGTTTGAGTTTTTCGAGATACGATTTGACCAGTTTGCGGTCGGCGGGGTCGTCGTCGCAGATAAGGATTTTCGTCTCGCCGATGATCTCCTTCATTTGCGATTCAAGGTCGCGCTCGAGGAACCACTGGTCGAGGGCATAGTTGACCGTGCGCTTCATAGTCGGCACGGCGATATCGAGGTCGGCGAGCCAGTTCTTCGAGATGTAGGCCAGCGCGCCGAAGCGCATCGCTTCAAAGCTATCCTCAAGCTCGCCGTGCCCGGTGATAATCACCACGGGTGCAATCTCCTTCTCGACAATCTCCGCCAGCCACACTTTGCCAGATTTCTCGGGCATTGCCAAATCGAGAAGTATCAAGTCCGGCGGGTTGGTAGAGAGTGCAGTCGAAATATCTTCCTTCGTGCCGGCTTCGGTGATTTCAAACTCTCTGTCGCGAACTCGCGAGAGAATCTCCCGCAGAATCTTGCGGTCGGCGGAATCGTCGTCGCAGATAAGAACTTTGACGGCGCGATTATCGTTGTCCTTCATTTTGAACTCCTTCGTGAGTGAGTTGATTTGCGTAGCTTGGAAGCGTGAACCAAAATACGGTTCCGCCATCGGGATTGGCTCTGTGGCCTATTTTTCCGCCGTGTCTCTCGACAATTTTTTTGCACACTGCAAGGCCGATTCCACTTCCCTCGAACCTCGTATCGAGGCGCGTGAACATAGAAAAAACATCGTTTTCCGCTTCATCGATGCCTATCCCATTATCGGTGATGTCGATTTCCACGTGGCCGTTGCTCTGTGCGGCGGATATATTTATATTTGGGGGGATGTTGTTACGGTGAAATTTGAGGCCGTTCGAGATGAGGTTCTGCAGAAGCTGATGAAGCTGAATGCGGTCGCCGTTGACTCTCGGAAGTTGGCCGACGACTTCGACTTTTCCGCCGGTCTCGGCGATTCTCTCGGCGATGTCGAACTTCACGACATTGCTCACAATCTCGCCAAGGTCGGCCTCTTCGAACGGCGCGGATTTGCTCGTCACGCGCGAATATGAGAGCAGGCCGTCGATCATCTTCATCATGCGCTCGGCACCGTCTATGAGATATTCGAGATTTTCCAGTGAATCGGCGTCGAGCCTCGCGCCTATCTTCTCCTTCAGCAGTTTGCCAAACGCCAAGACCTTGCGAATCGGCTCTTTGAGGTCGTGCGATGCATGATACGCGAATAGTTCAAGCTCCCGGTTGGATCGTTCGAGGTCTGCCATAGTTTGCTTGAGCTTCTCGTTGGCCTCGGAAAGTTCGGTAGTGCGTGCTCGCACCTTCTCCTCAAGCTGTTCATTCGCGCGGCGAAGCTCGAGTTCGGCGACTTTGAGTTTACGCGCAGTTTCGACCTTATCTAATGCGTTCCCAAGGATATTGGGAATAGTTTCGAATAAATTCGGCGATTTCATTACATAATCCAGTGCGCCGGATTTCATCATATCAACGGCTATTTGCTCGTCGCCGTGGGCGGTGAGGATGATATACGGGATATCGAGATGGCTGTTCTTCAGAGCCTCGATGAACTCCATTCCGTTCATGTCCGGCAGGAAAAAATCGAGCACGAGAAAGCCGTTCTGGGCAGATTCGATGAGCGAGATGCCTTGTTTGCCGTTCGTAGCGCCAGTCACCTTAAATCCTGCTCTCGCGATTATTCGCTGGAGCAGGCGGTTCATGCTCTCGTCGTCCTCGACCACGATTACCAGCGGTTTATTGTTAGAAAATTCTGAAAAATCGCTCGCCATCATGCACATATTCACCCCCTAAAGTGTGAAGCAATCCTCGCGAAAAAGGCGGATGCAAATATCGACGACTTTCGGTTCGTATAGCTTCCCGCGGTTTTTCGCTATCTCGTCAAGCGCGGCTTCTATCCCCGGCGCGGGGCGATATGGCCTGTGCGAGGACATCGCCTCGACGACATCGGCCACGGCGATAATTTTCGCTTCGAGGAGTATGTCTTTGCCCTTGATGCCGTTCGGATAGCCCGAGCCATCAAGCCTTTCATGGTGTTGAAGAACTATGTCCGATATTTTCCACGGGAAATCGATAGTCTCCAAAATCTCGAATCCGAGCGCGGGATGCACTTTTATCAGCTCGAACTCCTGCCTGCTCAAAATCCCCGGCTTGCTGAGAATCTCCGATGGGACATATACCTTGCCGATATCGTGAAGTGCGCTGGCGATGCCTATGGCATCGATTTGCTCTTTAGAAAACTCCATTTTTTTGGCAATCGCCACGGCCAGCTTCGCGACTTGCCGCTCGTGGCCGGCGGTGTATGGGTCGCGCACCTCGACAATCTTACCGATGACATCGACCACGCTGTCAAAGACTTTTTTGAGGCGCTCGAAGCTCTTCTTAAGCTCGCTCTCGGCGTGTTTTCTGTCGGTGATGTCGTGATAGACTACGACCATGCCGCTGGATTCCTTGCCCTCTTCTTTTAGGAACGAAACCGCCGGCAGTGCGATAATCTCGCTACCGTCCTTGCGTTTTTGGACGACCTCGCCATCCGTCTGCTCTGAGTTTTCGCCGTCGGGGTATTCTGTCTTGAGGACTTCGCTTATCGGCCTCCCGACGACCTCCTGTGCTTTCCAGCCATAGAGCTTTTCGGCGGCATTGTTCCAAGATGCAATTTTAAACTCGTCGTTCGTCGAAATAATTGCGTCAGAGACGCCATCGACCAGTTGAGCCATATACTTAACTTCGCGCTGGGCGCGAACACGCTCGGTGATGTCACGAAATGTGCCGATAAAGCCGTTAAATGTGCTTTCGTCCATCATCGGAACGACGATGCTGAATATGACTTCGTGCTGGTCTCCGGATGAGGCTTCGACAGTCAAATCCATGTTGGTGAGCTTATCGAATTCGCCGCGTTTGATTATATTCTGAACGTTTAAGAAAACTCCTTCATCGATGAATTCCCTTATATTTCTGCCGAGTAAGCCGCTATCGCCGAGGTCGAGCAGAGCCTTCGCCGCCATATTGGCAAAAGTCATGTTTCCGTCGTCGTCGAAAACGACAATCCCCTCGCCGAGGTTGTCCACCAGCGCGCGATACTTCGCCTCGCTATGTTTCAACTGAAGTTCTGCAATGCGGAGGCTTTCCTCAGTTTCGATTTCTCGGATAACCCGCTTGATAGTTTCGGGTAGATAGTCGAGGATATTCGCCTCTTTAATAAGGTAATCCCTCGCGCCGAGCTTCATGAATTCGACTGCGGTATGCTCGTCGCCTTGGCCTGTGAGGACTATATAGTGCGCCTTCCCGTTCTGTTCGGAGATCTCCTTAATGAAGCCCACTCCGTCGATGTCTGGCAGTTTGTAGTCGAGGATGACCAGCATTTTGGGATTGTTATCGAGGTTTTTAAGCGCTTCCTCGGCAGTGAACGCGCCGAGAGTTTTGAAGCCGCCGCGTTCGAGAGTCTTACGAACAAGTGCGTTAAGCCCCTCGTCATCCTCGACGACGAGAATTGTCCATCTCTCGTAAACTTCGTGGCCGTTCATATTATTACCTCTTTCTCGAGTATCGGCATCTCGTTGACCAAAAGGAACTTACCGATAAGATCGACGGCTTTGACGAAGTCCGGGTAGTCGATGGGCTTCTTCACATAATTGCTACAGCCGAGCGAATAGCACCTGTCAACCTCGACCGGATTATTAGTTGTCGTGAAGACGATAATCGGGATTTTTCGGAGGAGGTGGTGCTTCTTGACCTCGTGGAGCACCTCGACGCCGCTGACTTTGGGCATGCGCAGATCGAGTATCAGTATGAAGCTGTTGTGCAAATCGGAGTTGATCGCAGTAAAATACTCAAGCGTCTGCTCTCCGTCTCGGAACCTGATAATGTCGTTCTCGATACCGGTTCGCCGAAGATTCTTCTCGATGAGGGAAGCGTGTCCGTCGTCGTCCTCGGAGATAATTATCAGGGTTTTCTTATCCATGTTGATGTAGCTCATTGAACGCCTAAAATTGTAATACTTTATTAAATATAAAATAATAGATAATCTCAACATCACTCAAAGTATAAAAATATAATTGTCGATTGCAAGCATTATTTTCAAAAAATGTTAATAAATGGGAACTTATTAACAAATTCGCTTAATATAATATTCATAATATAATGTAATGT
>DSAF01000080.1 GCA_011388305.1 Candidatus Zixiibacteriota bacterium | reverse complement strand
GGAAACCCAACCCATTTTCGACTGGTGGCAATGGTTCGAGACGGACTCCGGCCGTGATGGCGGCGTAGTGGAGATTTCCACCGACGACGGGGCGACTTGGAGTGTCGCCCATCCGGAGGGCGGATATCCCTGCCCCGCGCTTGCTCCGGGTAGCGCCCTCGCCGGAAAGCCCGCTTTCTCCGGCGCTTCTGATGGCTGGGAATATCAATCCATCGACCTCTCGCCGTTCACTACGCACGGCGAGGTATGGCTTCGCTTCTATTTCGCCGCCGACGGCACAAATCATTCGCCCGGATGGTATATCGACGATATCGGCCTGCACGAGGCTTTCGGCGTCGTCAAGGGCAGAGTCAATCTCGACTACCGCGTGAACAACGCCGGCGCGAAGATCGAGGTGCCCGAGCAAGGCATTTTCGCCTATTCCGATTCCGCGGGAAACTTCTTCATTGACTCTGTCAAGGCCGGCTCTTGGAATCTCGTCTGCGAGCGGGATAGCTTCGTCACGCAAACGCACGGGCCGTTCAGCATCGCCCGCAACGAGACGCTTGTCGTGGATTTCCTCATGCCGCCGATTCTTATGTCCACAAACTTCGACACGAACTCGGCAGGCGGAGTCGCCGAACCACCTCACGGCTGGCAGTGGGGACGCCCTGACTCCCTCGCCGCACCGCCCTATGGCGCCAACTCCGACTCGCTCTGCTGGGGAACGAACCTCGCCGGAAACTATGTCAACAACGCCGACTGGAAGCTCGACTTCGTGGTGTTCCTCGCGGCGAACAACCCGCACATGCAGGTCTATCAGTGGTATAAGCTCGCGGGAGAATATGCCGGCTTCTTCTGGGATGGCGCGAATGTCAAGGTTGCCAACTACTACGACACCGTGTGGACAGTTGTGCCTGCTGTGCACAAGGGATACGACGGCTATGTCTCCTCGCACAACGAGATTATGGGCGGCGAACCTTGCTTCGGAGGCATGGGCTATGGCGACTCTTGGCACCGCGAGATTTTCGACCTCTCCATGCACGCTATGGACACCGTAGTGATTCGCTTCCACCTCGGCGCAGATGGCGCGGGCACGGCGCGCGGATGGTATATCGACGATCTGGTTATCCTCGATTACGAGACGCCGGGGATCGGCCAAGACGCGGTAATTTGGAAGCCCGACAACATCCAAATGACGGCATATCCGAACCCGTTCAACGCGGCAGTGAGCATAGAGTTCATCCTCCCTACCGAGGGCGTAACGACTATCGACATCATCGACATGACCGGAAGACTGGTCAATCGCCTCATCGATGGCGAATATCTGGCCGGCGGAGTTCATAGCCGTCGCTGGAACGGCACGGACTTTTCGGGCGCGGTAGCCCCGACAGGCATTTATCTTGCGAAGATTACTTCCGGAAAAGCCACAGCGAGCAGAACTCTGCTCCTAATAAAATAATCCGACGGAAAACTGCAGATAACGCAAGGGCGGGCATTATGCCCGCCCTTGTCATGTGGGAGTCCCGCGGACGACCGAAGGTTATAGCAAGTGCGTGACAGCCTCCATGCGCTAAAGCGTTATCTCTTCTCCCGGCGCGAGAATCACTATATCCGCATCCCACTTGACGCTCGATTTAAAAACTTCAGGTGAAGCATCGATTGGCGGCCAAGTGCCATAGTGCATCGGCATGGCAATCTTGGGCTTGAGCAAATCCACTGCGAACGCGGCGTCCTCCGGCCCCATTGTGAAGTTATCTCCGATGGGCAATAGTGCCAAATCCAAGGGGCTTCTCTCGCCAATGAGCTTCATGTCGCCGAAAAGGCCGGTGTCGCCGGCATGATAGATGTTTTTGCCGCCGATGGAAATCACGAACCCGCAGGGCATGCCCGTGTAAATAATCTGGTCGCCCTGAATAATTGCGCTTCCGTGGAAAGCAGGGGTAAGTTTAACTCTGCCGAAATCGAATTTCGCCGAGCCGCCGATGTGCATCCTGTGCGCTCTAAGTCCTTTGTTCTCGACAAAGTGCCCCAATTCATTGGGCGCGATGATGAGCGAGTTGCATCGGCGGGCGATGTCCATGGTATCGCCGAGATGATCGCCGTGCCCGTGGGTCAGCAGAATAAAATCGGCCGTGACATCTTTTGCCGAAACGGTCGCCTTTGGATTCCCCGTGATGAACGGATCGACCAAGAGGCGATATTTACCGTCTGAAATCGCGAATGCCGAATGCCCTAACCATTTGACTTTGACCATGATTCTCCTCTCTTATGATAATTATCTATTTATATTAAAGATATCAACATCCGCCTCTCGATCAAGCCATAAACAACCTTGTTGAGCCATTCTCGAAAAAAAAATTCAAAAAATAAAAAAAGTTCTTGCAATTCATCTCAAAATCTGTTTATTATTATAGTGAAAACACTTGGAGGCAATATGTTCAAGTATTGGATTAAGTTAATATCCAGCTTCGTCTTGATTACGATTACTTTATCCACAGCCTTCGGGGCCGGTATCTATATAGAACCGGGCGCGTCTCTTACCTATGTTCGCATTTTCGAGGCGGAAACGCCCGGCAGGCCGCTCCGGATTATCAACATCAACCCGTCTCCAATGGTGTATGAAATATCGGTAGTGGCTGATGAGCATAGAGTTAAAGGCTATATCCCTCTGCCGGATACCACATGGGTGAGACCGGCAATTAATAATGTAAGGGTCGAGCCGTATGATACGCTCGAGGTCCCCATTATTATTTCGATACCCAACGACCCCGCCAACAACAACCGCGCATGGGGCTGCGAATTGTCCGTCGTGCAGAGCAAATGGGAAGAAGAAACCATCGAGAGCAGAGCCGGGACCCAATTACAGCTCGGTGCCCGCGCAACATGGCTCATAGAAACCCCGGCCATTTTCGAATTGCCGAACAAAGGCAAAGATCCGCTTTCCATATCGCCGTCCATTCAGCCTGTTCATTATAGCGAACAAACAGTTAACCAAGCCGAGCTTGATATAAAGATTCGCAACGACAGCGATGAAACTCACGAATACCACGTTCTCAGCTATATCCCCAACTGGGGCGATACAATCATGGGGAGAGTTCTCGACATTTTCCCCCTGACTATTGACGAAAATGATTGGATACCCGACCCACAGTGGATTAGGCCAAAACCGAAAGGTGTTCTTAAAAGAGCACCGGTCATCAAACTTGCACCCGGGGAAGTGGGCGAATATCCGGTATTAATCGATCTTCCGCCATCAGAGGAGCTTGGCAGAAGGAGATTCGAGGGCGTCATTTTGATTAAGCCCGATGACCAATTCGTGGGAAGTCGCTTCGTTCGCTTTATTATCAATCCAAGATACGAAGACGACTAAAAATCTTCGACTTTGTCGGCAAATGAAAGTCCTCCGAATTCCCTCGGAGGGCTTTTTTACTGCCGAATTCGTTTGACTTTTAACATTCCCGTTCATATTTTCATCACATAATTATGGGAATTATCAGAATTCATAACATGGCCTTCTATGGCTATCACGGCGTCACGCCCGCCGAGAAGGAAATCGGCAAGCGGTTCACAGTCGATGTCGAGTTGTCCGTCGATACTCATAAAGCCGCGGAAACCGACAATCTCGATTATACTGTAGATTACGAGGAAGTCTTCCGAGTTGTGAGCGATTTTATCACTAAAAACACTTTCCATCTTACTGAGACCGTCGCCGAGGGCATCGCCGATGAACTTGAAAAAGCCTTCCGTCAGGATGGCGTCAAAGTTCGTGTGCGAAAGAACAATCCCCCGTTTCCCGGGCATCTGGATTATATCGAAGTCGAGGTGACGCGCGGAAAGATATGACCGCTATTATTGTCATAGGCTCGAATTTGGGCGACAGAGTGGCCTATATGCTCTCCGCTGTCGAGGAGATGGGCCAGCTTGGCGAGATTATCGCCGTTAGCGGGTTATATTCGAGCGAGCCGGACGGATACGAGAATCAGGGCGATTTTCTCAATGCGGCCGTCCAGCTTGTAGTCGATTGCGGGCCGGAGCAACTTCTCGTCCGGCTGAAAGAAATCGAAACGAAGCTCGGTCGGAAGAAGTCGTTTCGCAACGCCCCGCGCGAGATTGACATCGACATTGCGCTGATTGGGGATATCATCCTCGACGGCGGGGAGCTTACTGTCCCGCATCGAGGCCTCGCCGAGCGCGATTTTTTCATCGCGCCGATTGCGGAAATTGCCCCCGATGCCCTCGATCCTCGCTCGCATCGAAAGTTGAGCGAACTTCGAGATAACTTCCCAGTTGCCATGAAGAAAATAATTTCACAATATAAAGACGAAAGATGGCAAGCCTTAATTACATAGCAGTCGAAGGGGTTATCGGCGCGGGCAAAACTACGTTGGCCACTGCGCTCGCCGAGCGATACGCCGGTCGCCTCGTTCTCGAACGCTTCGATGAGAATCCATTTCTGGCGGATTTCTATAAAAACCCCGCCCAGAACGCCTTTTCGACGCAGATATTCTTCCTGCTCGAGCGATACAGGCAACTCAGCCGCCTCCACGCTTTCGACCTCTTCCACGAGACAATCGTTGCAGACTATATTTTCGAGAAAGACAGCATCTTCGCGAATATCAATCTCTCGGAGCCGGAGTTGCGGCTTTATTGCGAAATAGAGCAATATCTTCATAGGGAAATACCACAGCCCAATCTGGTAATTTACCTGAAGGCCTCGCCGCCGACGCTGATGAGAAGAATCCGCAAACGCGGAAGGCCTTATGAGAAGAGAATCACCGAGAAATATATCGAGACGCTCGTGGCGGCTTATGAACATTTCTTTTTCCAATATGACGAAAGTGCCCTCTTGGTAATAAATTCAGACCGCCTCGACCTCGAAAATCCGGCTGTAATCGACGAGCTATTTTCGCGGCTCGCCGAGCCTGTTCGCGGCGCGGAGTTCTACAATCCCGATGAAACTCTCTGGGGGTAAGATGACTGACAAGCTCAATGTCCACAGCATTCTCGATTTCAAGAAACGCGGCGAGCAAATCGCCGCCTTGACGGCATACGACTATTCCACCGCGAAATTCCTCGACCGCGCGGGCATCGACCTGCTTTTGGTGGGCGATTCGATGAACATGGTCGTGTTCGGCGAGCCTTCGACGCTCACGCTCAGGCTGGAGGCGATTCTCCCTCATGTCCGGGCGGTGGCTTCGGCGGCAAAAAGAGCTTTCGTTGTGGGGGATTTGCCATTTATGAGCTACCAGCCCTCGGTGCGCGATGCCGTCATATCGTCGGGCGAAATGATTAGAGCTGGCGCGCAGGCGGTGAAACTCGAGGGCGGGCGCGCGTTTCGCGAGCATGTCGAGGCAATCACCGACGCGGGAATCCCCGTGATGGGACACCTCGGGATGACGCCGCAGTCTGTGCATAAATTCGGCGGATATCGCCTCATCGGCAAGGGAGAAATCGAGGCCGAGCGCCTTATCGACGCGGCGGTTGCGCTGGAGGATGCGGGCGTATTCTCGATAGTGCTCGAGAAAATTCCGGCGGATCTTTCGGCGAGAGTCGCGGAGTCCGTCGAGGTGCCCATTATCGGCATTGGCGCGGGCAAGCACTGCGACGGCCAGATTCTCGTCACGAACGATTTACTCGGCCTTTTCGACGAGTTTAAACCCAAATTCGTCAGGAGATACGCCCAACTTAACGAGATTATGATCGAATCCGTCGGCAATTATGTCTCGGACGTCAAAGATGGCAGTTTTCCGAGCGACGAAGAGAGCTATAAGTAAATGCGACACATGCCACGCCCGCCTTGTTTTGTTCAAACGGAATTTTTGCCGTCATTTCGACCCGCAGGGGAGAAATCTCGTCCTACGCAGAACTGTAAAGATTACTCGCTATCGCTCGAAATGACAGACTATGTAGCGCTACCATGAAAATATTCAACACTATCCCCAAAATTCGCGAGGCCCTGCGCGAGATAAGACGCGACGGCATGACCATCGGCTTCGTCCCCACGATGGGATTCTTGCATGAGGGGCATCTGTCGCTGATTCGCATCGCCAAAAGGCGCGCAGATGTCGTCGTAGTATCGATTTACGTCAACCCCATGCAGTTTTCCGCTGGCGAGGACCTCGCCGCATACCCGCGCGATTTCCGTAGGGACGAGACGCTGTGCGAAAACGAAGGCGTGAACTTCATCTTCTACCCGAACGACGAGGAAATATATCCCGACGGCTTCGCGACGCGAATTTCGGTCGAGGGGCTGAAAGAGCCGCTCTGCGGGCGTTCGCGGCCATCGCACTTCGATGGCGTGGCGACGGTCGTGGCGAAGCTCTTTAACATCGTCGAGCCGGATTTGGCGGTGTTCGGCAAGAAAGATTTTCAGCAACTCGCGATAATTCGGAGAATGACGCGCGATTTGGACTTTCCAATCGAGATTGTCGGCGGCGAGACAGTTCGCGAGCGCGACGGACTGGCGATGTCAAGCCGCAACAAATATCTGTCGCCCGCCGAGCGTGAGGTCGCGCCCACGCTCTATCGTGCCCTCCGCATGGCAAAACAGCGCATCGAGGATGGCGGTGCGGAGGATTCCGAGGCGGTTAAGCGCGTGATGCGCGCGCAAATCGAGTCAGCGGACGCGTTCGAAATCGACTACATCGAGATAGTCGATCCCGAGACACTCATTCCGGTGGCGAACCCGTCATCCCGAAAGGTGGTAATAGCCCTCGCCGTGAGGCTCGGCGCGGCAAGGCTCATCGACAATATCGAAGTGGGATTCTAACTTTTTGGGAGTTTTTCGCGCAACATCTGGCGAATTTTTTCGATTCCGGCGAGGTAAATTCCGAGGTTGCCGGATTCCTCCGCAGACACGATGTGCTGTGCGATTGTGAGATAGTCTCCGCGGACAATCGGTCCGGTCATGCCCTCGGGGAAGCCGAATTGCTCGAAGTTGCCAATCGCTTTTCGAGCGATAGACGCCGTCATCGCGATAGCGTTCTCTTGCGAAATTCCGCAGTTCTCCAGAAGTCCCCGGCATATTTCGAGTAGCGCGAAGCCCAAATTGGCGGAGATGCTTGCCGATAGGTGATACTTCGTCTTGCTCGCGCTGTCGATTTCCACGAAAATTCCGCCGATGTCGGCGACTATTTCCCGCGCGATGGGTTCGGCGGGCGAATCGCCCTCGCAACCGAAGAACAGCCCGGCGAATGGGTTCTCCGCCGATGGGACAATTCCGCCGAACGGGTGAATCGAATAGACCGCGCGGTCGAGTCCCGCCAGATGGAGCACCCGCGATGGCAAAATCCCGCTGGTGTGGAATAGAAACCTCGCGCGGAAATCGCCGGAATCGCCAAGCTCCTCGCAGACGCGCGCCACCTCGCCATCGGGCACCGTGAAGAACAGGACATCCGAGCGTCGCGCCAGCTTGAGCATGGTCTCGAATGCGCCGCAGGGCACGGCCTTCGCGGCGGTGTGCGCAGACTCGCTATCGATGTCGAAATAGCCGTGAACGCGCCATCCGCGCCTCGATAGTTCGCGCCCCATCGCCGTTCCTACGCGCCCCGCGCCCACGAAAGATATCTCGAGCGATTTCATCGCTATCCCCTGAAAATGGCAGAGCCGATTCGAAGGTGCGTCGCGCCCTCCTCGAGCGCTATGCGCCAGTCGTTGGTCATGCCCATCGAGACTATCGGGATGATAATGCCCAAATCGGATTGAATATGGTCTTGTAGCTCGCGAAGGCCGCGGAAAGTCCCTCGAATGAGGCTCTCGTCGTCGGTGAGCGGTGCCATGGTCATAAGGCCGAGCAGGTTGATATTTTCCAGCGGGAAGACTTTCGCAAAAAGCTCCCTCGCGCGCGGCGGCGTGAGACCGTATTTGCTGTCCTCGTCCGCGACGTTGACCTCGAGCAGTATCGACTGGACGATGCCGCGCTCGCCAGCGAGCCTGTCGATGCGCATCGCGAGCTTCTCCGAATCTACGGAGTGAATCAGGTCGAATGCGCCGACCGCCTTCGCCGCCTTGTTGCTCTGAAGATGGCCTATCATGTGCCAAGTGATGTCGCCCTCGAGGCGTGCCATCTTCTCCTCGGCATCCTGAATGCGGTTTTCGCCGAAGTCCTTGATGCCCGCAGAGTATGCCTCCGCGATGCCCTCCGCGCCGACATATTTGCTCGCGGCCACGACAGTAATCTCGCTCTCATTCCTGCCAATTTTGGCGCAGTGGGCGGATATCTCGTCGCGAAGTTTGCTTATGTTTTCTTTAATGTTCATGTTATATGTCGAAGATAACTCGCGCAGTGAACTCGCCGGATTCCGTGCGCTCCAGCGCGAGCTGGTGGAACGTCACGCCCTTGATTTCGCGGATAATCGCGCCCTCGGGAAGCTCCCGTTGACCGGCGATTTCCGCAACGATGAATTTATCGCTCAGCTCCCCGATTTGGACATCTTGCACGGCGAACCTGTCGAAAAGCACCAAGTCCAGTATCTCGCTCAAGAAATCTACGAGCAGTAAGTCCATCGCCGTGGAGCTTGCCGAGACTATGCGAACTGTCCTGCTCTCGACTTCCGAGCGGTCGAGCAGGATTTCGAGCATCCCCATCGCGGACGCGCGGAAAAGCTCCTCGGCACTGTCTGCCGTCACGGCGATTCCGATGTCCGCGTCGTGGTCGATTCGCTCGACGGAGAACGCCATCGGCTACTCCCTCTCCGCGCGCTTGGCCTCTTCCCAGAAGACATCCAGCGTCTCCAGCGGCGGCTTCGACAGCCCCTCCTCTTCGACGCGCCGCTCGACATGCTCGAACCTTCGGGCGAACTTCGCGATTGTCTTTCTGAGTGCCATCTCGGCGGAAATCTCCAAAAATCGGGCGAGATTGGTAATTGCGAACAGGAAGTCCCCAAGCTCGGACTCTATTTCCTCGGGGTCTTGGGAGACGAACGCTTTTTCCAGCTCGGCGAACTCCTCGCGCACTTTGCCCCATACCGGCTCGATTTCGTCCCAGTCGAAGCCTATCCGCGCGGCCTTCTCCTGAATTCGTTGGGCGACCAACAGCGACGGCATCGACAGCGGAAGCCCCTCCAGAAGGGACTTGCCCTTGCGCTTGGCCTTCTTCTCTTTTAGTTTGATTCGTTCCCACTCCTCGAGAACCTCGCCGGCGGTCTTGGCCTCGCCATCGCCGAAAACGTGCGGATGTCGGTTTATCAGCTTCTCGACGATGCCTGTCGAGACGTCGTCTATGTCGAATGCGCCGCGCTCGGCGGCCATGTGCGCATGGAAAACCACATGAAGCAGGACATCGCCAAGCTCCTCGCAGAGCGCGCTGTCATCGTGCGCCTCCAGCGCCTCGATGACCTCGAATGCCTCCTCGATGAGATACGGCTTGACGGAATCGTGCGTCTGGGCTTTGTCCCAAGGGCATCCGTCGTCCCCGCGAAGCTCATTCACTACAGAAACTAATTTATCGAATTCCAAGTGTTCGCTCATTTTGCTCCTATCAATCATCGATTAAAGATAGGGCATATCGGCGAAAAATCAAGTGGCGATGTTGCAGTTTTGGGAAGTAATGCGACATGTTTTTAGCTTGATTTCACGATGGGGGCGTCGGCGCGCGTAAACGCGCCCCGAGGCGGCCGGAGCAAGTTTATCCCTCGATGCGAAGTCATACAGCCGGCCGCCTCGTGCCTTCCTGCGATTTGAAAAATCGCAGGAAGGGCCGACGCCCCCGCGCGCGAGCGAAGCGTTGTCGAAGTTAGCTCGGCATAAATGCAACCTCAATTTTCGGTTATTGCTTGACGCGGAGGGCTTGAAAGCATATTTTTTGGTCATGGAGTTTCCAATAGCGGAAAATAAAACGCTGGTCGAGATTGCGCTCGCGGAGGACATCGGCGGCGGCGATGCGACATCGCTAGCGCTTGTGCCGGAGAGCGCACGCCTGTCAGCGCGGATTATCGCGAAGGGCGAGGGGATTCTCTGCGGAGGCCCGGCTGTCGAGCAGGTCTTCGCGCTCCTCGATGAGCGAGTCCGGGTAGGGCTTCTGCTTCCAGACGGCACGGCCGTTTTCCGCGGGGATGTAGTCGCCGAAATCGACGGCCCCGCGCGCTCCGTTCTCTCCGGCGAGAGGACGGCGATGAATTTCCTCTGCCGCCTCTCCGGAGTGGCAACAACCGCAAACGCATTCGCCGAGAGGCTCTCCGGCACGGCCTGCGAAGTTCTCGATACGCGGAAAACCACCCCCGGAATGCGCGCCGTCGAGAAATACGCCGTCGCCGTTGGAGGCGGCGGGAACCATCGCTTTGGGCTTTGGGACATGATTCTCGTCAAGGAGAACCACATCGCGTCTGCCGGAGGATTTCGGCATGCGCTGGAAAAGCTCTTCGGCGAAGGAGCGCCCGCGCTTCCCGTCGAGGTCGAGGTGCGAAACCTCGAGGAGCTTGAAATCGCGCTCGAATACCCGGTCGATAGAATAATGCTCGATAATTTCATTATTCCTCAAATCGAGAGAGCAATAGACTTGCGGACTTTGCGCGGCGCGAATATTCCGTTCGAGGTTTCCGGCAACATCACGCTCGATAGTTGCCGGGCTATCGCCGAGACGGGCGTGGAGTTCATATCCAGCGGCGCGATGACGCATTCCGCACCCGCCATGGATTTCAGCATGATAGCGACAATTATTCACAGCCGGGATGAGGCGTTATGAACCGTAAGCTCGCGAAAATCCTCTATCGCCTGATTTATCTTGTCGCTCTGGCGGGCGGAATCATTGGCGGCGTGATGATTTTCGACAGGGTGCTCATGACCTCTTTCACGCGGGCGCGTGGTGTTCGCGAGATTCCCGATGTTGTCGGCATGTCCGAGAGCGAAGCGGCGACAATCTCTCGCGATAGCGGCTTCGACTTCATCGTCTCCCGACGAGAATACAGCGACTCAATCCCCGAGACTTTCGTCATTTCGCAGAGGCCCTCTCCAGGGACGATGGCCAAAAAAGGCAGGCGAGTCTCCGTTGTAATTTCACTAAGTTCTGAAATTTTCGAAATCCCTGAAGTGACGAACATCCACTATCGGCAGGCGCGGCTCGAACTGGACGCCATGAGCCTCATCGTAGGCGAGACGACTCGCGAGCATTGCGACACAATTCAACGGGACTTCGTCATCGCTACGAACCCGCCCATGGGCGCGCAAGCCGAAGCCGGCGACACTGTTGACCTCATAGTCTCGCTCGGTTCCGAGCGCGCTATCCTCGTCGTCCCGAATTTCATGGGGCAATCTATCGAGCAGGCGGAAAAAATAGCCAAAGAAGAAGGGCTTGAATTGATAATCAATTATCGAATTATTCCCACGATGCAGGCCAAAACTATATACAGACAAGCCCCCGAGCCCGGTGCGCGCGTCGAGCGCGGGAGTTCGATAACGGTTATTGCGGTGCAGGAGGGACGATGATAGAAAAATACGGGCTACTTTTGGCTAAATTGAGCGACGACAGAACAAGCGGCGCAGAGCAGTTGGTGGCGTCGGCTCTGGATATTATTCGCATGGCGGTCGGTGATGAGGGTGTTTCAGACAATGAGCTTGCCAACATCCTCGACGAGATTGTAGGAATTATCCGCACCAAATTCAATGAGCTTGCCCCGATGTCCGGATTGGCGACGAGTATTTCGGCTCTGTCGCGCGATAACCTCCGCGAGTCGGCGGGCGAGCTGGAGCGCGAGCTGAGGAAAAAAATTGCTATGGAAAGCTTATCGCTCGCACGCATAGGCGCGAATCTCATCCCTCAGAACTCCACCGTCACAACGATTAGCCACAGCGAAACCGTCCTAAACGTCCTCTCGAAAACTAAAGGCCTCGCGCGCGATTTTCATGTCATCGCGGCCATCTCCGAGCCGTCCGGCGAGGGGCGCATCACCGCCAAGTCCCTCGCGGACATGGGGATAGACGTCACACTCGTGCCCGACGGCGCAATTGGATACGCAGTCGAGCGCTCGAACATCGTCGTTGTAGGCGCCGATGCCGTTGCTGGAGAGTTTTTTATCAACAAAATAGGCACATTCCCGATGGCGCTCGCCGCAAAACACTTCAATGTTCCGTTCTATGTCTGCGCGAGGCTGGACAAATTCACGCCCTCGCGAAATCTACCTAAATCGCGGAGAGTCTTCGGGCCGGAAGAGCTTAAGCCGCCCGAGTCAAAGCTCATTACCGCGCAGGCACCGCTTTTCGAGAGAATACCGCTATCGCTTGTCGAAGGCATAGTCACGGAGAGCGGCATAGTCAAGCCACACGGAAACCGCATCGAAATTCCGGAGATCGCGGATGCTTAGGGCCGTCCTCTGGGACCTCGACGGCACAATTCTCGACACGACGGAGCTTATACTAAGCTCCTATCGTCATGCATTTGCGAAGATTCTTCGCAGAGAAATCTCCGATGATTCTGCGCTGGCCAATTTCGGCGAACCTCTCGCGAACGTTATGAGCAAATACTCGATCGAGCGTGCGGAGGAGCTTATGCAATGCTATCGCGAGCACAATCACAAGCATCACGACAAGCAAATTCGGCCGTTCGCGGGCATCCACGACGCGCTGGCAAACCTCGCGCGGCGGGGATATCGTCAGGCCGTCGTCACGAGCAAGACGGAGTGGCTTTCGCTCCAAGGACTTAAGCTCTTCGGCCTCGACGGCTTTTTCGAAGAGGTAGTCGGCTTTGAGTCAACGAGCGAGCATAAACCATCGTCCGCGCCAGCTTTAGAGGCGCTTAAGCGGCTTGGCTTTGCGCCCGAACAGTCCGTTTTCGTGGGGGATTCACTTGCGGACTGCCTCTGCGCAAAATCGGCGAAAATTCCCTTTCTTTTCGCCGAATGGGGGCCGAACCCATGCGCCCTCGGCGATGAGAGGGCGGACTTTTATTTGAAAGACCCCAGAGATATTCTGCACGTCCTTCCGGAGAAGGGCGCAATTTTTTAGCGTTCAAGGAAAAGTATGCGCAAATTATTCGTAATAATGGGGATTGTCGCGTTCTTTTCGGCCTGTGAAAAGTCCAGCTCGCCCGATGTTGACGTCACCGATGTATTAATCTCGACCGATTGGCTCGCTATTACCGACTCGGAGACAGTCACGATTTCCGCGAGGACTTTCGACGGCGGAACTTCCGTGAATGCGCCAATCATTTGGAAAACATCGGATGCACAGGTGGCGACGGTGAGCGGCGGCGCGGTCTCCGGCAGGGGCGATGGCGTTGCGCTCATCACGGCGGAGGCCGGAGGCGTCGAGTCCGAGCCGTGCAGTGTCCATGTTGCAGGCGAGTGGATTGTTTATTCCGGCGCAGAGAGCCTTAGAATGATTACCCCCGACAACACGCGCGATATGGCCGTCCCCGGGACTTTTCCCGCGGAACTGCCCATCCTCCGTCTCCCTACTGGTATTGTCTATGCCGGTGCGGCGGATATTACTCCATATAGTTATCTATTGTTCCGCCCGTTCGACGGAGATTCCACCGAGAGGGTTTTTGCTGATCGTATCGAGCCAATTCGCGACATCAGACGGTCGCCATCGGGGAATATTCTTCTGTCGAAGTTCGGCGGCAACGCAATTTACTCATTCCCTTCGGCGAGAGGCCTCTCCGGCGAAATCGACGACTACATCGCCCTCGCATTCGATGGCGTGGATATTCGCGAGTTCGACGTCTCTCCATCGGGCGGATATATCGTCGATGCGACTACGCCCGTTGGGCCGCGAATGCTTTTTCTCTCGGCGACGGGCGCGCCGCTGGACACCCTCATCACCACGAACGGCAGGTGCCCGCGTTTCAGCCCGGATGGTTCGAAAGTCGCTTATGGAAGCTCCGCGCGCCTCTGGATTGCCGATGTCGCTACGCTTGTGCGGTCGGAGCTATTGTCGGAGGGGTTGGCAATCGAGGGATTGAGTTGGTCGCCGGACGGCGCACGAATTGCAATCTGCGTCCGCAATCCATTGGGGAAATATGACCTTTGGATAGGGAACACCACGACCGGCGCAACACAGAGGCTCACCAACGCCGAACCTGCGGACAAGAGATACTTCCCGCATTGGGCCGATTAACAGCTTCCCTTCATCTTCTCGATGAACGCGTTTAGATCCTCAGAGCGATTGAATTCGAGAGAGTGGAACTTGCAACCTTTGCGAGTGCAAATTTTAAGATTCCCTGCGTTTTTCGCATCGAGGCGAACCCGCGGCGCTTTGCAATAGCAAGTATCGATAATGGGCAGTTCATCTCCGCAGTGCGGGCAGAAGAACCTCACTACATCGCCGGGCAGGAGGTTTGGCTCATCCGGCTCGATGCACTTGTAATCATCGTAGAACGCAGACAGAAAAATCTCTCCGCGCACGCCTTCCTTATCGACGATGAGATACAGCGACGGCTTATTTCTCACCGGATGATCTTCATCCAGAAGGGATTTGCCGCATTTGGGATTGGGGCAACAAACTTCTAAATAAAACAATCTCATCTCTATTGCCTCCAATCGTTAGGGGTTGTTATATCAATGATATTCGAATAACGGGCGGATGCAAGTTTTTAATATGATTCTCGCAGAGCCTGCCACTTTTTTTTCAATAAATTGCTCGCGAATGCAAAAACACCTCGACAAACGGCGATTTCAATTTATTTTATTAAATCGCATGTCCGGTTTCAATATTGGAAGGAGAGTCGCATGATAGTTAGTGCAATCGCAGTCCTCGCCTATGTCGCTATGATTGTCACCATTGGCGTAATGGGTTTGAAAAAGACGCACTCGTTCTCGGACTTCTTTCTCGGCGGGCGGGATGTAGGCCCTTGGCTGACTGCGTTCACATACGGCACGGCCTACTTCTCGGCGGTGCTTTTCATCGGCTTTGCCGGCAAGATTGGCTATGGTTTCGGGTTGTCCGCGATTTGGGTG
Source organism: Candidatus Zixiibacteriota bacterium (assembly GCA_011388305.1). Lineage (GTDB taxonomy): Bacteria > UBP14 > UBA6098 > UBA6098 > UBA6098 > UBA6098. The sequence continues at coordinate 7,469 of DSAF01000080.1, read as the reverse complement.
GCAATCGGCAACACCCTTGTAGGCACTTTCCTCGTGTGGCTTCTTATGGGCAAGCGAATTAAGCGCGAGACGAGCCGGCTCGGAGTTTACACCATGCCGGAGTATCTCGAGGCGCGATACGATTGTTCTTTCCTCAAGTTCTACTCCGCCGTCGCGATTTTCGTTTTCATGATACCCTACACCGCGGCAGTCTTCATGGGGCTGTCCTACCTTTTCGAGGCGAACTTCCGCCTGCCATACTGGTCGGTTCTGGCGTTCATGGGAGTATTTACTGCGGTGTATCTGGTCTTGGGCGGCTATAAGTCCATGACAATGATAGACTTAATTTTCGGGCTAATCATGATTGTCGGCGTGACGGTGCTTTTGGCAAGCTCGATACACAAAGGCGGCGGCATCGCAGGAATAGTCGAGCAACTTCGCGCGGTTCATCCCGATCTTGCAGGTCCGGTAGGCCCGCCAGGGCTATGGCCTCTGCTATCGCTCGTGATATTGACGAGCCTCGCGCCGTTCGCCATGCCGCAACTTATACAGAAATTCTACGCCATCCGCGATGACCGCTCGGTGAAAATCGGCATGTTCGCATCGACATTTTTCGCGCTGTTGGTCACGGGCACGGCGTATTTCACCGGCTCTCTTACGAGAATCTTTCTCAATCCTGAATCGAACCCGCAGGCATTCACCGAGATTGGCGCTCCGGACTTCGATGCGCTGATGCCGGAGCTTTTGTCCTCCGTTATCCCGCAAGCCCTCTCGGTCATTATACTTCTGCTAATTCTCTCCGCGTCGATGTCCACATTGGCCGCGCTGGTTCTCATCTCCAGCTCGACAATCGTGAAAGACTTATACGGCGGCATCGCCCACGAACGCGCCGACGCACGAAGGAGCCTCGTCCGCTTCCTCGGCGGCGGAAGGCGCGCATCCGATAAGCGGCTTACAATACTCATGCGCATTATGAGCGCGGTATTCGTGTTTATTTCGGTCGCGCTGGCGCTAATGCGCCCGGCGGTCATCGTGACGATTCTATCGATTTCGTGGGGCGCGATTGCCTCGGTGTTCCTCGGCCCGTTCATCTGGGGGATGCTCACCAAGCGCGCGTGCAAAACCGGCGCGATAGTTTCCAGCGTCGCAGGCCTTGGAACTTGCATGGTGCTGTTCTTCGTTTGGGGAGGCCCGCGTGCGGCGGAGGCCGGCGCGGTGGGGATGCTCGTTTCGCTTTTCCTCGGACTGCTTCTCGTGCCGTTCGGGCGGCTGAAGAAGGCATAGAGCGCCCCTACTCCTCAATAAAATCTATCCCCTCTGGCGCCTCGTTGCACGTTTCGTCGAGAGTATTTATCGAGTGAGTCGCGAGAGCCTTATATCCCATAAACCTTGCGGAAATGGAATCCGTAAATCGCCAAAGTGACGGCTATCGGCAACGAACGCGGGCATCGCAACATCGACCAGAGAAGAAGCCTCCAGTAATGCGTTCTGCCCTTGCCCACAACGCCTATTAGCCAGACCGATTTCACCAGTGCTTTCATTTCGCGGAATTTAATCTTGAAGTGCTTGTTTTTTGGGGGGTTGTAATTGCGTAATAGGTTTTTCACGCGCGCGTAAAAATTCTTTGGCGTGTAAAGGGATTTTATCACGTTGTTATAGCCGTTAAGTAGTTCGTCAGAGTCCATCTTCGGGACAAAATCCATCGCCGTGTCGGTGTTGTTGCCCGACCAGTTTTGCAGAAGACGGTTTTCCTTTTCGAGGCGTTTATGAAGCTCCGTGCCTTTGGGGGCTTTGAGCAAACCGACCATCGCAGTGACGATTCCACTGCTCTGGATGAACTCGGACATTCTCTCGAAAATATTCGGGGGATCGCTATCAAACCCGAGAATAAAGCCGCCTTGCACCTGTATTCCGAGGCTCTGAATTTTCTTGACGCACGCGAGCAAATCTCTGTTGTTGTTTTGGAACTTGCCGCATTCGGTGAGGCAATTCTCATCCGGCGTCTCGATTCCAACAAACACAGTATTGAAACCGGCTGTCACCATCATCCTAATAAGCTCTTCGTCGTCGGCGAGGTCGATGGAGGCCTGCGTATTGAACTCGAAGGGATGCTTTCTCTTTATCATCCATTGTGTAATCGCGGGGAGGATTTTATTTTTCAGGACTTTCTTGTTGCCGATGAAATTATCATCGACGAAGAACACGCCGCCGCGCCATCCGGAGGCGTATATGCTCTCGAGTTCCCTCACTACCTGACCGGCGGTTTTTGAGCGAAGTTTATGTCCGAACAGCTTGGTGACATCGCAGAATTCGCAGTTGAAAGGACAACCGCGGGTGTATTGGATGGCCATAGAATTGTATTTACTTTTTCTCTTGATGAGATTCCACGAGGGCACGGGAGTTGTCGATAGGTCGGCCTTTTCATCGGAGAGATAGATTTTTTTAGGACATCCGTTCTCGATATCTTTGATGAAAAGCGGCAAAGTAATTTCCGCCTCCCCGAGAACGAGGTGATCGACCTCATCGTATTCTTCGTGCGTCGATGTGAAAAGCGGGCCGCCGGCGACAGTCTTCACGCCGAGGCTCTTGCATCGGGCGATAACCTCTTTTGCCGACTCGCTTTGGACAGACATCGCGCTTATGAAGACAAAATCCGCCCACGCTATATCTTTGTCGGTGAGTTTGGACACTGTCATATCGCAGAGTTTTTTCTCCCAGTTTTCGGGGAGGATAGATGAAACTGTCAGAAGTCCCAGCGGTGGGCTTGATGCTTTTCTCGATACAAACTTGAGGGCATATCTGAAGTCCCAGAAGGTCTCTGGGTTTTCGGGGTAAACAAGTAATATTTTCACGGATTTCTTTCTGGGCTTATATATAAAGGCGATCCCGCCTTGGAAGCTCCAATGAATTTAACTTTTCTTATTCATATTTAATTATAATAAAAAATTTTGATATTACAAGAAATTTATTGAAATAAACTTCGATAATAAACAAGGTGAGACGGCCCCGCCCTTGACTCTCTATCCCTCATTCCTCCAAAAACTCTATACCCTTCGGCACCTCGATTTTCACGCCGGTGTCGTGGAGGGAGACGATATATAAGGTTATGTGATAAAGGTTTGTTCACCAGTTTGTTTCGTTATTCTTTCCCCGGAGCGGGTATATCGAGTTCCCTGCAGATTATTGTCACAAGAATATCCTTGATTTCATTGTGTCTCGGCAAAGCCGCACCAAGCTGTGCGACAGGGTTCCAGATTAAGGTATGCTTCTTGCCCTCACGCGAAACAACACAGCCGTGCCTGCGAAGGTGCTTAAGAACCTGATTTCTTTTCAAACCGCGACCTCGACGGGCGCAACCGGCGCGATTGATTTCCACGGAACCGGCAGATTGCGGCTTCTGTATTCGGACACAAGCTCTTCTATCGCTGTAAGTATCTCTTCGACTGTTTCTTCGACGGTGTTTCCCTGTCCGGTGGCACCGGGCAGTTCGGCGGCGAACCCCGCATATCCGTCGTCCAATTTGTAAATTATCGGGTTTATTGCGTGCATGTCATACACCCTCGGAAGTTGTTCCAATGAATACTCAACAATTTAAGTATAATTCACAGGAGTTTGTTGTCAAGTATGCAGTCCCTTCACTCCTCAATAAATTCTATACCCTCCGGCACCTCGATTTTCGCGCCGGTGTCGTGGAGGGCGATTTTGTCGAAGCGGATTTCCGTGATGTATCCGAAGATATCCTCCCAGCGGATGCGCGAGGGGATGTAGTTCTCATCGAGCGTCGCCGTGAAAGCGACGACATTGCCCTCGCCGCCTGTGCCGTCGAGGCGAAAGCCGCCCTTCACGGGCGCGATGCTCACGACAAAATCGCGCTCCAAATCGGCAATCAGCACGGCGATGTCGGCGTATGCGAAGCTCTCCATATCCCGCACCGTGCCGACATCCGAGCCGGTGGTGAATGTCCAGAGCCTTCCGCCCTGGAAGACAATCAGTTCCGCGCCGGTCTCGAAAATGGCATCGGGCTTGCGAACGATAATTTTGCCGGACTCGGCCAGCGTGTCGATTGGGGAGATTGACAGTTGCGTTATCTCCGCGGAGAAGAAAGCTCGGTCTTCCCATGCCTCGACCAGCTTGTCCGTGCCGGATACTGCCGTGCATGCGCTCAACGCGAAGAGGACGGCAAAAATGGTGATTGTTTTTTTCATGTCGATTTTCGGGCAATAGGTTTTAAGTTATTGGTTTTATGCGCTTGCGAATCGCAATCAACCATTTAACCAATTCAAATAATATAAATAAAACTCCGCAATGGCACAAATTATTAAAGCACCCGCGAAGATAAATATCTTTCTTCAAATCCTCGGCGACCGCGAGGACGGCTTCACCGAGATAATCAGCCTCATGCAGGCCGTCTCGCTCTATGATACAATTCGCGTCCAGCGCGCTGAGCGCGGTCTCGAATTATCATCGAACGAGCCGTCGCTACCTTTGGATAGTAGCAATACCGTTGCCAAAGCGTGGGCGGTGATGTGCGCGGCGGTGGGGAAAGAACTCGGCGCGAAAATCGACATCGGCAAAAAAATCCCGATGCAGAGCGGCCTCGGCGGCGGAAGCTCCGATGCGGCAGGGGCGATGATAGGCATCGCCCGCGAGTGGGGACTGAAAATCGACCGCGAGACGATGAAACAGCTGGGCGCGGCAGTAGGAAGCGATGTCCCGTTTTTTTTCGGTGGCGGGTCAAGTCTCGTCGAGGGGCGCGGCGAAATAGTCACGGACATCGCGGTGCCGACAGATTATGCGCTCCTTCTCGTTAAGCCGCCTTTTGGCATCTCCACGAAAGATGCTTATCGCCGGGCCAAAAATGGCTTGACAGTCGGCAATAAGAAGCGTATTTTAAACTATTTGCATCAACTGACGAGCATTTCGAAACTCGTCGAGTTGGGCAACGCCCTCGAACGGCCGTTTTTCGAGGCTCATCCGGGGGCGATGGAGATAAAGAAAAAGCTTCTTCGTGCCGGAGCTGTCGCGACAGCGCTCTCCGGTAGCGGGAGTTGCTTCTTCGGTGTGTTCGAGAATATCGATACTGCCGAGATTGCCAAAGGTAAGTTTAAAGAATTCTGGCGCGAGACGGCTCTGCCGGCCAAAATGCCGGAAATTTGAATACACTGGGGTGTCGGCAAGCGGTTAAGCCAACGGGTTTTGGACCCGTCACTCGGAGGTTCGAATCCTCCCACCCCAGAGTTTAGGTGTTAGGTTTTTGAATAGTAGCGGGCGAGGTTGCCTCGCCTGCGCCAAATAGCCCGACTACTCATTAAGGAACGAAGAGATGAAAAACCTCAAGCTTATTGTCGGAAGATCGAACCCGAAGCTCGGAGACGATATCGCAAGACACCTCGGAATCGAGCCGTGCAAAATTCTGCTCGAAAATTTCGCCGATGGTGAGATACGCTTCAAAATCGGCGAGGATATTCGCGGCAACGATGTCTTCATCGTTCAATCTACATTCCCTAACGCCGACAATATCCTCGAGCTATTGCTTATGATTGACGCCGCCAAACGCGCCAGCGCTCAAAGAGTGACGGCCGTTATTCCCTATTTCGGATATGCCCGTCAAGACCGTAAGGACCAGCCCCGCGTGCCGATAACGAGCAAGCTCATCGCAAATCTCATTGTTAGCGCCGGCGCGGACAGGGTTCTCACGATGGACCTCCACGCCGCCCAAATTCAAGGCTTCTTCGATATTCCTACAGACCAGCTCGTCTCGGACAACCTGTTCAAGCACCACATCGAGACGGACATATTCGGGAGATTCGACTGCCCTGCGCACGATAATTTCGTGATAGTCAGCCCAGACATCGGCGGAGTCAAGCGTGTGGAGAACATCGCATCGCGCCTCGATTTGCCCATTGCGGTGATTTACAAGAAACGCAAGAAGGTCTCCGGCGAGGCGCAAGCGCTTAAAATAGTCGGCGAAGTCGCAGGGAAGAATGTTATCATCCTCGATGACATAATCGACACCGCCGGAACGATGAAGCAGGCATGTCTTAAGCTCAAGGACGAAGGTTGCGAGAAGATTTTCGTGTGCGCAACACACCCGCTCCTCTCCGGCCCTGCGATGGAGCGCCTTGACAGCTCGAGAATCGAAGGCCTGACAATTACCAATACTATACCACTACCCATGACTAAGAACCGCGACTATATTAATGTAATCGAGACGGGGCGTTTTTTCGCCATGGCGATTCATCACATTCACTTTGAAAAATCTGTGTCCGTCCTCCTATACGAGGACAACTCGCTCGACCTTTGGGATCATTAAGGACGGCCAATAAAGACGAAGCAGTATAAATTTTGAAAATGAACACAAACAAGGAGAGATAATGAAAATACTGACACTCAAAGCAAACAGACGCGAGGAAGTCGGGAAAGGCGAATCCAGAAGGATGCGCTATACCGGTGCCGTGCCGGGGGTTCTCTACGGCCGGAACTTGGAACCGACATTTTTGAAGTTCAACGAACACGATCTCAAGCAATTCCTCCAAAAAAGCGGAGAGCATGGCATGTTTCAGCTTCAGGTGGAAGAGAACAAGCCTGTCCTCACAGTCTTGGCCGAAGTGCAACACCATCCCGTCACCGACAAAATTCTGCATATCGACTTCAAGCAGATACCGACAGATCAGCCGGTCGAGCTTAAGGTTCCTTTGGAATTCGTCGGCGATTCGCCCGGTGTTCAAGGCGGAGGGCTGTTTATGCCGAGGCTATATGAGCTGGATATTAAGGCTATGCCGGATAATGTCCCAGACTCCATAAGAGTCGATATTTCCGGTCTCGACTTCGATAATGTCATCCATATTAGCGATGTTGAAGTGCCCGAAGATATCGAGGTTCTTCACGAGGATAGTCAGACGGTTGCGACTGTCATCAAACCTCGCGGACTTGGTGCCGAAGAGGAAGGCGAAGAGGTTGAGGGCGAGGAAGTCGAAGGCGAAGAGGCTGAAGGCGAAGGCGAGGCTGAAGAGTCCGCCGAATAAAGCTTTCACCGGAGGGATACATGAATTACAAGGCAGTTCTACTTCTATGCTGTTTCATTCCGCTGGCAATTGTCGGGCAAGCCCGAATCGACCCGCAAACACTGTCGCCGGAAATGCAACAGCAATACGAGCGCTATTTGCGCCAGCGTCAAACACCGATGGTCAGCGAGGAACTGCCGGCATACGAAACCCCTCCAATTTTCGATCCCCAAGACACGCTACTTTTCGAGCTTGAGGAGTTCCGAATTAGAGAGGTCGTCGATGAGGTCGAGGAGGAGTTCTTCTTCGACCGCGTAATCATCGACGGCGATACGGTTCAGAGTATCCGCAAGGCTATGCCCCGAGATCTTAAGTTCTTTGGCTCGGAGTTTTTCGCGCCGAGAAGAGAGAAGACCATCACCGCGGCACCGGTCTCGGACGATTATGTGCTCGGCATAGGGGACAATATTCTGGTAAGCCTCTGGG
>DSAF01000105.1 GCA_011388305.1 Candidatus Zixiibacteriota bacterium | reverse complement strand
TGCATTCCACTCGGCGGGATTGTGGCTTGCGGTGATGACAATTCCGCCGGCGCAGTCGAGCGTTTTTACGGCGATTTCCGCCGTGGGCGTCGCTTGGACACCGATATCGACGACGTCCCTGCCAGCCAATTGAAGCGCAGAATTTACGAGTTTAGCTATTGCTCTCCCGCTTGGACGGCTGTCGCGTGCCACGAGCAGGGCTCCATCGCCTAAAATTTTTGCGAAAGCGGCGCAATATCGCAAAATAAGTTCCGGGGTAAGTCCCTCGCCGACAATCCCGCGCACCCCGCTGATACTTTCTTTCAACATTCATGCCCCCAATATTTGTGGTATGTTCATTGCATATATAAAATCAATATTTCGCCAAGTGCGATGAAATTTGAACTTGTCTAACGAGTCAAGTTTAATTATATTTATGCAATTTTGAAACCACAATCAAAGAAAGGCGAAAAATGAAATCGAGAATTCTCATCATCTTTGCAATGTTATTGCTTGCGACGTTTTTGGGCGCGCGGGACTTCAAGTTAGGCTACATCAACTCCGAGAGGCTTCGCTCCGAATACCCCGCTTTCCTCGACGCACAAGCTCAATTCGACAGAGATGTGACTGTTTGGGAAGAGGAAGCTGTTAAGCTCGAAGAAGAGCTTATCGAGATGCAGACAGAGCTTGAGCAACAGGCGCTACTTCTGTCCGAGGAAAAGAAGCGCGAGCGGCAGATGCTTATCCAGCAAAAGCAGAGGGAGTATCAGCGCTTTCTATCGGAGATATTCGGCTCCGGAGGAAAGGCCGAGCGTAGGAACGCCGAGTTGACATCGCCGCTTCTTGAGAGGATCAATAAAGCAATTATCGACATCGCGGAAAGCCAAGGATACGACCTCATTCTCGATGTGGCCGGCGGAAATGTAGCATACATCGATGAGAATCTCGATATTACTGAAAGACTTCTCGAAGAACTCGGGAAATAATGCGCGCGAGCGAAATCGCTAAAACATTAACTGACTGCGAATTTCTGGGGCCGGACGATCCTGAAATATCTGCGGTTTCGGGGATTGCCGAGGCGGGAAGCGCTGACATTGCTTTTCTGCACAATCGGAGCTACAAGAAATTTCTCGCGGAAACCGGTGCGGGTTGCGTCGTGATGAGGCGTGAGGACATCCCCGAAAGCCGTGATTTTGCGGTAATCGTCTCGTCCAATCCTCATCTCTCGATGGCGCAGACCGTCAAATTACTCTATCCGGAGCTTCTTCCCGCGCCGTCGATTTCGTCCGACGCTCGAATTCACCCCTCGGCCAAGATTGGCAAGGGCGCATCGATTGGCGCATTCTCTGCAATTGGAGAAAAAACGTGTATCGGCGATGGCACGATTGTCGCCGAGAATGTCACAATCGGTGCTGATGTGACGATAGGCGCGCGATGCAGGCTCTATCCCGGCGTCACAATCTATCCGAAGACGACTATCGGCAACGATTGCATTATTCATGCGGGCACGGTGCTCGGTTCGGATGGCTTCGGCTTCGCGCCCTCGCCCGATGGTATTCTGAAAGTAATACAAGTCGGGCGAACGGTTATCGAGGACGAGGTCGAGATTGGTGCGAATAGTGCTGTGGATAGGGGGAGCTTCGGCGAAACGCGCATCGGGCGAGGCACGAAAATCGACAATCTTGTGCAAGTCGGCCATAATTGCAGAATAGGCAAATATTGCCTTATCGCCGCGCAGACAGGACTTGCGGGAAGCACAGTTCTCGGCGACCGCGTGATGGTGGGCGGCCAAGTCGGTTTTGCGGGACACCAAACCATCGGCGATGGCTCGACAATTCTCGCGAAAAGCGGAGTTGCGGGGGAGATCCCGCCGAAAAGCAAACTCTTCGGGATACCTGCGAAGCCAAGCAGGGAGGCACATCGCGATGTGCTCCTTATCTCTCGATTGGACGAGCTATTCAAACGCCTGAGACAACTTGAGAAACTGCTTGAAGAAAAATAGGTTAGTATGCTTAACAGCAAGAAGTTAAGGAGAACCATGAAAAGAGCCTTTTTAGTTTATGCAATCCTCTTGGCGATTGCTATATCTATGATGGCGCAACCATCACAGGCGCCCTCTTTCAACCACCGATTGGAGGCCATGGGCGCTACCCAGAGTGTCATCGACGGCGATGGCTATGCCGTCGATATATATGACATCTCAGGCGGCACGAATCCATCGGCGAGCCATTTTAACCAAGGGCATGCCGTTCCGCCGGAGTGGCAACTTTGGACCGGGGGCGCCAACAAGTTCGCTTTCGATGTCTCTTTCAAAACCCTCAAGTATCCAGGGCCTACCGATGATGGTGAAGTTCAAAATTGGTATTGGGTTGACGGTGTCTCGCGCATTTTGGTCGATATGGGCTTTGAAAGCGGCTTCTCCATGCGCATCAAGTTCAATGGCGGATACCAAACCATGCGCAAATCGTGGCTCAGTGGATTCTTCGGCAATGAATATACGGCCGCAACATTGGACTGGGGCGATATTGCCTCCAGAGCCGCAACATCCGGTGCTTCATCGCTAACCCCTCTCGGAGAATTCTACTTGGCTTATCACACTCCTTTCGGCTTTTCAGTCGGCGCAGGCGGGGGATATGGCTTTTCTGAGGCGAATCACTGGTCATACCCGAGAAGTCACACAACAAAGAAGAATACGGTGAATTCATATCGCGCTAATTTCGGCGCCAGATATACTTATCCCGACTTCGACGAATATTTTGCGGTGGGGCTGAATTTCGGGATTTCCGGCGGAAAAGTCAATAACGAAACGGATGACTACACAAGCTATGATAACTCCGATAATCTCTTTGGCATTCAGGCCGAATTTGGCTATCCCGAATTTGTGCGCGGTGCATTTGGCTGGCGCACTAAGACCATGAACGAAGAATCTTATCCCTTCGCCACAGCTACCGACCCTAATGAAACAACCGACAAGCTCTCGGGAATTGATCTCAAGATGCGCCTTATGGGCGAGGGCGTTAATGTCCCGATTACGCTCGGGCTTGACTTATCGAACTGGTCAACTGATGGCGATGACGGCACCAACGAGCTTATCCACACGAATAGCACGACCGCCTTTGGCATTTCTGCCGAGCCTGTGAAGGACATTCTCACCTTCTCGGCGCAGATGGAGACGGGCAAGATAGAATACGACACCACCACTCTCGATACGCGGGCTTCAGTCGAAATGCGCAGGATTTCACTGGGCACGGAGGTTTATCCATCTCGCGAGTTCGGCATTCGCATGGGCTTCGAGATTCTCGAGCGGACGCCGGACGATGACTATTCAAGTATGCTTCCTTGGGTTCTTCCGTATCTCGGCCCGATAACGCGATTTAATTATGTGCCCGAGCTTGAGAAAGCCAACGCCATTACCGGCGGCTTCGTCCTTCGCCTCGATGACGACCGCCTATTGGTCGAGCTTTCGGCGAAACATTATTTCACGAGCAAGCCAGAGGTTTATAGAAGTAATTCGGGCAGTCGCGAGGAGGCCTATTTCGGCTTCACCTATTACTTGAAGTAAATCATATAATATTATCAATATTAAAAAGATAAACATACTCAACCGGAGGGGCGCATCTATTTGCGCCCTTATGTTATCAGTCGCAGTATTTCTATTTTCTGGGACTGGGTGCGACCGAGGAGTTTCTCCCGGCTCGCCCGTGGGAAAAGCGGATTTCGTCGTCCGCTTCGTATATGTCGGACAGGCCGACGCGACCCTCATCACTACGCCCTCCGGCGAGGTTTTTCTATATGATGCCGGCACAATTTCCGGCGCGATGGAGCACCTTATTCCACTGATGGACTCGCTGAATATCCGTCGAGTCGATATGGCGATTGCCAGCCACATGCACGGCGACCATATCGCCGGCTTCCCACATGTGTTCGCGAATTTTCCGCTCGCGGGAACCGCATTTGACCACGGCGGAACATACGAATCGTCCCATTTTAACTACTACATCTCCGCCGTTGGCGACAGGCGCGCGACAATCTCGATCGGCGATACGCTCTTCCTCGGCTCGGATGTTCGCATCGTTTGCTATGCATCCGGCGCGGAGGGCTTAGAGCCTATTGGCGAAAACGAGAAGTCCGTCGCAGTGATTGTCACATACAAGGGCTTCGATATCTTCCTCGGCGGCGACCTCACGGGCACTACCGACGGCAACCAAATCGACATTGAGAGCCATATTGCGCCGAGCCTTCATCCCGTCGAGATTTTCCGCGCCAATCATCACGGTAGCCGATATTGCAATAACGAGAACATCCTCGCAGTGCTACAGCCGCGTTATTCCGTCATCAGTTGCGGCTTCGGCAATCAATACGGTTTCCCGCACGCGGAAACGCTCGCAAGACTCGCCGTATGGGGAGAAATTTATCGCACCGATATAAGTGGCACAATAACTGTGACAGTCATCGATTCGACGGAATATACAATAAGGACGCAGTTTTGAAATGAAAAAAACCATTGTTTTTCTGCTGATTCTTTTCGCGCTCGGACTCTCCTGCGAGAAGCCCAACGGCCCTAACGGAGACAACATTCCCGACGAAATCGATCGCGCCCTCTGGCCGTTTAATACTGGCAGTTTCTGGGAGTTCGATGTCTGGGAGATGACATCCGAGGGGGAGTTCAACTACTTCGAGAAATACGCCGTCCTCAATATTATTGCCCACGATGGCAATCGCGTCGCCAAAATCGAATTCACTCAATACCTCGAAGACACGACTTTTGGGCGTTTTGTCATGTGGTGGGGCAATACTCTCGACGGTCTCTATGAGTTCGCGCCGTTCGGCGAGGTTTTCAATCCGCACGATGCGCCGCGTCTGCTCTTCCTGTTTCCCGCCGAGGACATGGACGCTTTCGGGAGCTATGCTTTCGACTTCCAAGACCCCATCACGATGACATATTTTGACATCGGTATCCCGCCGTTCGACCTGCCCGCCGGCAGGTTCGATGAATGCGTGGGCTACAACCTCTCCCGCCATGTGATGCCCGACCCGCCGGAAAACAATTATTACTACTTCAAACCCGATACTGGCTATGTCCGATTCGAGAAATATATCACGGGAAGCGGCCTCGTCAAAACGCGCTCACTACGAGACTTCCTCGTGCAAGACAGGCTATCTCAGCTGAAAGAAATCCGCCATGGGAGGCAATCTCGTTAAGACGCTTTCCTTGCGGACCTTGCATTTTGCGTCTGTCGCGAAATAGTCGATTTAGGAGGAACAGTGGAAAGATTTATAACAGAAATCGCACAATGGGCGACATTTATTGCCCAGATAGCCGCAATCGCGATAATCATATCCGGCATGATTTTCACGCTCTATTTCTACACAAAAAACCGAATCAAAAAGGTCACCGGATACAGAAGCACTCTTCAAAGCAGACTCGAGCTTGGGCACTCGCTTTCGCTTGGGCTGTCTTTCCTCATCGGAGCGAGCATTCTCAGAAGCTCCATCTCGCCGACATGGGACGCAATCGGCAAGCTGTCGGCAATTATCGCAATTCGCACAATTCTCAACTATTTCCTCACCCGCGAAATCAATAGCCTCGGCAGTGTCATCTCCAACGATCAGAATGGATCGATTATTGACAAGGGGAAACAAGTCTCGGAGACAATGGACGAATAGCAATTAGGCCGGCTGGCGCGCGGGTTGCCCCGCAACCCCCGTGCCAGCCGGAGGGGATTGGGTGGGGTCATACTATTACGAGAGGCGTGCCATTCCGGAGCGTAGGCTTCATCGGACAGTTTACGCACTTAGGCGCCTTCTTTGTGCAAAAGGTTTTGCCTATCTCAACAAGTATTGCGTGAAAATTCTTGTAAAGGAACACATCTTCGTCCAGTGAAGAGGTGAAAATCTCCGCAAGCTCATCGTAGCCAACATCGGGCGGAGACCAGCCATGCCGCACCGCGATTCGATATGTATAGGCATCCACCACGAAAACAGGCTTTTCGAACGCGTAGAGTAATATATCGTCCGCGGTTTCCGGGCCTATGCCCTTGACGGACATCAGGCTCTCGCGGAGGTGCGCCGTTGGCATTGTATCGCCTGCTGAAAAGTCGCAATCCAGTTCCTCGCGGAACCACTCGACAAACGCCTTGAGCTTCTTCGCTTTCTGATTATAGTATCCCGACGGACGAATCGCCTCGGCGAGCTTCTCCATCGGAACATCCGAAATAGTGTTGGGGGAGAGGAGGCCGTCGCACTTGAGTCTTTCGATTGCGCGCTCGACATTCTTCCAGCTCGTGTTCTGCGTCAAAATCGCGCCTATTGCAACCTCAAACGGATCATCCGCTGGCCACCACTCGAGATCGCCATACCGCGCGAAAGCAACTCGATAGAACTCCTCGATTGCGTTCATCGTTTGCGCTTTTTGGCGATATTTTTTGATAAAACTTTCGCGAAATATCTCTCAAACGCCTCAATGATCTGCGGATCGAACTGAGTTCCGCTTTCGGCGACAACTTCACGAAAACCGTCCTCGAAGCTCTTTGCATATTTATATTCGCGAACAGTCGTTATCGCGTCGAAAACATCTGCGACAGCTATGATTCGGCTTCCAAGCGGTATCGCCTCGCCCGCCATGCCAAACGGGTAGCCATCGCCGTCCCACCTCTCATGATGGCAACTTGCGATTGTGGGAACATCGGCCAGCTCTCTGCTAAAATGCATTTTGCTGACAATATCGTGCGTAATTCGCGCATGATCTTTGATGGTCTCGTATTCCTCGGGAGTTAGGCTTCCCTCTTTCCGGAGAATCGAGTCGTGAACGCCTATCTTGCCGTAATCGTGCAGAAGGCTCGCGATTCGTATCTGTTCGATTTCGTTCTCGTCAAGCTCCATCTCGCGGGCGATGCCGACGGCATAAGTGGCGACCCTCCGCGAATGTCCGTGAGAAATCGGGTGCCTTGCGTCGATAGTCGAAGCCATGACCTCCACCAGCGAATTGAAAGTCTGCTTCAAATCATTATACAACTGCGCGTTCTCGAGGTTAATAGATATTTCTGCGACAGCCGTCCGCAAGAGCAGGAAATCCTCGTTGGTAAATCCGCCATCGGTTTTATTGATAGCTTCGAGCACGCCGAAGGTCTCGAGGCGCTTATTGATGAACGGAATAATTAAGGAATTGCGGATGTCGCATGAGATGGCCTGCGCGAGCTTGGGGCTATATCGGCTGTCTTCAATTGGGTTATCAGAGATGATGTAATCGCCCGTCTTCATTACCCAACCCTCTAAACCTTCGCCCCGACGCAGTTTAAGCTTCTTCCCCGGGGGGAAAAGGAGCGTATTGAGCGACTCGTCGTCGCGATCGACAAGAAACAGAAAGCACTTCTCGGCCGATACGATTGCCGCGCACTCTTCGACAATTCCGTCAGAGAAGCTCTCCAAATCCGGCTTCTGGATGAGCGCTCCCGAAAGCCTCACAAGTCGTGCGAGGCGTTCAAGGTTTTTGATATTAGACTCGCTTGAATCCATAATGTCCTTCTAAAAATGTTCCCTTTTGTATTGGAGAGTAATGTTTAAAACTTAAGCTCCACCCAAATGCTGACGTCTCGTATGTGGCGAACCTGATCCAGCCTATTGTCCTTCGTGTCTATCCATCGCATCTCCATGCCGCCCTGTATGTTGCGCGAGAAGCTGTAGCTCGCCGACGGTGTAAGACTCCACTCGCTGTCGTCCTGAAGTGGGGTCACGGCGTCCTCGTTGCCCTCAATCCATGTCTCGTTAGTGCGTTGTGTATGTTGAACTGTCAGCGAAAGCTGGAGAACATTTTCGAGGCGTATCGTCCCGAAGAGCGGGAGTTTGAGACCGTGCGTCGCTCGAAGGTTGTATCTTAGCGTCAATTTATGGCTAAGCTCATTATTCCGCGTAACACTCGTGTTTGCCGTGCTGAATCGATAGTCATGGGATTTCCGCCAATTCGTCGAATAATCCGAAGTAAGCCCGATTTTCCAACCGACATTCACCGAGACGAGAGGGTTGAAATCGTGTTTGTAGCTCCTATTTGTGAGCGCGTCGGCCTGAAAGGATTCCTTCTTTTCGTGAATATATCGAGCGTTCGTCCGAACGTTGCTGGCCAGCTTCGGGAAGAAGAAATACTTGCCGAGACCGTTCCAGTTGAGCGTAATATCTGGGAAGGTTCGAAGGGTTTCCTTAGTGTTATTTGTGCTATATCGGATGTTCGTTCGATAGTTATATCTTAATGAGGCGTTTATCTCCCATGGCAGTCGAACTCCGGTTCTTATCGTTGTGTTATCTGTGGTCGTTCGGCTCTCGATGAGCGAAGTTATACCACCGGTGGTTTCCACTGTTGGGACGCCCGGGTCGGTTGTAAATCCGAGCTGGTAGGCGAGCGTAGGCCTCTTTTCGAGGTTTGGAAGCCCTCTACGGTCATCCCGCTGGTGGTCGAATTGGAGATCGTCGAGGCGGTCGAGGAAATTTAAACTCTTGCCAAGAACCGCGCCAAATCCGCCTGTCCGTTCTCTATCAACTTCTCCGGTATCAGATTCTGCCGTAGTAGTTCCCCTTCCGGGCGGCGTCCCCGATGGCGGAGGAGATGATCCGGATGAAAAAGCGCGCTTAAGCTCGCGCCATCGAAGCCCCAAGGAGAGCCTGTATGTCCGCGAGATGTCCACATTGCCGAATTGGTCTCTGTATCTTTGAGGGTCGGTGTTCTCGTTATATGTGGAGCTGAACTCGTAGGTCTGGTTCAGCCAGTTAATCCATGTAGGCGAGAAGCGAATGTTATCGGAAATGCTCTTGGTTAGTGGTGAGCCGATATTCACCGGATGTCGCCATCTCACCTCCGCAGAATCCCCGATGTCGCGCTTCATTCGAAGAGTGAAGCCCGTCGTGATTGGCTTTAGGATGTTCGTATTGAAAGTCGTGGTGTGGTCGAGAAAACGGTCGTTTGTGCGCACTGTGCTTCCGTATCTATCCTCTCTGCGTTGAAGCCTCCCAGTCGCCGAAGTCTCAAAGCGAAGGGCGGAAGGAGCGAGGTTGAGTTTCCAGTCAAGCAGTTTGGGGACGAGTGTATCTCCGCGGTCAGCCTCGCGACGTCGGTCAAAAGCTCCGGACTTGGCTTCCTCCGGCTCTGCATCGGTCGTATCTGTATCCCCGGACTTGTCTTCGGCGAACATCCAACGCGTGAGATGTAGCTCCCATTTTTCACGTGGAGTGAGGTCGTACGATTGTCTCGCGCTCCAATCCTGACTGAGATTCAAAGGGTAATGCGGGCTACTCTCGCGGCGTTCCCCGCCACTAACCGAGTGGGTCATCCGTGAGAGAGTGAGCGCCAATAGCCAATGAGGATTAACGGGCGTAAGTCGTTGAGTTATATTAACAGAATACTGTTTATTTCGAGTAGTTTCTTCATCTCGGAGGCTGTCCGGCACAGTGATATCCGAGCCTGTTCTAAGCCTCGGCACCGAGACGGTTCTTCCCCAGTTAGCCGAAACGGGAAGGCTCAGTCCCCATGATTCTGGGGAGAATTTGTGCGCGTTGAATCTCCCCGAAAGCGCGCCCATAGTGGTCGTCACACCAGAACCAACCTGCTGGTTGAGGTTGTGGAACTCACTGTCTTTGCGCTCGATTGTGCCCGTGAAATCCATCAAATCCGCGAAGTTAATCCTAAATTCCGACCTTTCAGCCCAGCCAGGTTCTTTTCGGACATCCGTCACTTTAAGCTCGTTTGTCCATATTTCGCCTGAAATAGGTCGATACAAATATGGATTGATCACTCCCATCTCGAAATAGCGAATATCGGTCATAGATGGGTTGCCTCGGACGACGTAATATGAGCCGTCGCCCAAATCCATAACTCTTTCTACATGGCCGGAGTAGGAGGTGTCGGCCTGCAACGTAATAATCTCGTTCTTAAGTGCCGTGATGGTCGGGAAGTCTATCACAACTTTATTGCTTTCGTCCCAGCCGGGCTTTAAATATGTGCGGTATTCATACATATTATAACGGTCTCTGCCCATGCGGTAGGTGAACAACACCGAATCGTCGCTAACATCAGCGTTGAAATAGACCCACATCTCGAGTCTGTTATATAGCGTCAGGTCGAGGTGTTGCGTGCCGAAGGTCGTGCGACTGCAGAGCACTGTGTCCGCGCCGAGGACGTTATTGTATATGAGAACCAGCGATTGCTCTTGGCTCATGATTCCCGTGGTGAGCGACCTCTCGCCGGTGACATCCGGCGGGGAATAATAATCTGCGTCTTCGTGGGTGTTCTTCGTCGCCACCTCAAGCTCCGGGGATTGAGTCTCCCAGCGATTGCCCACAAGCTCCATCTTGGCAATCCAAATCTTCGCGGATTCCTGAATGCCGTCCACCCAGATACGCATATATTTCATTTGTTGCCAATTTGGGGAACCGACTTGCTTTCTTCGATATACTTTGCCGTCCGGAACGAGAGTGAAAACCGAGTCCTGTATCGGAATCCGAAAAAGTCGCCACTTCTCGCCAGTCCCTCCCACGTAGGAGCGCGTTCCGGGAACCTCGAATTCGTCTTTCGAGAGGTCGATAGTGAATTCATAATAATCGTTGTATGTGTCGAGAAAGTCGTTCCCGTTGAGGTCTTCGGTGTCCGGCCTGTTGCCGCCCTCGGGGTCGTGTCGATTGCCTTCCGTGCCGTTGATGCCGCTGTAATCGTCGGGGTTATCTGGATCCCAATACCAGTTATCGCCGTGGGGATCGGGATTATGCACCGAATGATATCCCGGCTCGAGGCTGTCGGGGAGACCGTCGAGGCCGACATCTCGCTCGGCAGTTAATATCCCCGTGCGGATTCCGTTCACGGGAATATCCTCTGAGTCCAAGATTCCGTTGCCGTTGATGTCCTCACTAATAGAACCAAAATTGAAATGGAGGTTCCCCGTTTCGCCGCGCACCCATACCTCTAAAAACTGCGCCGAACTCTGGTCTTGATACCCCGAGGGGACATATCGCATGACTCCGCCCCAGCCATCGACTCCGAGAGTGCCGGTGGTGTCGGTATAATCAAGCACCAGCACGTTAGTCTTGGATTCTTCGGCGGCGACCTCCTTGTTAGGCCAAATTTCGCGGACTGGATATTTTTCCCAAGGGTTATACCAGAGCATCCATCCGCGTTGCTCTTGCGTTTTGTGCGGCGGCGCCGATGAGCGCGTCCAAGCCGTTCTGCGGATTTCCATGGAGAAGACGTTCCGCGAGCCTTCGAAATCGTCGATGTAAGCTTCGTTTCTCGTATTCGGATTGCCTAACATCTGCGCGACTTCTGCCGCGAAAACGACCCTCGATTGTTGCTCTGTGCGAATAAGAGGAATAGCGTTCACCAAGTCCGTAATGATTGGAACCTCGTAGTCCAGCTTGAGATCGGCGTCCCAGATGAACGCCTTCGAGGGTTCGCGCCCTACCTGCGGTCTTCGTTCAGAGCTGGTCGTGGATTTATACAGCGCGGTCCCGCCTATCCAGCTCTGCTCTCCAAAGCGGTATTCCATTCGCGTTCCGAGAAGCGATTTCTGCTCCGGCTGGAAGAAGGGTTCGAAATCGAAGTCAACATGAAGGTCGATGTTTGGGTTCAGCGCCTCTTCCGTTAAGAAGGTTATCTGCCCGATTTGGTAATCCATGCGATAGTCCACGCCGCGCTGGAGCGTCCGGCTTCCGAGCTTGACGACCTCGGAGCCTTCAATGATGTTGAATCTCCCCAGCGGCATCGGGTTTTGGCGCGTTCCGGTCAAAACGCGGATGACATATTTATGGTCGCGCGAGATTTCCTGATGGATGACGCTGTTATACATCGCCTCGTTGCGAGGGGTGTTCGCGCCGAACTGAAGTTGCGTTTGTTCGATCGAGGACGGATTGAAGGGCTTCAGCACCGGGAAGACGAGATATCCCTGCCCTATGTCGAATCGAAGTCGATCGACGCGCCCATCCGGAATGGCATTGCCTTGTTGGTCGAACTTGTCGAGACCGAACACCTCGAGAAATGAAGAAGGCGGCACCTGCGTTGTGTCGCTGGATATGCCATTTGCGACGGGCGTGAGGTAAATTTCTATCTCGATGTTGTCGGGATTCAATCCTGTCGCGCCAAGCGAATAGACATTTCGCCAAGTGTTGTTCCAGAGGGGATTATCCGGAAGCATATTCGGTGGCCGAATTAGGAGAAGATAAGCCGTTGAATCAGTGTCAACATGATAGCCCACCGAGTCCAAAGAGCCATCCGAGCGACGGAGGACATATTGGCAAGCAATAGCGTGGTCGTTGCGGAGCGGGTTGTATCCGGTCATCCTGAACCAGCCCTGAGTCCGCAATATCTCATAGTTGCTCTGGTCGATTATGTGGAAATGGCCGATATGCCCGATGGTATTGTCGTATGGATCTCCCGGCTCGGGCATGGCTTCGGCGCGTATCGCATTCATAGAGATGTTGTTCGTGCTTATGCGGTCATCGACATATAGATTGAACTCGACAATGGAGTCGCCCATTCCGAGGCCGGAGCCGAGTAGCTCGTTGACCCATGCAGGCCTAATCCAGAAATACGTAAGGTCGAGATACTCGTGGTCCTTGATATCTATGGGCTGGACGGAGGAACGGCCGGTGATTGATGTGCTAGAATGCTGTCCCTTTTCTTGACTGCCTATCGCCATTATCGAAAGGTCGCCTATCTGGAATTGGCTCTTGATTCCGAAAAGCCCCTCGACGCGCTCGGAGTAGCCTACAAAGGTCGCGCCCGGAAGCGAGATATTCGTGTTGCCCGCCTCAATTTTCTGAATGATGTCATCCTCGGTGCCGGTATATGCAATGTTGATCGTGTTCTCGAGGTCGGTCTGTCGCTTGGAATCTTGATCGACGGTCACGCTTATCTTCGTGCCGATAGTTCCGGTGATTGTGAACCTGCTCTCCTGTTCCATCTGCAGGCTGGGGAATTTCGTTTGATCCGGTCCCAAAATCTCGCCGGAACGCCATTCGCTTCTTCCCGAAAGAGTAATCTTCTGATATCCTGTGAGCGAAAGCCCCGCGCCGCCCTCGCCGATGATGTCTCGGACGCCTTTTGGAAAATCTATGGGGATTTCGAATGACAAGCCCTCTCGGCGCGCCCGCGCATCCTCCGTCGAACCCTCCCAAGCCTTCTGTCGCCAATATTCGTTCCGAAGGTGAAGCATGAATTGATCGATTGGCACGACTCGTGGGGCATAGACCTGACGGTCGCCGACCCACTCGTGAATGACGACAACGCCGATGTCCCAATAGACTGTCGCGGAATATCTATGGGAAATCGCGTCATAGTCGAGCAAGGCGAGGTTGGTGTCGGTGGCGGTGAAGTTGTAATAATCTGGCTCGAACCGCCCATCGAGAGGCAGGAAAAAGCGCCCCTCCTGTTTGAGAGACAAGTCCACGCCCTGCGCGAGAAGAGCCTCGCAGGAAACGATTAGAAACAATAGAAAACAGTATTTATATAGTGACTTAATGACTTACCCTAATATTTATCTGCCGAAGTTAAATAATAACCTTGACTTTTTGTGTTTTTAGCATTAAATTGTCATAAAGGCAAACATATTAACAAGGAGCGAAACATGTCTTTTACACCACTTGTAATTCTCGTCTTTTTTGGCGTAATTATTCTTTCGAGCATGATTAAAATCCTCAAAGAATACGAGCGCGCCGTTATTTTCAGGCTGGGCCGCGTTAAAGGGTTCAAAGGCCCCGGCCTGATTATCCTGATTCCTCTCATCGACAAGATGGAACGCGTTACGCTCCGCACCGTCGTTATGGATGTTCCCGAGCAAGATGTTATCACCAAGGACAACGTCTCCGTCAAAGTGAACGCGGTTGTCTATTTCCGCGTTATCGAACCTCAAAGAGCGATTATCGAGGTCGAGAACTACCTCTACGCCACGAGCCAACTCGCCCAAACAACACTCCGGAGCGTTCTTGGCGAGAGCGACCTCGACGAGCTTCTCTCCGACCGCGAGAAAATCAACCAGCAACTTCAGGAGATTATCGACCACGCAACCGACCCTTGGGGCATCAAAGTCTCGATGGTTGAAATCAAGCACGTCGATTTGCCAATGGAAATGCGCAGAGCCATGGCCGCTCAAGCCGAAGCCGAGCGAGAGCGCCGTGCCAAGGTTATCTCCGCCGAGGGCGAATTTCAGGCGTCTCAAAAACTCGCCGACGCCGCCAAAATACTCGATCAATCTCCCGCCGCTATCCAACTGCGTTACCTTCAGACTCTAAATATTATTGCGGCGGAAAACAACTCAACTACAGTTTTCCCGATTCCAATCGACCTCTTCAAAGCCTTCATGGACAAAACGAAACGCGAATAATATTAGCAGTCTATATGCCATAGCACGAAAAAGGCGGCCAAGAGGCCGCCTTTTTTTGTAACAAACAGTCATTTCTATGAGAACGATGAAAAATATTCCTCATCATCGAGAGTATTTCTCCCCTTCGGTCGAAATGATAGTCCGGATGGGTTAAATCCCGCAAGAAATGATTAAATTACTTGAAATACATGCAATTTATGTATATAATCTTTGTGGTTTTTTCAATTTATGTTTGCAATGTATTTTCAAATAGTAAACCATAATTCCTAAAAACGAGAAATGAAATTTGTAATTAAAGATTGCGCGCTCATCCCTATCGCCACGGGCAAAAGCGCTCGAACTCTACGCGAGCTGAGACACTTGCTCGAGAGCATCGAGGCCGAGAGCATCTACTATCACTTTTGGGGGAATCTGCTCAAACCTCGCTTCGACGACCCCGAGTTCAACAACGATTTCGCCGCATGGGCAAAACACGCGCTCCACGATGGCGCAATCGCCGAAAAACTCGCAGTCATCGACCCGACGGATTTCACAGATATCGAAGACCTGCGACACGAGATTATCGACATAATCGAGGAAAGCCTCTTCGGCGACGACAGCATCCACCTATGTCAACGCGACGAAAAGTTCAACTTTATCACCTCGCAAATACTCGTGTTCAACACAGATACCGTCGTCGAAAACCCTAAAGAGCTGACGGCACTTTTGCCGAAACTTCCGGTGAGTAGCATCTTTTACCACTTTATTGACGCCCGCCGGCGGACGCCGGAGCATATAGACGACTTTCGTGCATGGCTTTCAGGCATGAACGGGAAGTTCACGAAACTCATCGAGGAGCTGGCGAATGTCGATCCCTATTTTAGCCCTTTGCCAGTTTTGAGGGACAGATTGAGCGAAATCTTTGCAGATTACGATTGGAGCGACTGATGAGCGGTCTTCTCGAAAAATATAACGATGTAGTGGGAGAAGACGTAATAGGGCAGTTGCGCGAGCTTGCTGATAATGTCGGGGAGATTAGCGTCGTTCATGTCAATTCGACAAAATACGGCGGCGGCGTGGCCGAAATTCTTGCAAAGCTCGTTCCAATGATGAACGAGCTGGGGATTAGGACTTCGTGGGAAGTCATCGAAGGCGACGAGGATTTCTATCAAACCACTAAATCTTTCCACAACGCGCTTCAGGGGAATATCGTTGAAATACCGGATGCGATGTTGCGAAATTACGAGCGCATCAACGAACGAAACGCCGAGGCACTTCGCGACAAACTCGAATCCGCCGACATCGTTTTCATCCACGACCCACAGCCGGCACCGCTTCTCAAGATGACACCTAAACGCAAAGGCAAGTGGGTATGGCGTTGTCATATCGACGCGAGCAGGCCGTTTAGGCCGGTTTGGAAGTATCTGCGCAATTTCGTCGTAGAATATGACGCGAGCATTTTCTCGTTGGCGAACTTTGCACAGAATCTCCCGCACATGCAGTTTCTCATTCCACCGAGCATCGACCCGATTAGCGACAAGAACATCGAATTGCCGGCGAACGAGATAAAAAGCGTCTATAAGGAATTCGGCATAGACCCCGAGCGGCCATTGATTTCGCAGATTTCGCGTTTCGATAGATTCAAAGACCCTGTCGGCGTTATTTGGGCGTATAAAATCGCCAAGAAATTTCTTCCGGGATTGCAGTTGATTCTCGCTGGCGGCGACGCGGCAGACGACCCCGAAGGTGCGGCGGTTATCGAGGAGGTTCGCATGGCCGAGTGCGGAGATCCGGACATACACATTCTTCTCCTGCCGCCGGACGCTCATAGGAAAATCAACGCCATTCAGCGTGCATCGGACTTGGTCTTGCAGAAATCCATCCGTGAGGGCTTCGGGTTGACTGTCGCCGAGGCACTTTGGAAGCACAAGGCGGTCATTGGTGGCAACACGGGCGGCATTCGCCTGCAAATTTTCAACCACCACACGGGTTTCTTGGTCGATTCGCCCGAAGGGGCGGCACTTCGCATTCGTTATCTTCTTTTTAATCGAGATATTTTGCGCCAGATGGGCGAAAAAGGACATCATTTCGTCAAGAACAACTTTCTAATCACACGCCATTTGAGAGAATATCTGACGGTGATACTGTCTTTATTGCATAGCGAATTTTCGAGAATCGTGATAGGGTGAATTGATAATGAAATCGCTACTGCAGAATTTATCGGGAGAGGCTCTGCTTGACGAGTTCTTCGAGGAGCTATCGCGAAAACGCGAGCGATTTCTGCTTCTCGATTACGACGGGACACTCGCGCCGTTCCGAGAGGATAGGGATAATGCTTACCCCCGTGAGGGTTTCGCAGAAATAATCGACGCGATAATTGCCGAGCGCAAAGTCACCGTAGCGATAATCAGTGGGAGGTCGATAGCCGACTTGCGGAGACTGCTCGGCTTTGTGGAATTACCTGAATTGTGGGGGACGCACGGTCTCGAGCGCCTTTCTGCCGACGGCAATTATTCGATGTCCAAGCTCGATCCCGAAGTTGAGGCACGTTTAAGCACGGCTTTGGATGATTTGTGCAATTCATTCGATACAAGACGCATCGAGCAGAAGCCCGGCTCGGTGGCGTTTCACGTGCGAGGTCTTCCGCCGATGCAGGCCGAAACGAGCCTTCGCGAAATTCGCGAGAGATGGCAACCGCTCACCCACGGCAGACGCCTTGTAATATCGAACTTTGACGGTGGAATTGAGCTTCGTGCCACGGGTTCCGATAAAGGCCGAGTCGTGTGCGAGATTCTCTCCCGTGCGTCGGGTGATTTCTCCGCTGTTTATATGGGAGACGACTTTACAGATGAAGATGCGTTTATCGTCATAAAAAACAAGGGATTATCGGTTTTAGTTCGAGAAATTTATAGGCCTACGAATGCGGATTTGTGGCTCAAGCCCGAAGGCGAGATGTTAGAGTTTTTACGAAGATATTATCAAACAATACGGGAGGTGTGTGATGAAAGATAACAACGAAAATAGCTATGAGGGGAGGATAATTATTGTCTCGAATCGACTGCCCATTGTCGTCCGCAAGGAAAGTGATAATATCGAAATCGAGCGCGGCTCTGGCGGGCTAATCACTGCGCTCGCGCCAGTCCTCAAAGACCGTGGGGGCAAGTGGATAGGTTGGCCGGGAATCACCGAGGAGGAGAGAATCGACATTTCGCAAGCGCTTGCCGAGGCCAACGAAGACGTCGGATACGATTTGGAAGCGGTAGTTCTTACTCAAGAAGAAGTCAACAACTATTATTACGGCTTCTCCAATGAAATTCTCTGGCCGCTGTTTCACGATTTGCAGTCGAGATGTAATTACGAGCCTCGCTATTGGGAACTCTATCGCAAAGTCAATAGAAAATTTGCCGAAAAAATCGAAAGCACTGTAAAAACGGACGATTTTGTCTGGATTCAAGACTACCACCTTCTCAACTGCGCGAGGGAACTTCGCACTCTGGGCGTCCGCTCGAAGCTGGCGATGTTTTTGCACATCCCGTTTCCGCCGCTGGATATTTTCCTCAAACTTCCGTGGCGCTATCAGCTTCTCGAAAACCTGCTGTATTACGACTTGATAGGCTTCCAGACAATCCGAGATAGAGTAAATTTTATTGACTGCCTCCGGAGGTTCTTTCGTGGCGTTCAAATCGAGGGGCGGGGTCAGGTCGTGCTCGGAAAAACTGCTGACAGAGAATTCCGCATCGGCGTGTTCCCGATTAGCATCGATTACAGCGAGTTTGAGAAAGCGGCACGCTCCCAGCAAGTCGCCGACAGGGCGTGGTATCTCCACGAGAAATATCCCGAAAGAAAGATAATACTCGGCGTGGACAGGCTCGATTACACGAAGGGGATAATACAGCGTCTTAAGGCCTTCGAGAACGCCATCGAGCGTTTCCCCGAACTACGCGGCAAGGTCTCGTTCGTGCAGGTAGTCGTGCCAAGTAGAATTAACGTTCCGGAATATTTCGAGCTGAAGCAGGAGATCGAACGCCTTACTTCGGAGATAAACGGCAGGTTCACGACATCCGGATGGGTGCCAATACACTATGTATTCCGTTCTCTCGACCGCGACGACTTAGTCGCGCTGTATCGCACAGCAGAAATCGCCCTTGTGACGCCGCTCAAAGACGGTATGAACCTCGTGGCGAAGGAGTATTGCGCATCGAACATCGAGGAAGACGGTGTTCTCATATTGAGCGAATTCGCCGGTGCCGCGCCGGAGTTCAAAGACCACGCGTTGCTCGTTAATCCGCACGACATCGTGGGAGTTGCCGACGCGATTTATCAGGCGTTCACGATGGACATTGAGGAGAGGCGCGCACGAATGAAGCCTCTGAGGGAAATCGTCCGCGAGAACGATGTATTCTACTGGGTGGATTCTTTTTTCAAAGGCGCTCTCTCGCGCGATTTGAAGAGTTTTCCCGTCGTCAAAGATTATGTTCCCCGCTAATTGAGAATCACGACCTTGCACGTGGTTTGTGACTTCCTGTGGCGAATTAGTTACATCCCCGGTGGCAGGCTCTGCGCATTCAAAGCCCCGACACCATGAGCTGTCGCCACTATCCGTCCGGAGATGTCGAATAGCTCGAATCGCCCTTCGAAGGGAAGTTCTATCGCACCTTGCACAGGCGACGGAACAAACCAATCGTCTCTTCTTTCCATTGGGCTGTCAATGATGACAGTCTCTCCGATGCTGAACTCGACGAAGTGGGAATCCTTTGGGAAAGGCTCCCACGCCGTGGCGATGTTCAGAATTCCCCAGAGCTGGTAAGTCGTGTCCCATATTGCGGGTGAGATGTCCCACATTTGCGTGTCCGCGACGCTTTCCCCGGAACGAAGATAATAATCGCCTATCACTGGCAGAACGGCGAGCGGGAAGAGATCCACCTCGTGATGTCCCATCGTCACACGGAAGTAACAGAGGTCGGGGCTCGGCGTTTGAAACGAGACATCGCGGTCGCTGATGTTCGTAATTTTGAAGAAACAGTGAAGCACCGACGGGCGTGAATAAGTGGCAAAGTCGGTGCCTACCTCATATTTGAGGTCGCCGAAAGATTCGCTGGAAATGTTCGTGAAAGTTTGCGCTAACACTATGGACGACAGCAGGATAAAGCAAAATATCAAGCTCTTCATCTTCCCTCCTTTTGCTGAATGTGCCATATAAAGAATATATATGTTTTCAAAAAATTATCAAGAAATAATTATCCATAACGACGAGATGCTTCACCTTGCAAACTTCAAGAATTTGCGTAATTTTAGTGTAATGAAACGATTCATTGCACAGATCGCCTTCTTGATGATAGCCATCGCAACTATTGCGCAGAGTCCCATAGTAATCTATGGGCCGGATGTTTCGATAGAGGGCGAAACGCGCCAACCGCGAGCTTTGCCGAGCGATTGCATCGCGACGGAGCTTTGCGAGGGGGAGGTCGTCAGAAGTAATTCACGCAAGGCATATATCTTATTTAATGATAGGCAAATAATTGAGTTGTCATCATATACAACTTTAAAAATAGAGGAACAACTCAATGTAATATATGTTGATAGCGGTGTGGTGACTATACATTTTAAGAATCCGCCGGATACGAGCGATTTCACGCTAATAACCGAAAGCGCGCGCATTCGATACCCCGGTGCAGACAGTTCGTGGATCCGCCTCGCCAACTCCATCGTGCTTTTCGAGCAAAGCGCGCTTCTTTCCGGCGATTCCTATCGCGTGGAGATTAGCGATTGGTTCGAAAAATCAACCGCTGATGCGCAATATCTTTTCGAACTTGTCGAAAGTGAGAAGATTCCAGCGCAACAATTCCGCTTCAAATTCCCGAGCCAAAGGCCGCCGCCGTTCCGCCATCGCGCGCGAAACCAAGGCGGCGTAGCAACATACGGCGGCGAAAGATATTACTACGGCGGCTGGCTCTATCGAGTCGATATCTACCGGCTACGAATTGTTTACAATCTCTGGTTCGCCATGTCAAGCAAAGGGCGTTTCTATTCCGAGGCATGGGACGAGTGGTCCGACTTGCTCGATAACATACACTATATCGAGCTTTTCCGCCCGCAAGACCCCTTCTATATTCGCGCCGGGATGATAGAAAATCTCACATTTGGGCACGGCCTCTTGGTCGATAATTACAGCAACGCGGTTTTTCCGCCGTTTGAAAAAAAGAGCGGCATTCGAACGACATTGAACCTCAAGAACACGCGAACGGAGCTTTTCGTCAATGATATTGCATATCCCCGCCTCATGGGGCTTTACTTCCGATGGGACGCGAATAGGCGATTCAGCACAGACTTCACGTTTGCCGGCGATTTAGACCAGCTCGTGGGCATCAAAGACTCCGACCGCGACGGTTTCCCCGACCGAATCGATCCCCAGCCGGACGTCTACAATCCCCCAGACGACAGCATTTTCGAGGGAAATCCTCCGCAATCGCTCCGCGATATAGAACATTCGAGCATTTACGGCGTGGCGTTTGGAATGCGATATCAATTTCTCCGCGACAGGTATTTCATGGGCCGGTTATCCGGCGAAATTGCGGGTCTAACTAATACATCAATGGGCATTACATTCCCGAATATCGCCCTCGGATATCGATGGGTTAGAGTCCATGCCGGTCTCGATTTTCAAACTCCCAGATTTCAAGATGGCATATTCGACCGAAATTACGAGGCCGACAAAGCCCGATGGGTAGAGGAAGACGATGGCAATCTAACCCTTATCACTCGCGGCGACCAGCTCTCCGAAACTGAAGGCTGGCTCTACGGCTGGAACAACGGCCTCTCGATAAACGTCCCTAATTACGCGACTCTCCGCACCCGTTTCCGCGATATATACCGCGAAGATACTCGCGACAAGCACTTCGCATTGACGCTAAATATCGACTATGCCGTCTGGGAATACATCAACGGCGCGTCCTTCTTTATCGAGCAGAAAAATGTCTCCCAAATATTCCGCAGAAAAACTGACGGCCAAAACTGGGGCATGGGGCTTGAAGTTCAACCGCATCATACGATTACGGTCAAACTTCGATACCGCGAACGATACGAGGATAAAAACCAAGACGGGGATATCACATCGAGCGAGATTAGCCGAAGCTTCGACGGCAATGCATCGATAGACGGGCGATATTGGTGGAAGAAGTTCCGCGAGTGGTGGAAAAGTCGTAAGTAGCGGGAAGGGCGCTGGCGCGCGGGTTGCAGACGCAACCCCCGTGCCAGCGCCCGCGGTATCTAACGGATTAGCAATAACTTGCCGGTCTTCTCTAAATTACTCGCCCTAAGCCGCGTGAAGTAACAACCACTCGGCAAATCTTTTGCGTCGAAGCTGAAAGCGTGTTGTCCGGTTTGAAGATAGTCGTCGTGTAGAACTCCCACGCGCCTGCCGGTTATATCAAACACCTCGAGTCTTACACGTTCAGAGACATCGTAGCCAATGAGAATCTCGACTCGCGCGCTCGAATTGAAAGGATTTGGATACGTCCGCAACAGCTCGATTCCCCGTGGGAGTTTGTCGAATTCATCTACCCCGACGGGGCCACCCACATGTATCCGAACCTTCGTATGCGTCTTATACCAACCGCCGAGTGAGGAAATCTCGATGGGCACTTCGAGCACAGCATCACTCGGACATGCTTCCGAGATTCTAAAGCGCATGGGCGATTCGGCATTATACTTTGTCGCTCCCGGAAATATATTGCCGAAGGCGGCTGAATCTCCCATCGAGGTGATATATGTCGTGTCGAGAATTACGGCCTTCGTAATTGGTGCTTGAGCCATCCCGCCGTTGTATAGACTTATCCGAACCCCGATGGTTTCCCCCTGCTCGATTATGCCGTTATTATTGCCCGAAGAGTCATCGAATACCGGCGTTCCAACCTGATAAACCCATGGCAGTGATGATGTTAGCGGCCGATTCGTTGTAATCCGCAAGGCGCGCCCTTCGGTGATAACCGATGCTGTCGGGTCGTATATTCCGTCGAGGTAATACTCCAATCCGTGCTCTTCATTCTTCGATTCGATGCCCACGCCCATAACCCCGAGGCCGGTGAAATCTTTATAATATATGT
>DSAF01000153.1 GCA_011388305.1 Candidatus Zixiibacteriota bacterium | reverse complement strand
TAACTACTGGGCATCCGAATTTCACGGGGACATCACGCCTCATAAGTTTCGCGATACAGTTAAGCGCATCGGCATCGATTACGGTAGGCTTAATGAGCCGTAGTAGAAGGCGCGCAGTTAAATCGACTGTCTCGCGGTGCGTTCCTATCCCGGGTCCGAATGCTATTGCGTCGGCCTCATTCGCGATTCGGACGATGTCGCCTAAAGCACGGATGGACAAACACTTATGTTTTGCCACTTGAGGAACACCGCGCGTGATAATTTCGAGGACAAGCGAGTCCACAATCGAGACGATTCCCTCGGGCACGACCGCCTCTACAAGCCCCGCGCCGCTTCGCAATGCGGATTCAGCCGAGAGGGCCACAGCGCCTGTCATGCCGGTGCTTCCGGCGATAATAGAGGCTTTGCCGAATGTCCCCTTGTGCCCGTCGCCCGCGCGGAACGGAAGCAATGCCGCCAAGTCCGACGCCGTGTCCACACGGTAGTCAATGTCGCCCGAAGCGCGCGATATAGCCTCGTTAGGGATGCCGATGTCCGCCACGAAAAGCTGTCCCACGAACTCTCGCGCAGGGTAAAGAAACTGCCCGAGCTTCGGCAGGGCGAGGCTCACCGTGGCGATGGCGGGGATTGCGATTCCCTCGACCGAGCCGTTGTCGGCGTCCGCGCCTGTGGGATTGTCAACTGCGATAATGGGCAATTCAGCCATCGCGAGCAAGCGGACGATTTCGCCGACAGCACCGCGCGGCGTGCCTTTGGCGCCCGTGCCGAGAAGCGCGTCGATTGCCATTCCCATGCCGGAAATGTCGATGGATTCCGCCTCGACGATGCGGCAATCGACTCCTGCATCGCGCGCTTCCTCGAATGCTGTTCGTGCGTCGCCGGTGAGATTGTCAGGCAACACTACGGAGAAAACCTTGACGGGATAGTCCTTGCTCTTGAGCAGTCTCGCGCAGACCCAACCATCGCCGCCGTTATTGCCCGGGCCGGCAAATATGCCGATGTAACCTTTACAGGCCAAATCGTCATAAAAACCCGAGGAAATACGCGCGATAGCTTCGCCCGCTCGGTGCATGAGGTCTATACCGGGAATTCCCATCTCATCAATGGCAATTTCGTCGATTCGCCGCATTGTCTCCGAAGTGACGACGTGCATGTTGTGCTCCTAAAACCTAATCGTCAAGCTCGCCGATGGCGTGATAATATGTTGATGCGTAAGGCCTACCGCGTCGGGGTAGAAATTCAAGTTGAACATCTCCATGAGGATAACCGCCACATCGCCGACGAGGTTAAGCGCCCAGATGTCGGTTTCATCGGCGATAAGGCTTATTGTTGAAGATACCGCTTGTGAGGTAATATTCCTCGCCATCTCTTTCCAGAGGAGGTATCGCGGATAATATGTTTCGAACCTGCCGCCGGCGGAGAGTTCGATAGTCGAGTTCCTTCCGAATGAGACGCCAATGCCCATTTCATTTGTGTGATAATAATGCAGTTTGCCGGTGCGGGCGTTTATATCGGCGGTATAGTCGGCGAAGGTGTTCGTGGTTGTGATTTCCGGATCGGCGTCAAGGAAGAAGAATCCTCCAGAACTTCCAGTGATCACGGAGAAATGTTTGGCAGGAAATATTGAACTTCTATTTGATATTGCGAAGCCGTAAAGGCTCAAATCTACGGTGTCTCCCGTGAAAGCTCTGTGTGAGAATTCGAGCGCATAAGTGCTCCTTGCCAGCGGGTTGCCTTCTTTTTGTGCGGAAAGGCCAAGACCCGCACGCACATTGAAGGCTGGAGCGACGGCATCATAGTGTTCTCCGATATCTCGATAGGCCGGTTTGTCGTTGAAATTGAGCGGAATCGAATAGCCGACGTCGCCGGAGACGTCGAAGCCGAACTCGATTTCTTCAGGTTCGAAATCCCAATAGCCTACAGTGAGCTTAATGCCTTCATCATCGGCAAATATAAAGCCCGCAACCAAAATGAGTGCTCCGAAAACAATCCCAAATTTCATTTTGACCTCCATGTATTTTGTTTTTCAAATAATAAGCCCGAAATTACGAAAGCACAAGTAAAAACTGCTATTTGCCGACGAGCCTTCGCACCTCGCGCACACGCTGGTCGATGTCTCCGTGAACTTCGTGAAATGGCACGGAGAAGAGGCGAAGTATTGCGAGAATCATGCCGTCAACCTGCGCCTGATAGAAGGGATCCGCCGTTCGGACGCCGTCGTTGGCAACGGGGAATTCACCCGGGCGGAGATATATAAGGTAGTCGTATGGGAATTTGCGAAAATGCGCGAGAACTCTATTCGTGTAAGTTTCTACACCATGGGGCGTTAACGGGCAATGTCGTAAAAAAAGCGTGAGGTTATCGAAGACGCTCCTATCCGAGATGAAGCCGGTGTCGGCGCACTCGAGTTCGCTGGCGATTTGGTAATCGAGAACTCGATTTTGGAAACTAACGATAGCCATATCGTCGGCGCGGAGTTCGGCGAGGGTCTTTCCCAACTCGGCGAGGACAACGCGGGCTTGCTCTCTAATCAGCGGAAGCGAAAGCTCTCTCGAAAGACGCTCGGCGAGAGAGCTTTTGCCTGTAGATGAAGCGCCAATTAGAGCTATTTTCATTATCTAAATTGGTAAATACTACTTTTATTGTCTTGAATAACAGTAAGATATAGCGAAGGGGGCGAGCGCCCCCTTCGCTGTTGGAAAGATTACGAAATATCGCCGGCAGGCGGTTCGTCCTCGTCGATTTCTATGCCCATTGTCTCAGCAATGCGCTTGAAATTCCGTCGGACAAGCTCGATTTCGTTTTGTGTTATGTCATCCGGAAGCTCGGTATCCTCAGTTTCCTCCGCGGATGCTTCCATCTCGGCTATCGCCTCGCGCATCATTGCTTTCTGCTCCTCGGGAATGTCCGGGCTATCGAGTTGCTCCTTCATAGCCTCGATGGCTTCGGCCATCTGCCCTTGGGCTTCCGAGAGATATTCCTGCGATGAGATGTAGAAGAAAATCGCGGAAACTTTGCCCATCGTGAGATAGAACTCTGCCGGATTGTTTATGCCGGCATCGCGGAGGTCTTTGTCGAGTTTGACCAGTGTCTCCATGCCCACCATAGCGCGTTCGAAGTCCTCATCGATTTCGTCAATGCGCTCATCGTGGGCGCTGACAATTTCCACGAAAATGGGGTAGTTCGTGAAAAATCTGTCGAGCCTTGCCGGTGTTAGTTTGAATCCTCCGTCCTCGTCGCGGAGTTTAGCCATATCTTCGCTGAAACGAGAGATTGTCTGGCTGGTCTCTTTGGCTGTTTGTGCAATGTCTTTTGCTTTTTCGACGGAATCGCAACAACCGGTAGCCAATAGGGCTATCGATATAATAATGATTCCTAAGATGAGTTTTTTCATTTATCCTCCTTAAAGTATTGAAGTAATAATATATTATGGACATCGAAACTCTGAAAAGCAATGTGTTATTGAAAGATTTTTCGAGAAGAGTCGATGATGTAACGATAGTTGTTTTGGCAATATCGAATTCTTTGTGACCGTGCGCCGGGGCGTCGGCCCTTCCTGCGATTTTCCAAATCGCAGGAAGGTGCGAAGTAGTCGGTGGGAAGTCATCTGCATTATCCGCCGATTTTGCTCCGACTACTTCGTAGGCCGTTTACGGCCGCCGACGCCCCCGCGCGAATCGGCAACAAATCTGCTTAATGATTGACTGGAAGCTCACAATTTAATATCTTATGCGAAACGAGGTGAGCGATGACAAAGACAATCAAGGCAATATACGACCGCGACCCCGCCTGCAGAAGCTTCTTGGAGGCTATTACTTGCTATCCGGGGCTTCATGCGATATGGGCGCACCGCGTGGCACACTTTTTCTGGAAAAAACTGCGCCTTCGGCTCATCGCACGCTTGATAAGTCAGTGTTCGCGCTTCTTCACGGGGATAGAGATTCACCCCGGCGCGCAGATCGGCGAGGGCTTCTTCATCGACCACGGATTTGGCGTGGTAATTGGCGAGACGACTATTATCGGCGATAATGTCACGCTCTATCAGGGCGTCACGCTTGGCGGAACCGGCAAGGAGAAAGGCAAGCGCCATCCCACTCTCGGGAACAACATCGTGGTGGGCGCGGGCGCGAAAGTGCTGGGCAATATCACTATAGGCGACGAGGTGCGAATTGGCGCGGGTAGTGTCGTCGTCCGCGATGTTGACCATGACTCGACAGTCGTCGGAATCCCCGGGCGAATAGTCATCCGCGAGGGCAGAAAGCTCCACGACGCATGGCTCGACCACGGCAATCTGCCGGACCCGATAGCCGAGAGAATCGCCGACATCCAAAACCGAGTGCTGGAACTTGACAAACATCTCAAGGAAACCGAAAAGAAGAAGGACGCATAGGAGTTAGAGATGGACAGACCTAGCAAAACGGTTATCAACCTAATTGGCAATACGCCCTGCGTTCACTTGAAATCATTTTCGCCAGAAGGCTCGCAGATTTGGGCGAAACTCGAAATGCAAAACCCCGGCGGTTCGGTCAAAGACCGCCCGGTGCTCGCGATGATGGCCGAGGCTGAACGCACCGGCAAGCTCAAAACCGACTCGCTCATCGTCGAGCCTACGAGCGGGAATACTGGCATCGCCATCGCGATGATTTCCGCCGCTAAGGGCTACTCGTGCGCGCTGGTCATGCCGGAGACGATGTCAATCGAGCGCCGGAAGATAATGCGTGCATTTGGTGCCGATATTATCCTATCTCCGGGGGATCAAGGCATGGCCGGAGCGATTATTGCAGTCGAGAAAATCTTGAAAGAGGACAAAAAAGCCATCACGCTCGGCCAGTTTGAAAACCCCGCAAACCCCCAATCCCATTATCTCGCCACCGGCCCGGAAATAATAGCGCAGATGAACGGCAGAATCGACGCTTTCGTTGCGGGGATAGGCACCGGAGGAACCATCACGGGTGTCGCGAGGGCTTTTCTCAAGTCGCAGATTCCCGTCCGTATATACGGCGTCGAGCCGGAGGAGTCGGCGGTGCTCTCCGGAAGACCCAAAGGCAAACATGCAATCGAGGGGATAGGCGCCGGTTTCATCCCGAAAATTCTCGAACGCAAGCTCATCGATGAAATCATTCGTGTCGATACGCAGACTGCAAAAGAATACACCCGCGCCCTGGCTAAAGACGAAGGCATTTTCGCGGGAGTATCATCGGGCGCGGCTCTGGCGGCCACTGCCTATGTTGCCGAGAGGCTTGGCAAGGGCAAGCGTATCGTCACCATTTTCCCCGATGCGGGATACAAATATTTATCGACCGAGCTATTCGAGTGAGACTGCTATGAACGCCGAACAATCTGAAAACACTTCAAATAAAGGGCAACTCGGCGAGGATGTCGCATCGGCGTTTCTCCGAGACAAGGGCTATGAGATTATCGAGCGTAACTGGCGAATCGGCGAGGGCGAAATAGATATTATCGCCAAAACCGCACAGACCATAGTTTTCGTCGAGGTCAAGACGGCGTATTCGGATAAGTTCGGCGACCCGCTGGAGTGGGTCAATTCGGCAAAGCAGAGACAGATTGGCAAAATGGCCGCCGTCTGGATAGAGCGGCATAAAGTGGAAAACTGCTGGTTTCGCTTCGATGTGTTGGCTTTAACTAAAAAGGATAACGGCTTTCAAGTCAAGCACATAGAAGATGCGTTTATGCTGTGATTACTTCTTTTTGTCGTTCTTCTTTTCGTCCTTTGGGTTGGTCTTTTCGCGAGCTTGTATTTCTGCCTCGCGTTTGGTAAGCTCCTCGGCAATCATCTCCCAGATGCCGCTCCATCGTTCGGGAGACTCGTCGAGTTTGGCCTTGTATGAGAAGAAATGCTCGCGTGTAATGCTGTGCGAGAGGAAAATCGAGTCTTGCACTTGCGCAAGCTGGGAGGAGTCCGAGAGAAACTGCTCGGCGGCGAAGGATAAATCGACATATAACAAGACGAACTGGCTGTCCGTCAGCGATGTATCCTGAGCCACTGCCGGAATGCTCAGTGCGAGGACAAACAAAACGATTAAAAACTTATTGAACATCGACATCACCTTGCGCGAAAAATTGATATATATTAGCAAATATAGCCATTTACAAGGAGTTCGCAAGCTTTATGCCAAAAATTGACAGACTCCAACAACCCATACGGAGACAGACGCGCGAAGTTCGCGTTGGCCGCGTGGTTATCGGTTCGTCGGCGCACGTGTCGATTCAGTCCATGCTCTCGGTGCCGCTTACAGATTTTTCTCAAGCAGTCGCGCAGGCCGAGAGGCTCGCCGAGGCCGGTTGTGATATCATTCGAGTGGCCGTGCCAGACAAGAGAACCGCCGCTACGCTCAAAGAATTTAGGCAAGCCGTCAAATTGCCGCTTGTCGCGGATATCCATTTCGACTATCATCTCGCGTTGGCCGCGGTCGATGCCGGCTTCGACAAGCTCCGAATAAATCCGGGAAACATTGGTGACCCTGAGAGAGTCAAAGCCGTTGCAGAGGCCGCAAAAAACCGCGAAATCCCCATACGAATAGGTGTCAATGCCGGAAGCCTTCCCGCAGACCTCGCGAATTCGCCAGACACTGCGCAGGCTATGGTTACCGCGGCTCTCCGCGAGGTCGAGCATCTCGAATCTGTCGATTTTCGAGACATCGTCGTCTCTATGAAATCCCACGATGTCCTTGCGACAGTCCGCGCCAACCAAATCTTCGCCGAAATGTCGGATATTCCGATTCACCTCGGTGTAACGGAGGCAGGCCTTCCCGGCGCAGGCACAATAAAAAACGCAGTGGGCATCGGCTCGCTACTTCTCGACGGCATCGGCGACACGATTCGTGTTTCCCTCACCGGCGATCCAGCCCTGGAGATTGTCGCCGGAAGGCATATTCTTCGCGCATCTGGACATCATGTTCGCGGTGTCGAGCTGGTTTCATGCCCGACTTGCGGAAGGTCGCGCGTCGATGTCGAGAGCATTGCCCTTGAGGTCGAGCGCCGTATCCCTATAATCGACAAGCACATAGTGGTCGCAATTATGGGTTGCGAGGTCAATGGCCCGGGCGAGGCACGCGACGCCGACATCGGTTTTGCTGGCACCGCCGACGGTTTCATCGTTTTTGAGAAGGGAGAGGTTTGCGGAAAAATATCGGGGGAATGCCCAATCGAGGCCATCATCAAGCGTATCGAGGCATTTATAATGCAATGAAATTACCAAAATTCTTTGGGGTGGCGAAAACTGGCAAGTTAGTTATAATAACTCAATGTTAATTGGATTCAACGGCACTAAAAAAGGCACGCCCCCGCGCGTGAAATGAATCATGGAAAGACGAATCTTCATCGTTGTCGCGATAATCCTAATCATATCGGCATTAGCCCCTAAACCTGCCATGGCAATGCGCTTCAGGCCCGAGCTGGAGGACTGGATTGCTGGACGAGACCAATTCGTTGTAGGGATCGAGGATAATCTCCCGCCGTTTAGTTTTGCTGACAGGAAGGGCGAGCCGGACGGCTATTGCGCCGATATCTCGATGATGATAGCTGAACTCATCGACAAGGATATTGTCTTTTTCTCGGCACCTATCGCTGAACTTCACAGAGCCGTTGCGGATGGCAGAGTCGATTTCATCGTCGGGCTTGATAAGGCAAATAAACACTTCGAGGATTATGAATTCACCAGCAGAATTCTCGTAAATGAATATATTTTATATGTTTACGAGAATACGCCTGCTCCTTCGAGCGTGACGGATTTGCGTGGCAAGAAAATCGGATATAGGGCCGGAACCCCTATTTCGATTCTCTTTAATGAGACACCTGATTTGACCGGTGTGCCGCTCGATTCCGATTCACTTGGTCTTGCCAAAGTCGCACTTCGAGAGATTGATGGCTATATAGGTTCCATTTATACATGCGATTATGTAATAAAACTTCATAAATGGGATAAACTAAT
The DNA here is from genome assembly GCA_011388305.1 of Candidatus Zixiibacteriota bacterium. Taxonomy (GTDB): domain Bacteria; phylum UBP14; class UBA6098; order UBA6098; family UBA6098; genus UBA6098. Next base: position 15,326 of record DSAF01000153.1, on the reverse strand, counting down.
CGATGTAAGTTCCAATATTATATTCAAATATGATTATTCGATTGCTGTCCCGAAAGAGTCGGCTCAGTTGTTTGAGATTTTAGACGCCGTAATCACGAGGCTCACCGGCGACAGGGAGTTCCGAGATATCTACGCGAAGTGGTTCGGCGCGTGCGTCCCAACGAGTGATGCCAATCAATATCTCTCGTGGATACTCCTTGTGGTCATTATTGTATCTATCTTCATTCTGCTATTTTTCGCATACTCCAAAGAGCGCGCGATGACATCGCTCAAGCTCGAATTGAGGAAGAGTGAAGTGCTCCGCGAGACGCTCGCCGAATTCGAAGAAATCAACAAAACATTCTTCACGTCGATGACCAATGCGGGCATCGGTGTTTTCATTCTCTCCGATGAGGGTGAGCGAGAGGGCAGGTTTATCGACGCTAACGAGGGTCTCGCGGACATATCCGGCTACGACGTTGCGACCATACTCGAAATGGACCTCACTCAACTTCTTGCAGAACACGAACGCGAGAGGGTTATCGAGCGCTATCGACTTCGCAGGATGGGAGAACCGCAACCGGAATCATACGAGTTAGAGGGGCTCCGAGCCGACGGCCGGAAAGTGCCGATTGAGCTTTTCGTTAAAACAGTGAAGACTCGCGAAAAAGTTCTTACTATTGGTATTGTGCGCGATATTTCGCGCCTCAGAATACTACAGGAGAAGCTCCGCAACTCCGACCAGAACTTTCGCTCGCTTCTCTCGGCATTGCCACAGGGCGCGATTATCCTCAACCGCGAGCGGATTATTTACGTTAATCATGCATTTAGGCAACTCGTAGGCAAAGCGCCAGAGGAGATTCGTGCGTTCGGAATCAGCAAGCTAATAACGCCGCTTCACCGCGCAAAAGTCGAGCGTTTAATAGACGCCATGTTCTCCGGCAAAGAGGCTCCCAAGGAGATGGACTTCGAGCTTATTGGCCCCAGAAACGATGCCATCCAAGCATTTGCGAGACCGAGACTAATTGATTATTTCGGTGAGAAGGCCATTGTCATGGTTCTCGAGAACCTCACCGAGGAAGAGCGAATTCGCAAACAACTCGGAATCGAAAATAGGGTCGAAGGTCTCGGGAAAATCGCCGAACACGTCGTCCTCGAATACAATAATATGCTCATGGGAATTCTCGGCGCAGTGGGGCATATTCGTGGCGAACTGCCTGATGACATGCCGCTTATCGAATATGTGAATATCATCGAGAAAGATGCCGAGCGCGCCGCGACACTAACAAAAAAACTTCTCAACTTCTCGCGCGATACCGAGCAGAGACCGGGCGAGGTGCTCTCTGTGAACAAGGTTATAAAAGATGCGCTGGCTCTCTCGCCCGGAGATGACAACCCTGCAATCGAGGTCGTGACCGAGCTTGAAGCGCGGCCGGACACGGTATTCGGCAACCTGTCGCAAGTTCATCAGGCTGTGCTGAATTTGCTCGTGAACGCCGTCGAGGCGATGAAGGGCGGCGGGACACTTACGGTTCGGACGTCGAACGCCAAGCCCGATAGTGACTTCATATCGAAACATCCCGACGCCCAAGGCAAACGCTTTGTCCAGATAGAAATAATCGATACCGGACAGGGCATCCCCGCCGATTTAATCGATAACGTGTTCGAGCCTTTCTTCACGACCAAGCAGTTCGGAGCCGGCGCTGGGTTAGGATTGTCGCTTGTTTTCAAAGTGGCGAGGCGCCACGGAGGCATTGTCGAGGTGGAGTCCGAGCCGGGGAAAGGGAGCAAATTCATCCTTTATATTCCGGAGGAAATCGCAGAGGCTACGGAGGTTAAACACTCCGAAGCACTGCCATCCGGCACGGAGACCATTCTCGTTGTAGATGACGAGCCGCACGTCCGGACTGTTCTCCGCGCTCTGCTTATGAAGCTCGGATACGAAGTCCTGCTTGCATCCGGCGGCGATGAGGCAATCGAAATTGTCCGTTCGAGACCGAACGATATTCACCTCATTCTCCTCGATGTTGTAATGCCGGGGATGAGTGGTGTCGAGGTTTTCGAGGCGGTTAATAAGCTCGCGCCGGACAGCAAAATAATTATTTCCACTGGATACGCCAAAGAAGAGACTGTTAGCGATCTCATCAGAAGCGGCGCAGAGGCACTTGTTCGCAAGCCATATCGCGCCGCGACAATATCGAAAGTAATCCGAGAAGTTCTGGAGAGATAGTTCCAGTAGAGAGTGGAGGATGGAGCATGCCTCTCGTATTAGGGGCTTCAGAGTAGAAAGTGCTTTGTCATTTCGACGAGACCGAAAGCGAGGAGAAAATCTCCATCCGCATTAACATGGGAGTAAAATGACGAATATCTGGGATGTTAACTGGTTTCTATACCTATTGGGATATATCTTTTTGCCCAGAATTAACCTCATTTTCATCTGGCATTTTCAAGGCGGCAATCACTGGAACTCTTTCTGGGAGCTTTACATCCCCGGCTGGCTCTTCATGCCGCGAATGTTTACCGGCCTGCTGGTGGCCTTAAAGACTCAGAATTACAGCGTTGGCGTTTTGCTTACAATTTGCGGCTTCTTCATCGACGGCGGAACGAAGTGGGGATGGTTCTCGTTCCGAAGGCGGCGGCGAGGTAGGTAGTGTCAATTCACGAGAGATGGCGATTGATTCTCGACGGGGCGAACTCCGGCGATTTTAACATGCGCAAGGACGCCGAGCTTCTCGCGCGGGCGATTGAAGGCGAACTTCTGCCGACACTGCGATTCTTTGACTGGGACAGGCCGACGATTACTATCGGATACGGCCAGCCGCGCACGGACATCAATTTCGCCCGTCTCGCCGAAGAGAACATCGCCTGGGCGGTGCGCCCCACCGGAGGCCGTGCAGTTCTCCACTGGAACGAGCTGACATACTCGGTGACTCTCCCGCCAGAACACGAAATAGCTCGCCTTTCGGTGATAGAGAGCTACCGAGTTCTTTCGACTGCTCTCGCCGAGGGTTTGAGGCATTGCGGTGTCGATGTCGAAATAGCGCGAGGCGAGGCCGGGGGCCATAAGAACCCATCGTGTTTTTCTTCGACCAGCCGATACGAAGTTACGCATGAGGGACGCAAGCTCATCGGAAGTGCCCAGCGCAGGAAGAGAGGCGCGATTTTGCAACAAGGCTCGATACCAATCTCGCCCGAATTTCGGGGACTGCCCAAATTTTTTACTAACTTTGTCGGGGCGGACTTGGCCGAAAAATCCACCTGTATCGCCGAGTGTGCTGTGGCTATTCCGGAGAAAGCCGATTTAGCGCGCTCAATAGCCAGAGCATTCGAAGATGGTTTCGGAATTACTTTCGATGAATTGGCCTAATATTACAGAAAGGCCTTGACACTTTTAGGGCGGGGGAATATTATATTAAAGTTAAGTTTTCGTGTCGTTTTTGGCGGCACAAATTGATGAAGTCTTATAATCTACATAGCAGGGGAGGTTCGATGGTGCAAAGACGCGCCTCACTCATCTTCATTCCTTTGGCAATTCTAATCCTCGTTGTGTCTTCATGGGGAGCTACAGCTGGCAAAATCGACGGCAAAGTCATTGATGTCGAGACAGGCGAGCCGCTTATCGGAGTCAACGTCCAAGTATTCAGCGACTCCGACGAACTAATGGCCGGTGCCGCTACAGATTTCGACGGGAACTACTTCATCTTGAATGTCCGACCGGGTATATATAAGGTAAGGGCATCCTATGTCGGATATAACTCCACCACCCAGACCGGTGTAGTCGTCTCGACGGACAGAACCACAACGATTAACTTCCAGCTTGAGTCCACTGTGCTGGAGTCCGAAGAGATAGTCATCACCGCCGAGAGACGGCAAGTCGAGCTGGATGTCACGACTACTACGACTACTACCACCGCCGAGCAAATAGAAAATATGCCAGTGACAACCGTTCAGGAAGTCCTCAGCGTCAAGGCAGGTATTGTCGAGCATCGGGGTGAGCTACACCTTCGTGGTGGCCGCGCTCGCGAGGTCGCATACATGGTGGACGGAATGCCAGTGACGGACCCGACTTATGGAAGTCAAGGCCTGCGGGTTTCGACATCGAGTGTGCAGGAGATTACTGTTCAGACGGGTAGCTACAACGCCGAATATGGCGGTGCGCTCTCAGGCATCGTGAATATCGTCACGCGCGAGGGCGACCCGAATAAATTTAGCGGCTCGGCAAGTTATATGACCGACAATTTCCGCGCCGATGCACTGAACAAGTGGACGAACAACTCCGACCGTCTGGAATTTACACTCTCCGGTCCCGAGCCAATTTCGACCTACTTCCTTCCGCTTCTCGGCCTCGAAGTCTCGCGGTCGAAGCGGATTAGCTATTTCTTCTCGGTGACAGGCGAGAACACGGACACGAGACTGCCGTATAACTATCTTTGGGACTTGGAAACCAAGATGCCTACCAGCGATCTTATTCAGACGCCATATAGAATAGATTACGGTTGGTATGGCTTCTTCCCCGAGAGAAGATATAACGATTACAATGTCTCGCTCAAGCTGAAACAGCGTCTCTCTCCGTCGATGACATACAATATCACCGGCACGGGCAACTGGACGAAAAGCAGAGCTTGGAGTTGGGACTATCAATTTACGCCGTCTTCGGCACATATTCAAGAGCGCCACGCATATCAATTGAGTTTCGTGTGGAACCATACGCTCTCGCCAAGGACATTCTACACCCTGCGCGCCGGCTATTTATATAGTAAGATGGACTATCTTCCTGGTGGGCTTACTCCGGGGGATTTCGCCGTTGATAGCTCCTATTGGGGAAGTCTCGATGACTGGGTGGACATCAACGGCGACGGACAGCCTCAGGTCCGCGTGAAGTGGTGGGATACAAATAACAACGGCCAGTGGGACTGGTGGGAGTATTGGGAGCCGATTATAGACCGAATCGATACTGTTTGGGCGAACCCTCAGCGGACGGAAATTGCCCATCTTGATACTATATATATCGACGATAGGCCGCCGATGCTTGGCGAAGAGCCATGGTATGAAGTCAATAACAACGACGTGTTCGAGCCGCGCCAGACGAACTGGAACAGCTACATTTCGGCTTCACCATTGGACAGGCCTGAGCCGTTCATGGACGGCGACCCGTTCCGCGACGGAATGCCCTTCGGCATGGGCTTCTATGGCGAGAACCTCCGCGGCGTCCCCGTTCTTAAGGACGATACTCTGTGGATAGATTTTAATGGAAACGGCATTCCCGAGATGGGCGAGTTCGTCTTCGGTTCCTATTTCTACAATGACCCCAATGTCCCCCAGCATTTGCACATCGCCCTCGAAGAGACTACTTGGGTTGACCTCAATAACAACGGAATCCCAGACTGGGGCGAGTTTATCGATGTCGATAATAACGGGACTTTCACATATAGAAACGGCATCTGTGACTTTATCGATGAGACCGGCGATGGGATTTACTATACTTGGGAACATGGCGAGGCGTTTCTCGACCTCGCCGGCAACGGCCGATACAATCCGCCGAACGGCATTCGCGATCCATGGGAGCCGTATATCGATATAAACCGCAACGGCAAGCACGACGGACAAGACCTCTTTCTCGACCGAGGCTTTAATCGCTATGCGGTGTGGCATCGCAGGGAGAGCCAAGTCCTTATGGCCAAGGCGGATTTGACATCGCAAATCGACCGCAACAACCAGATGAAGACCGGCGTCGAATTCCAGTATATTAACATGAAAATGAACGAGATTCAATATCCGGAGTTCAAATACGACAGAGAACCGGACGGACAGCTTTATGAACAGCACGGCGTCTTTCGCAGTTTCTATGAGAGGTCGCCTAAGCAGTTCGCGTTCTATATTCAAGATAAAATGGAATATGGCGGCCTTATCGCCAACGTGGGCGTGAGGTTGGATGTTTTCCTTCAAGCCGGCGAGATTCTCGAGGATACCGTTTCTCAAGACTTGCTTCGTGTCTTACCGGACTACGACGAGATCTACAAATCGCAGAGCAGGATTAGTCCGCGCCTCGGAATGAGCTATCCGATTACCGACCGCTCGAAGCTGTTTTTCAGCTATGCGCACCTCTACCAGCTCCCCGGATACGATAACTTCTACCAGATGCCCACGCAGGCCAGCCGCGCCGGAAGGCTTCTGGGGAATCCGAACCTCGGATATGAGAAGAATATCATTTATGAAATCGGTGTGGCGTATGGTGTCACGAGCGACTGGACTGTCGAGTTGTCGGGCTATTATAAGGATATCTACGGTCTTCTTAATACAAGCCAAACGATGATAGGCCCTCTCTCGCAGATGGTTTACGAAAACCTCGATTATGCCCGTAGCAGAGGCATCGAGCTTACTGTCCGGAAGAGCTATTCCCATCGGTATTCGCTCGAAGGCTCGTATCAATACGCTTTCGCGTTCGGCAAGTCCAGCTCGGACAGAAGCGGATACGACGCGCTTTTCGACCAAAGTTCTATACCACTGAGGGATCTGCCTCTAAATTGGGACGAACGCCATCAGCTTAGCCTCCTCGCGGATTATCGCGTGAGGAAAGACGATAATCCAGTGGTATTCGGGCTGAAACTGCCTGATCAGTGGGGTCTCAATGCGGTCTTCCAGTATGGTAGCGGCTTCCCATACACTCCCAGTCCGCTTAACCCGAACTGGACGCCGCAACCGGGAGAGAGAGCGTGGGAGCGCGAAAACGCACTTCGCATGCCTGCAAGTTATAACATTGACCTGAGATTCAACAAGGATTTCTCGATAGCGGGAATGGACTATTCGTTCTTCCTTTGGGTGTCGAATTTGACCAACCGCCGGAATGTCTTGGCTGTCTATCCGGAGACCGGCGAGCCTGATAATCCTTTCATAGAGGAATCTGTGTCCGAGCTTATTTGGGATTATGCGCAGAATCCCACGAATTTCAGCGCGCCAAGAAATATACGTCTCGGCCTCGAGGTTAGATGGTAAAGGGATTTATGATTGCTGATTGATGATTCAAGATTGAATTAGGGATAGCCTTATGGCCGCCCGATAAAAATCGTAAATCCACAATCCGAGATCTGCAATCAAATATAAGGAGTCGATATGAAGATAAAACATTTGGCCTTAACGCTGGTTATCGCATTGCTGATGGCCGCCATGGCTTTCGCCGATGATGCGCCGGTTAAGTATCGAGCGCGCCAACGTCCAGCGAGCATGTTTGTCGCTACGGACGAGAAGAGCCACGATGTCGGCCAATTACATTTCACAGTTTCAAACTGGGGCTTCTTCGGGAGTCAGCGCGGCCATGACGATCCGCGCTATTGTATAATCTACACCGAAGGGGAGAACGCTGGAACATGCCGGCCGTCCGCCGAATATCCCGGCGGCTCTGGCATCGAGTATCTCTTCCAGGGCGCACTGTGGATTGGCGCTGTTGTGGGCGGAGATACTTTGGTTAGCACGGGAGAGGACGGATGGTTCCACAACATCAACGAAATCTTTCCCGGCTACAATCAGGCGACCGACACTATTATGCACCGCTCGATATTGACCGGCGATCCCGAGGCAATTAGCGAGCAGGATTTTATCGCCGTTATGACCGACACGGTAAAGAACCCGGATTTCGTCCCGTCAGACCATAGACCCATCGGCATTGAAATCAAGCAACGCTCCGTGGCTTGGTCATATAACTACGCCCGAAACTTTATCATCATCGACTATTGGTTCACTAATATTCGTGAAGATATGCAGACAATTCGAGATGTCTATATCGGCATCTACATCGATGGGGATGTCGGCCATGTCGATACTCCGAATTACGCGCAGGACGATATCACCGGCTTTCTGGAGTATATCATCGATGATATCACCGGAGACACTTCTTGGGTGAACACCGCTTGGCTCGCAGACAACGACGGCGATCCCGCCTCTGACGGACGATTCGATGAGTTCTCCGCAACGGGTGCTTTGGGAGTTGCGGTTCTTCGAGTGGGCAACACGCCACTCAGTGAGTTAGATTATTCTTATAACTGGTGGGTCTCCAATACTAACGAGGATTTGGATTGGGGGCCATATCGCAGAGAATATGCATCTTGGGGATGGGACGGCACACCGGAGACGGACAGAGCCAAATATCAGGTTATGAGCAACCGCGAGTTCGACTACGACCAGACCGAGATTGTCAATCACGCGGCTTATCCCGACTATATGACCCCGCCTTCCGAACCATTCAATCTTGCGGAAATGCTACGTGGTGGCTACGATACACGCTTTTTATTCTCGTTCGGACCGTTCACAATCGAACACGGCCAGACCATCCCTGTGGCGATTGCCGTCATGGTAGCTGAAGATTTCCATGTTGACCCGCGCAACGTAGGCATGCCGCCAACCGGTGGCTCGATTCCTTCAGGCTGGGATCCATCTAAGTTCCAGTTCGATCAGGTTGGCAAGTCAACTGAGTGGGTGAGAACGGTTTATGGCTTCGACCCGCCCGAGGATACGATTCCTAAGTATCAAGGCCCTGTGCCTCCGCCACGTCCGCCGTTCTTCGTAGAGACTTCCGACAATAAAATCGAGATCCTTTGGGACCCGGACACTTGTATAAATTTTTTCGACGGGATTACCAATCTCTATGACTTCGCCGGATTTAGAATCTACGTCGGCGAGGCCAATCAAGAGCGCTGGTACACCCCGATTGCCGAATACGATAAGGTATTGTTCCGCGACTTCGATGAATGGGGACGCGAAACGGACATCAGATTCGAGTGTATCGAAGCTCGCACCGACGGTAACGGTGTTATTCATGATCAGGTTCTCGATTGGAGCCTCTGTCTCGATACCATAGTCGTTTGGGAGGGTGAAGTTTCTCGGGACTCGATTTTCCACAGAGTCCCATACGGAACCAATACAGGCCTTCCGAAGGATAGCGTCTTGATAGGCGGCAAGTGGCACTATCGCCACACGCTCACCCATCAGCGCGCCGGTGGCGATTTGTATATTGCGATGACGGCATACGATTACGGCCAGCCAACGCGTGAGCTACTCTCGCTTGAGTCTTCCAAGACCACGAACTACCTTTGGGTGGTTCCTCGTGGCAAGGAGGAGACGACCGAAGAAGTCTATGTAGTTCCGAATCCATATCGAATCGACCACGATTATTCGGGTCGTCAAGGACTGGATTGGGAGACGCCGGTTGGGCGCATCTGGACGGAGTATGAGCGCAAGGTGCGCTTCGTCAACCTTCCGCCGAACTGCATTATCAGAATTTATACTCTCGACGGCGATTTAGTTCAGAAAATAGACCACTTGGATCCGATCGTAGGCTCTTCCGCCGAAGGTGAGATGGTTGGCGGGCACGATTGGAATTTGATAAATAGGAACGACCAGTCCATCGCGAGCGGCATATATATGTTCAGCGTCGAAAATTGCGAAACGGGCGAATATCAACTTGGCAAATTCGTCATCATCAAATAATGGGGAGAATTATGAGACGATACAAACTACTATTGGCCGTCATGCTTCTTTTGCCAGCGATAGTTTTCGCGCAGGCTAAAGTCGGCACGGCGGCGGCGCAGTTCTTGGAGATTCCCGTCGGGGCGCGTAGTGTCGGGATGGGCGATGCATTCATCGCCACCGCAAACGATGTCTCGGCGATTTACTACAACCCTGGGGGACTGACGAATCTCACGCGGAGAGAGGCGATGTTCACCCATACTATATGGCCTGCGGGCATTAGCCACGACTTCTTCGCCTTCGCAATGCCCGTCGATAGACTCGGCGGCGTAGTGGGCGTGAGCGCTATCGCACTCACTACCGGCGAAATGGTAGAGCGGACGGTCGGTAGGCCAGAAGGCACGGGAAGGACATTTACAGCGTCGAACCTTGCCGCCGGAATTACATACTCCCGAAATATGACCGACAGGTTTTCCCTCGGTCTCACGTGGAAGTATATCGGCGAGTATTACGCCGATGTCCAAGCGCACAGTTGGGGATTTGACATCGGGACGCTGTACCAAACGGCGTTTAGAAGTCTCCGTATTGGCATGACATTCAGCAACTTCGGCCCGGACATCACAATGTTGCAAAGCCCGTATCCTCTTCCGATGGCTTTCCACTTCGGCATGGCCATGGAGGCTTACGAGTCCGGCCCTCACAAGCTGACGGTCGGTTGGAACGGCAGTCACCCCAATGACAATTTGGAGAAGTTTCAAGTCGGCACGGAGTATTGGTATAACGATATGTTCGCGGTTCGTGCGGGCTATAAATTCGGCGCTTGGGATGCCGACCGTTATGGCGTCGGTGTCGGTGCTAAGATTCCAGTTTCGACGACTCTCTTTAAGGTAGATTATGCTTTAAGTGAGATGCGAGAACTTCTTCTTGCGCATAGGTTTACCCTCGGCGTTGAGTTTTAGGAGTAAATATGAATAGAATCATCACTACTTGTTTAGTTATTGCGATAACATTCGCGTCTATCGCCTTGTTCAACGGTTGTGGCTATCAAGGCGATACCGTTGATAATTACAGCCCGATTGTTACTATATACAACAATCCGGCGGACGGCGACACATTAGGAGCCGCGCCTATTATTTGCTGGAAGGGTTTCGATACGGACGGCAAAGTCTATGAGTATGAATACATCAATCTACCCAGACAGCAACCCGGCTCGACGGATGGGGTTCCTCATTCAGCATTTTTGGAGTATCGCGATGATCCTTCTCTTCTGAACGAAGTCGAGTTCGTCCTGACAGAGGGCGATAATAGGATTCGTTGGCGGAAGACATCATCTACGTGCGATACCATCTTCCTATCCCTTCTCGTAGAAAACGAAGTGACGGAGCACCTTTTCTGTGTTAGAGCTATCGACGATGAAGGTGCTCACTCGGAGATAGAGTGTATGACGCTTTATCGGACTAACCTCCCGCCGGACACCTGTCTTATTACCACGGAAAATTTCGATGGCGAAGAGTTCTGGTGTCTCGATAACACGATATACAGTTGGAATGGCATTGCGGTCTCTTGGCGCGCGGCCGATCCTGACAATTCGATTCTTCTCGAATATAAGTGGTGGCTCGAAGACACGGAGACTGGCGATAAGGTTCTCACTTCGCTTGTAGAAGACAGTCTCGACGGCATTCACTCGGGCTTCGACCCTTACGACGGCTGGATTAGATCTACTTCGACGAGCATTAAGGGCAATATCCCGACCGGCGAGTATTATTTCATTGTTCAGGTTCGCGATGATGCTTTCTATGTGGGTGCGGCGGATACGGCGACTATACGAATTGCGCATCCGGAGTTCGACATTTCGCGTCCGAGCGTGCTTGAGCAATATGCCGATGGGACTTATCCGAACCACCGCGTTCTGATAATCGACCAAAATGACCCGATTTTCTATTTCTACGATCTCGAGGATATTCGGGATTACTATTCGGACATTATGCGGGATATGGAAGATGAGGGACTTATTACGGAATGGGACATTGTGCAGTCGGGATATACTTCGCTGGATGTCGATAAAACGACATTAGCGCAATACAACATATTGTATATTCTCGATCAGGATCCGCTTCCCAGCTCGAAATTAGGCGAGGATTTCCTTCAGGAGCTAATGGGCTATGTTCAGGTCGGCGGTAGAATTATCATGGACGGGCGTGATGTTTTCAATAAAGAATCGAGTTCTTGGTCGCTGATTCCCACGTATCATTTCTTTGGCCTCGAACAAGATTTCCAAGGCACTGGTCGCGCCATTTTCTCCCGAGCCAATCGACATCCCAGTTTCACCGAAGAAGAGTATCCCTCTCTTACGCTTGACCCCGTCCTCGTCCCGGACGGGCAATTGGGCTATGTCAGCCGCTTAGGGGCAAGGCCTCCTGCCTACGGCGGAAGCCCTTATACGCAGATTCTTTATCAATACGGCATCAGCGAGACGGCCAGCGAGCGCGATTCTATCGACTATGGCAACGGCCCAGTTGCAGTTCGCTATGTGACGCCAAGTTTTAGGACAGCGTATTTCGCTTTCCCGCTGTATCTCATGGACGATAGCGAGGGTCATGTAAAGACTGCGATTCGCTCGACGCTTGAGTTCATTCAAAAGCAAGTTCTGCCTCCCGAGGAGGATGAGGAGCAGAGATAGGGAAGGGCAATAGACCAAAAAGACGCCCGACTGCGGAACATCGCGGTCGGGCGTTTCGTTTATTATGTGATAGTTATAGCGTTGCGAAGAATTGGAGGACTTTGGTGGCGCTACCATCGGCGCGGAATGCGGTGATGAATTCCTTCGCTGAGATGTAAGCTTCATCGGCGATTTTCTTCTTATATTTATCGTCGATTGCGTCGATTTCGGCCTTGAACTGCCTCGTGGCCTTCTTGATGTCCACGCCTTCGGTTTCCGCCCAAGTCTTCATCGCCTCGAAGAGGTCAGTAGGGAGGTTGACATGGGCGATATTTTGCCAATTGGTGCCGACATTGCCTTTGCGGATGCCGTAGTCGGCAAATTTTCCTATTAGAGATAGAGGTGTTCCCGTAATTCCGTGCTGGGCGACGGCCGCCCCGTATGGACGAATGGCGGTGTAGATATCAGCGGTTCGCTCGAGGTCGATGTGAACTTCTTCGCCCTCGGAGTAGTTGCCGTGTTTGGAGCCGTTGGAGATTGCAAGGAGGTTAGGGGAGTGGCCAGCGTCTGTGAGGTCGCTTATGAACGTGACGGCTTCCTCGACTGTGGTGAGTTTCCCGAGAAGGCCGGCAATTTCGCCAACTTCAACTTCGAGGCCGAAGCCAAGTTCAGTAATCGGCACGGCGAGCCTCCGCGTTATGTCGGTATTCTCCTGAAGCGGATTATGGGATGCATCTATGGCGAAGCCGGTGTATCCGGCCTCGATTTGCGCTTGAATAACTTTTGCGGTGATATCGAACTGCTCGTCGGATGTGTCCTTAACTGTAAGGTGGTCGGCGTGGACGTAGAACGGCTTAGTCAGGCCGGTCTCTTCGGCATATTGGAAGGTGGTTTCCGCGTATTGCTTTGGAGTTTGGCCGGTGTATCCGCCGTCGAGGCCGCCTTCGGTCTTCGCCAGTTCATAACAGACAACGGCATCCAGTTCCTCCGCCGCGCGCATTATCCCCGGAATCACATAGGGGATTCTACAGTTGCAAGCCATCACGATGACCCGCTCGTCGATGAGCGCATCGCATACGTGGCGAGAGTTTACCGCCGGAATTCGGCTCGAATTTCCAACAACCGCTCTAACGTTTTCGGGCATCATTTCGAGCATTCTGTCGTAACCGCGCATTGTGTCCTCCATGGTTTCTGTTTGTAAAAGTATAATTTATGCGAGGAATAGCGATATGTCAAGGGCGTTCTGTCCGTCTTGGCCAGCTAATTCCTTGCGGTGCGCTCGGGGCGTCGGCCTCCTCTGCGATTTTAAAAATCGCAGAGGAGAGTGAAGTAGTCGGTGGCAAGTCTTTCGGTTAGCACGGCGATCTCGCCCCGACTACTTCACTGGCCGTTTACGGCCGCCGACGCCCCCGTCTATCGGCGAAAAGCGCGCCTATTTCGCGCGGATGTTCCATTCCAGCTTGAGTTTACGGCTCGCCCCGCCCTTGATGGCGATTTGCCAGATATGCACGAGGCTTGTCTCTTGATAGACTCGTTCGAATCCGCTTTCGGAGTTGCTGACAGTCTCGATGGGGAACATCCATATTTCAGCGCTGTCAAATTCTGCCTCCAGAGCGAACCCGTCGGCTTCGTCGATTAGCGCGTAATTCTCGACTTCTGCGAACTCGAGCATCTCGCCCGGGCGGATTTTATGGGGACTCTCGCGCGGAATGAAAAAGTGAACGGCGGGGTTGTCTCTGCTCATCAGCGAGAGGTGTGTCTCGACGGCGAATTTCAGCTCGATTTGCTCGGCGTTGGGGTTTTTCAGCTCGTAAACGGCCGAGAGTTTTCCCGAGCTATCGAGCGAGATTGTCTTCTCGATGTTGAGAGGTAGTCTTTTCCCGTTGTGGATAAATCCTCCGTTCCTTCGAAGGACGACTCGCGTAGTGTCGCGGATTCTCTCCGGTCCGAGGATTACATCGAACGGCAGAGAGGCGAAATCACCGAGATCGCGAAATTCGCAGTTGCGAAGGTCTTGCGGTGTCGCGGATTGTTCGAGAATGTGATCGACGAGAAATTTGCGCTCGAACCAGTCGTAATGGAGCATATTTTGCAATCCGGCCTCTTTCGAGCGGACGATATCGTGAATCGAAGCCGAACCGTCGGTCTCGCCGTCAGTCGAGTGCTGAACTTTCCCGTGATAACCCTCCGGCCTCCGCGATAGCGTATCGACGATGTTTCGTTCGCAGTGCATGATGTCGATTTCATAAATCTTGCCGCCGTCCGATGGCTTAATAAACACCTGAAGATCGCCGTTGCCGAGAAAAACCTCGTCGAAGCCATCGCAGTCGATGTCGTCGCGCTCGAAAGATAGTGCTGTTGAATCTCCGCCTGCGAGTCTCTCCGCGCGGATGATGTTGTCGAAGACTCCTCGCCGAAGGTGGGGGAGATACAGCCCCCCGAAAACGCCGTGCCAATAAGCGCAGTTGCATTGCGCCCGGTATAGAGCGCGCTTTGCGTCTTCGCCCGGTGAATTATTCTCGAGAATCTTCTTACTCGCGCGGAGCATGCGCTTGTGCATCCATGCCGACTCGGGATATTTCGCCAGAAAACCCCGCCAATAACCGCCTTTTAAGAAGGGGCGCCAGTCCTCCAAGTCGCCGGAATCGCGAAGTTGGTGGACCTTGTCCGCAAATTTCGACGAAAGTTCCGAAGGAAGCGTCCATTCGCTCATCTCAAAATAGCTGATTGTCGGCAGATAGACCGTTCCCATGGGCGGGTGCTTGTCTATCCAGTCGCCGAATGTCGTGAGTTTGATGAGATCGCGGTTCGCGATTATTTCCTCGACGAAATTCTTCATCCAGCCCTCATCCCAGACCCACTTGTGCGTTCCCGGCCAAAGGCCGAACTTCTCGCCATCGTCGCCGAAGACGAAAAGCCGCCGGCCAGAGACATCCGCACCCCGAATGAGGAACTCCACGGACTCCTCCGGCCCCGCGAAGGGAATCGAATATCGCAAATCCTCGGACACGGGGAAAATATCGATGCGTTTCCCCGCATCCTCTGTCGAGTAGTGGCCGAGAAGTTTATCGCCGGTAATGCCAACGCTCTTAAAATGATAATCGTCGGTAATTGTGAACTCGACGCCCGCATCGACGAGTAGCGAGGGCAGTTGCGGTTCCCAAATTCTCTCGGTGAGCCATATTCCGCGAGGCCTTCGGTTGAATCTTTCGTGTAGAAAATCCGACAT
>DSAF01000143.1 GCA_011388305.1 Candidatus Zixiibacteriota bacterium | reverse complement strand
GTCGGACAGCACCGAACCGCCGATTTGGATTGAGGCCGCCACCGCGACAATCGAAAGCATAGACTATAACGGCGCGGGCGTCCATCCGGATAATCGAATGAAGGCCGCCATAAGCTGGGCGGCAGGCGTCTCGATATACTCGATCTATGGGAGCGAGGGGACTATCGCATGGTTCCACGACTCGTCATACACCGACAAATGGGGCTTCGTCTCCGCCGAGAAGGTCGATCCACCGGAGATGGACGATTTTTACGACATCCTTCGTGCAGATATTCTCGACGCCAAGCCCGCGCAACTCGGAATTTTCTACTACGAGCCGGACACATCGGGCCACGCTATAGTCTGCGATGGATGGATGGACACGGGCGAATATCATCTCAACTATGGCTGGGGTGGTTTCTATAACGCGTGGTATCGCCTTCCGGAGGGACTCCCGCCGCCCATGACAATCGTTCGTTGGGCGATAATTGACATTCGACCGCCGCACCGCGCAGATGCCGGCGATATCCACGAGGAGGCCGTTCTCATCGAAGCAACTTCCGAGGAATCATTCCGCCTCGACGAGATATATCCCGAGAGCGATGTCGATTGGTATCGGTGCCCCGTCGTTCCCGACAGCACTTATATTTTTTACACCGTTGGCGCTACGAACACCCGCGGCGAGCTATTCTGGGACTCATTCGACGAGCCGATAATCGCAGATGAGAACTCGCACGACGCCTTAAATTTCAGGATAATCTTCCTTCCGGATTCTGCGGGCAGTTGTCATCTGCGCGTCACCGGCGCGCACGTCGGCCTTTACCAGCTTCGATATTACACCTATCCCGCACCGTCGATTGTATTCACCATGCCCGAGGGCGGCGAGGTCTTCGATGAGGGCACAACGCAGATTCTCCGATGGAACCGCGAGGGCTTTCCATCCATCCCGAGGATCGACATTGCATACTCGCTCGATGGCCCTGCCGGCCCCTGGACTGTTTTCGGAGACTCCATATCGAACTCCGGCTTCCACCTTTTTGATGTTCCCAATGTCGAGACGTCGCTCCACGACTGCCGTATCCGCATCACCGAAGCCACATCGGATAGGTTCGAGTTCATATCCGAGGCATTCACCATTCGTGACCTCACGGGCATTTCCGAAATAGCGCTCCCGACAGAGCTGTCGATTTCAACCTATCCAAATCCGTTTAACTCATCGGTGAGGATTAAAGTGGAGAGTGGAGAGTGGAGAGTGGAGAATGTGGAAATTTACGACCTGTCGGGGCGGCGGGTGGGGGAAATCCCCGTAGGGGAAGGTCCCCGTGCCTTCCCGCTCGATGGTAATTCGGAAAACGGGAGCGCACAGGGGCGCTCCCCTACGATTCGCGAATTTATCTGGCAACCGGACGAATCCCTCCCCTCCGGCGTGTTCCTCGTGCGGGCGACAATAGCCGGAGACAAGGGGCTTAAGCCCCTTGTTCAAACCAAGCGGATGGTGTTCCTAAAATAATTAATGACAGCGTTTTTATAAATTGTTAAGACTCTTTACATAAGACTCCAGTTTAGAGCGTGATAAGTTTCCGTTAAGCTGTTTTTTTTTCTTGAATATACGGAGAATTAAGGTATTATTTTGATGAAAATGAAGACCAGATTTTCAAATATATTGACTCCCCTTCTCCTCGCGGCAATTTGCGCCTCGGCACAATACAATGCCTATTTGGGGAATTTGCACAGCCACACGAGCAACTCCGACGGCAGTGGCACGCCCGAACAAGCCTTCGCCTATGCCAGAGATGTGGCGCAAATAGACTTCTTGGCCGTCACCGACCACCTCGAACAAATTTATTACCTTCCGTGGAAATGGTCGGACACGAAAAGCCAAGCAGATGCCGCCACAACCGATGGTGTTTTTATTGGCATTGCCGGCTACGAGTGGAGTTGCCCCTACACAAATCATGTCAATGTGTTCAACACCCCGAATATGGTGACTCCGCTTTCATATTTCGACTGGCCGAGATTTTACAACGATGTCCTCGACGAGCGCCCCGCGTTCGCGCAGTTCAACCACCCCGGACGCGAAGAGCTTGCACACGACTGGAATAACTTCGCCTATGTTGGCCCCGCAGTGGACTCGGCGTTCGCGCTTATCGAAGTCAGGGAGTTCTATCAGGACAGTTTCTACCAGATGGCACTCGACTCCGGCTGGCACGTCTCGCCTGTGTCCAATCAGGACAACCATTCGGCGGACTGGGGCACAAAAAACGATCATCGCGCAGGCATCTGGGCGACGGAACTTACCCGCGAGGCTCTTTTCGAGGCGATAGTAGCCGGGCGAACATTTTCCACGCACGACAAAAACGCGCAGATTTGGATTCAGATTGATCATACGCCGATGGGATCGAGAGTCGAAAGAGCGCCCTATATGCGTCTCACTATCAACCTATTCGACCCCGACGAGGAGGGCTGGTCTATCGTCGATGTTCGCGCCAGCGGAGGAAGGTCGCTGTTCACTTTGCCGCCGCGCGAAGAGAATGTTGACACCATGATTGTCCTTTCGCTTACAGATGAAAAGTGGGTCTTTGTGCGAGCCTGCCAGCCCGACGGTCAATGGATTTGGTCTGCGCCGGTATATATCGAGGGCACGCCCCTCGCTGTTGAAGAGCAACGCGCCCTTCCGCAAGGAGTTTCGATTTCGGTGTTCCCCAATCCATTCAATTCATCGGTGAGGTTTTCCATCGATGGCATAGGGACGCACGGCCTTGCGCCCCTACAGGTGGAGATTTACGACCTCGCGGGGCGACAAGTGGCGGAAATCCCAGTAGGGGAAAGCCTCCGTGCCTTCCCGCTCGATGGCAATTCGGAAAACGGGAGCGCACAAGGGCACTCCCCTACGACCCGCCAATTCATCTGGCAACCGGACGAATCCCTCCCCTCCGGCGTTTATCTTGTTCGCGTCCTTTCGGGAGGAGCTTTTACCCCCTCCACGAGAGTAATTTATCTTAAATAAGTGAAATCGCCAACAATTATTTCCCCGAGAAAGCATTTTTCATTAACCGCTTGACTTTTAGGGCGGTTAAGGATTACTTTTATTGTTTTTGCATTAAAAAATGTATATATTAGAAAATTATGAAGACGAAAATTGCAATTGCGAGCGATCACGGCGGATTTGAACTTAAGCGCGACATAGTTAGCGCGCTCGGGGACAAGTTCGCGCTTATCGACAAGGGGCCGACATCGCCCGATTCGGTTGACTATCCGGACTTCGCGGCCAAAGTCGCCCAAGATGTTGCCCAGGGCGAGGCGCGCTTCGGAATTCTCATTTGCACCAGCGGAATCGGCATGTCGATTTCCGCGAATAAAGTGCGCGGAATCCGCGCTGGGCTGGTCTGTGACGCAAGAATGGCGGAACTTGCCCGTAGGCACAACGACGCGAACATCATCTGTCTTGGCGCGGCCTTTATAAGCACCGAGGAGGCAATCGAGGCGGTCGAGGTATTCATGGCGACCGCATTCGACGGCGATGCCCCCGAGGGACTACGCCACAAACGAAGAGTGTGCAAGATTACAGAACTCGAAGAATAATAGGGAGCAAGCGGCCTTGCCGTCATTGCGAGAAAGCGAAGCCTGTCGAAGCAATCCCAATCAAGAAGGATGCTTCAAGTTAATTGGGATAGATTAAGTTCATGATAAATAACGACATAGGAGGAACAATGAGCTACATCGAAAAATTTGACCCGGAAGTTTATGAGACGATTAAACTCGAACTCGCCCGCCAACGCGACGGACTCGAGCTTATCGCCAGCGAGAACTACACTTCGCAGGCGGTGATGGAGGCCAACGGGTGCGTGATGACGAACAAATACGCCGAGGGATACCCGCAAAAAAGATATTACGGCGGTTGCGAATTCGTCGATATGGCCGAGAACATCGCACGCGACCGCGCGAAAGAACTCTTCGGCGCTGACCACGCGAACGTCCAGCCGCACAGCGGCTCGCAGGCCAATATGGCCGTCTATTTTTCCGAGCTGGAGCCGGGGGACACAATATTAGGGCTTAACCTCTCCCACGGCGGCCACCTCACGCACGGCCATCCGGTGAACTTCAGCGGAATCCTCTATAACATCGTCCAATACGGTGTGAGCCGCGACACCGAACTTCTGGACTACGACGAAATCGAGCGACTCGCACAGGAACACAAGCCCAAGATGATTATGACCGGCGCCAGCGCGTATCCGCGCCAATGGGATTTCGCGCGTTTCCGCGAGATTGCCGACTCGGTGGGCGCGGTGCTGGTGGCGGACATGGCGCACATCGCGGGGCTGGTTGCCGTCGGGCTTCATCCATCGCCAATACCCCACTGCGACTACGTCACATCGACCACGCACAAGACTCTCCGCGGCCCGCGCGGCGGACTGGCGCTGTGCAAAGAGGAATTCGCCAAGAAGCTCGACAAAACTGTCATGCCGGGTATGCAGGGCGGGCCACTAATGCACGTCATCGCAGGGAAGGCCGTGTGCTTCGGGGAAGCGCTCAAGCCCTCGTTCAAAGAGTATCAGGAAAAAGTTCTCGACAATGCGCAGACTTTGGCCAAAGCGATTTCCGAAAGCGGCCTGCGCCTCGTCTCCGGCGGCACGGACAACCATCTCGTGCTGGTGGATTTGCGCGCGAAGGCCATTACCGGCAAGGTCGCCGAGAAGGCTCTCGACATGGCGGGAATCACGGTCAACAAGAACACTATCCCGTTCGATCCCGAGAAGCCATTCGTGACAAGCGGAATCCGCCTCGGAACGCCCGCCGTGACGACTCGCGGTATGGGCGCGGACGAGATGAAACGCATCGCGGGTTGGATTATCGATGTGGTCGAGAATCCCGAGAACGAGGCGAGACTAACGGAGATTCGGAAAGAGGTCGCCGAGATGTGCGCCGGCTTCCCGATATACCCGAGCCTATAATATATGGGGATTTCCTCGAAAATTGCGAGCATTGCCGATGAGTTGTTTCCATTGAAACTCTCCGGCGACGATTCGAATTTCCCCGCGCTCTTGGACAATCTGGAGTGCGTGCTCATCGTCTTTCCGAAAAAATTCGACGATGAGGCAATAGCTACGGCCCGCAAGCTAATAGATGTGCTGGGCAAAAGAGTCTGTGGAATATTGATTTACGAAAAAGTGGTTGAACTCGAGGGAATCAAGAACATAGTCCTCACAGAGAAGGACTTCAACATCGCGGGGAGGCCCAAGAAGGCCGCGGTAGCAAGCATCGCCGAATTCACCGCGTCGATTGACATCTCGGGGGAGTTTGCATCCCCACTGTCGGCGCTTCCGGCGATAGCCAAAATCCCCCTGCGTATAGGCGCGGACGAATCCCGCGCGGACGGCGCATATAATTTCGTCGTCATTGGCAGTATGGAGAAAATCATTTCAAACCTGATGGAAAGTGCAGATGAACAGAGAAGATCAAGACAGAAGCGGGCGAGGTAGCCTGCCGTCGCATTACTCGCTCTCGGTGATCGTTCCGGCGTTCAACGAGGCGGAAAACATGGGGCCGCTGGCGGCGGAATTCGACGAATTCCTCTCGCAACAGCGTTTCCGCGCCGAGGTCATCGTTGTCGATGACGGCTCCACGGACGGGACGGCCGAGCGCGTTCTCGAGCTGTCCGAGAAATTCCCCTTTCTCAAACTCGTCCGACACAAGCAGAACTTGGGCAAGACAGCCGCAATCGAGACGGGATTCGCGGTTAGCAGGGGCAAGCGAATCGCCATTTTCGACGCCGACCTGCAATACGACCCCTTCGACATCAAGCGCATGATGGACAAGCTCGACCGCGGCTTCGGCATTGTTAGCGGTGTTAAGCAGGGGAAGTATCAGAAGCCCTTCGTGAGCAAGATTTTCAACACGCTCACGCGCCGCCTTTTCGGCCTCGAAGTCAAGGACATGAACTCGATTAAAATCCTCCGCAGAGAGGTCATGGCGGAGCTGTTCCTCCGCAAGGACTGGCATCGCTTCATGGTCGTCCTCGCATCGCAGAAGGGACATCGCGTGGCGGATTTGCCCGTCAAACTGAGGCCGAGGCTCCACGGCGAACCTAAATACGGCGGCTTTGGGCGCGTATTCGTCGGCTTAACCGACCTTCTGGCGGTGTGGCTTTCAGAAAAAGTTTTTCGCAAGCCGATGTTGTATTTCGGCACGGTGGGCTTCATCTCCCTTAAGCTGGCATTGCTTTTGGGGGTGTTCATTCTCGTCGCGTGGCACGGTTGGGGCTATCATGCGCCCCCATTTCTACGCCAGACCTTGATGATTATGCTCATCTCGATTTCGGGATTCTCATTCACGCTGGGGTTTCTCGCCGAGGCGATAGCCAATCTTCGGGATAGGATGGAATACCTCGTCACCAAACATCCTTATGTAGCGGGGCCAAAGCTCGAGGTCTCGGAGCGATCCCAATCCCCGCGTCAACGCCGCCCGCGCGAGGAGAAGCCAAAACCTTCACGTCAACCGCGCAAAGAAAAGCCCGAGCCACCTCGCAAGCCTCGCGAAGATAAGCCAAAACCGCCTCGCAAACCTCGCGAAGAAAAACCCGCACCGCCTCCAAAGCCGCCGGAGAAGCCTACGCCCGATGTCCCCGAGGCGACTCAACCCATCGCTGAACAATTCGAGTTCGTCGAGCGCGAGAAGTCTTGGGGAAGGCGCGAGCGAGTTTTCCGCAAGAATGTTATCCCCGGTGAGCAGTCGGAAGAAGCGATGAAAAATGCGGAAAAGATAGCGAAGGACATCGATGGCGACGCGCAAATCGGGCTTAAAAAGGACGATTAGGTAATAACTATATTTCTATATTATAATGTAAAGTGATTAGATAGGTAGTATTGACACATCACCTAACAGTCGATTTGGAGGATTGGTTCCATGCGCACTATCCCGGCTGGGATTTTCACGAATTCCGGCCGGATGTGTTCCGAATCGAGCCTGCGACGGAGCGGCTTCTCGAAATTTTCGGCGAGACCGGCGCGAAGGCGACATTCTTCACGCTGGGCGTGGTCGCGAGGGATTACCCCGAACTTGTCCGCAGGATTGTCCGAGAGGGGCACCGCATAGCCTGCCATGGATGGGACCACGACCTCATCGATGATATTCCGCGCGATGATTTGGCGGAAACTTTCACTCGCGCAAAATCGACGCTGGAAGATGTGTCGGGCGAGGAGGTCATAGGCTTCCGTTGCCCGAACTTCTCGGTCAATAAATCCAACTGGGACAGATACTTAAACGCTCTCGAGCGTTGCGGATTCAAATACGATTCGAGCCTCTACTCGGGGAGGCTCTATTACGGCGGTATCGCCCACAGCCCGACGGAAATCCGCAAAATCGACGGGCGGGACATTGTCGAGTTCCCGCCGTCAACAGGACGCTTGTTTGGGTTCAAATTCCCGATGGGAGGCTTTTATTTGCGGCTTCTTCCACCCAAAAAAATTATTCGCACGATGAAAAAGATCGAGGCAGAGGGCAAGAGCGGAATAATATACCTTCACCCGAAGGACATCGACGAGGCCAACCCGCGCCTTCCAGTAAATTTTGTTTGTCGGTGGATTCACTCGGTCGGCGTGCAAAAGAGCACGAACAAACTTCGGACGATTTTAAGCGAGTTCGACTTCGCGCCCATCGAGGAAAGCCGCCAATTCGACACTTGATATAAGTTCATTTTTCAAAGGAGTTCACAATGCCCAAAAAGATTCTACTTGTTATCGGGACTCGCGCCGATGCCATTAAGATGGCGCCTATTATCGAGAAAATTAAATCCGATAGCGAACTTGAATCCATAGTTGTCGCAACAAGCCAACATCGGGAAATGCTCGATCAAGTTCTGGAATCATTCGATTTGGGTGTCGATTACGATCTCGATATAATGCGGAAAAACCAAACCCTTTCTCAAGTGACGGTTCGGGCAATCGAAGGACTCGAGAAGGTTTTCGCAGAACACGAAATTGCGATGACAGTCGTTCAGGGCGATACCAGCACGTCGTTTGTCGGTGGATTGATCTCCTTTTATAATAAAGTCCCCGTCGCGCATATCGAGGCCGGATTGAGAACCTTTGACCTATTCAGCCCGTTTCCCGAAGAAGCCAACAGAAAACTTCTCGACGCTATCAGCTCGCTCCTCTTTCCGCCGACGGAAACCGCAAAGAAGCATCTTCTCGATGAAAACTTGCCTTCGTCGGCGATAACGGTGACCGGCAACACAGCGATAGACTCTCTTCTATGGGTGACATCGCATAAACGCGCCATCTCCAACGACGCCCTTCGCGGAGTTATCGATAATTTGAGAGGCAAATTGATGTTAGTTACAGCTCACAGGCGCGAGAGCTTTGGCCAACCTTTTCAACGACTCTTAAGAGCGCTTATCCGAATTGTCCAAAATCATCCGGAGGCCGAGATAATATATCCGGTTCACCTCAACCCTAATGTTGATGTTCCGGTGAGGCAGATGCTCAACGGTGTCGAGAGAATTCACCTCCTTCCGCCGCTTGACTATATGGATTTTACAATGCTCATGTCTGAATGCGACTTCATTCTGACTGACTCGGGCGGCGTCCAAGAGGAGGCGCCAACGCTCGGAAAGCCGGTGGTTGTGCTTCGCGATGTGACGGAGAGGCCGGAAGGAATCGAACACGGAATAGCCAAACTCGTCGGGACGGACGAAGACGCAATTGTTGATGTAGCAGACAAACTGCTTAGCGATGAAGAATTCTATAAATCTATGAGCAAGAGAGCATTCCTCTACGGCGACGGCAAAGCGTCCGATAGAATTCATAGCGCAATAAGGAAAGAGTTGGGCATGACATTCGAGCCTGTCGAACCCTTTGTTCCGAAAATTCTATAGATATTGGCGGTATTGTAAATGAATATCTTAGTTCACAGCATTTATTTTCCGCCGGAAGTGGGCGGCCTCGAAACCCATGTTTGGACGCTCATCAAAGCTCTTCAGAACAAGGGACATTCCATCCGCGTTGTCACCAGCCGCTCTGGGGATTTCCCAAAGAATGAGACTATCGAAGGCATCGAGGTCGAGAGACGCTTCTGTCCCAATAAAAAATTCACCGGCTGGGTAATCACCACCCTCGCGGGGATTTCCGCGATGAAGAAGCACTATCCATGGGCGGATATCTGCCATGTGCACACCTTCCCTTCGATTATTCCTGCGATTCCCCTCCGAAGGCGAGGCATACCGCTTGTGGCAACAATTCATACCAGTCATTTTTTGCGTCTCGCCAAAAAAAGGTTTTGGCGGCCTATATTGAGTTATTTGCTCTCTAAACCAGACATCATCCTCGCCCCTTCGATAGAGATTCGCGATGTTTGCCGCGAGCTGTCGCCAAACACACCGGCCTATGCGATGGTCAACGCCGCGGATACTGATTTGTTCAAACCTATTGAGCCTTTAATCAAGAGACCGAGTCCTTCAACTAAGATTGTCGCCGTTCCGAGAAGGCTTTTCGTCAAAAACGGAGTCGAATACATCGTGAGGGCGTTGCCGTTGATTTTATTGGAACACGACGTTCAGCTCTATCTTCTCGGCGACGGCCCGCTTAGAGATGACTTGGAAAAGCTTTGCACCGAGCTTGGCATCGAACAAAACGTGCACTTCATGGGTGCTCAGCCGCATGAGAATATGCCCGCTCTGATCTCCTCGGCAGATGTTATCGTCATTCCGTCTTTGATGGAAGCCACAAGCGTGGCGGGTTTGGAGGCAATGGCATGCGAGAGGCCGATAGTGGCATCGCGGGTAGGCGGGCTTCCGGAGATAATCGATGAGGAAACCGGCGAATTGGTGCCGCCGAGAGATCCAACTGCCCTCGCCCAAGCAGTCTGCAGATTGCTCTCGCTTCCCGAAGAAAAAATACGCCAGATGGGCAAATCTGCGCGCGCCAAAGTTGTCGATAATTGGTCGGTGCCGGCTTTGGCCGAGCAGGTTTTGGCATTCTATGAGGAGGCGGTTTCGAGAGCTAAAAAACGCATGGAGCGGCAGAATTGAACGAATCGAAGTTCAACATGAAGAGGTTCGGAAAAATCGTATTGAGCGTCGCTGTTTTAGCGGCGGCAATCTTCTTCATCGCGAATGCCGTGGCGCGCGACTGGTCGGCGGTGCAAGAGTTCGAGTGGAAGCTCAATTTCGGCCTTCTAACAGCTTCGGTGCTCGTGGGATGTTCGGCGGGGTTCGTCACGATTAAAGTCATGCAGAGGATAATGAAGGCCTTCGGCGGGCGTGTGCCGTTTTCGAGGTTCGCATTCTTCGCCATGCTCTCGAATTTCGGGAAATATATCCCCGGCAAAGTTGCACAGATTGCGAGCATACTGATTCTCCTCAAGCGCGAGGGCATCCCGCGCCTTATGACGCTCGCGACAATGGTAGTTTTCGAAATTATGTTGATCATGGTTCCAATTATTGTGGGGATAGTCCTTGTCGGCCCGGAAGTAGTGAGAGAGTTCGCATTGAATGTCCCGTTTTGGGTGTTCGGTATAATTGCACTTATTGGAATTCTTTTCACACTGCCGCCGGTGATGCAATTCCTCGCGAAAAAGTTGCTGGCTATCTTCAAGCGCGAGTCTGTTGAATACGACTTATCTTATCGCGATTGGGCTGTCGCTATCGCGGCGATGTTTTTCGCGTGGATACTTTACAGTATCTCGTTCGCGCTACTGGTCGCGGGCTTGGTAGATATTCCCGCGGGGAGCTGTATGCTCGTTGCTGGAGCATTCAGTCTTGCATATACGATTGGTCTTTTGGTTATTGTCACCCCCGGAGGCCTTGGCGTCCGCGAAGGGATATTACTGCTCATTCTTGCGACTGTTTTCCCATCGGGCGTAGCGGGGCTTATAGCAACTGCGGCGAGGCTATGGATTTTGATTATCGAGTTGGTATCTTTAGGTATCGCATTTGTTATTTTCCGGATTTCGGGAAAAGGAAAAGTTTCACAATACATTCATAAGCGCGAAGACGAGGTGATTTGATATGGCTAAATCTATCAAGAGTGCCGAGGGACCGGCAATTTCAAACAACTTGCTTTGGGCGGCGGGTGTTTCACTGGCTCTCATCGGCGTGTTGTTTGGATATTTTCTTTGGGACATAGAGTCTCCAATCGTCGCAGGCCTTTTGTTTGCGCTCGTCGCCTTGACAGGCGTGCCGCTGGCCATGGCGATGTTCCGCTCGAAGCGCGAGTGGCCGTTCGTCTTTTTCTTTCTGTGGATAACGACTTTCTTCTTCTCGAAATTCATTTTTGGCGGGGGAATGCTCTTCGGAACCGACACCTTGGGCTTGGGATACTTCGCCCATAACTATTTCAAAGAACACATTGCCCAGTTCGGCTCGTATCCGCTTTGGCAAAACCTTCTGCACGGCGGAATGCCTTTCCACGCGGGATTGCACGGCGATGTTCTCTATCCCACACGACTTCTTGAGTTGGGACTTCCGCTCCACTATGCCCTCGGCATCAGGCTCATCTTACATGTCTGGCTCGCGGGATTCTTTATGTTTGGTTTCCTTCGCAGTTTGAAGCTCTGTAAAGGTGCGGCGTTTTTCGGTGGACTGGCATATATGTTCGGGCCGTTTTTTGTGAGTTTAATTTATGCTGGTCACGATGGCAAGATGTTCATTACAGCACTTCTGCCGCTCTCGATGTGGGCACTGGAGTCAGCGCTCAATGACCGCAAACTATGGCGCTATTTGCTCTTCGGGCTGACATATTCTCTCATGGTCATCACAGCGCACATGCAGATGGCCTATTTCGCGGCGTGGCTCATTGGCGCATATTTCGTGTTCCGAGTCCTTCGTATGCTTATTAAAGAACGTAGCATCAAAGATGCGGGATTGCATGTGGGAGCTTTCGTATTAGTGATTTTCATCGCGCTGATGATTACCTTCCTGCAGATTTATCCGCCTCTCGTATATCTTGCGAATTACTCGCAGAGAACGGTGCGCACCGAGGCCGAGGGATGGGAGTTCTCTACAAGCTGGTCTCTGCATCCCGAGGAAATCGGCGGGCTGTTCGTGCCGGAGTTCGCGGGGTTGAGTGTAGGGAAGTTCAATACATACTGGGGGCGCAATCATTTCAAGCTGAACTCCGACTACTTCGGGATTATCGTAATCATGCTCGCTCTCGGTGCGGTGGTTCTCTTGCGAACGCCGCGGACATGGTTTTTCTTCGGGATGGGCGTGTTCAGCACGATTTTCGCTCTCGGCGCAAACACGCCGTTTTTCCGATTATTCTATGCCGTCATTCCGCAGGTGAATAAATTTCGAGCACCATCGATGATAATATTCCTTGCCGCGTTCAGCGCGGTGGTGCTCTCTGCCGAGATGATCTCCGCCCTCCGCGACGAGGAACAGCGCAAACTGCTTATGGGCCGCGGCCTCATGATTTTCGCCGCAATAGCGGGCGCGCTGTTTTTCCTGAAAGCTCTGCTAATGGGCGTCGCGGGCGACGGGATGCTCAAGCTTTACAGGATGATATTCTACTCGGGCATCGCCCCGGATAAACTCGCCGTAATGGAGGCCAGCAAAGGCCATATCGCCGCCGGCTTCTGGATAGCGTTCGTCGTGCTCGCTATCGGTCTCGGCGCGTATGTTCTCGCGATGAGGAAGAAACTTACCCCCGCGCTTGCGCTTGGGGTGATTTCCGTCGCGCTTCTATTCGACGCGTTTCGAGTGAACAAGCCATTCGTGGAGATTGTTGACCACAATAATTATTTTGCGGCGTCGGGAGGGGTGAATTTCCTCAAGGCAGAATACGACAAACGGCCATTCAGAGTTATTGTCTTCCCTAATGCCTATCAGGACAGCTATCTGGGCACTCACGGCATCGAGGAGGTTGTCCCGACAGTTGGGCACGGCAACCAACTCCGAACCTTCGATGAATTCATCGACAGGCACGGCGGCGCGCGGAACTTACTGCATCCGGTGGGCATGGCGCTTCTCAATGCGGACTATCTCGCCATCCGCGGTCAGGAAGTCGATCAATTCCCGCTGGCATATCAAGAGGGGAATGTGCGGCTGTATCGCAACCCAATGAGCTTCCCGAGGGCTTTCCCCGTCTATAACTGGCGCTCGGTCGAATCCCCCGAAGATGCGCGCCGAATTACTTTCTCGCAAGGGTTCAATCCCGCGATGACGGCAGTCGTCGAGGGTGAGCCGCCCATCGCCCAAAATCCCGTCACCGACACGGTTTTTATTCCCAACGCGGCCAAGATCATTGGCGACCATCCCGAAAATTTCGATGTTCAGGTCAATATGGAGAATGAAGGCCTGCTTATTCTCTGCGATAATTATTATTATGAATGGAAGGCTTTCGAGGGCGACAGGGAGCTTCCGATATATCGCGCATACGGGACATTCCGCGCCGTTCCGCTGGAGCGCGGCGCGCACACTGTCAATTTCCGATACGAGGGGCGAACATTCAAGAAGGCGCTGAATGTCTCGCTACTCTCGATTCTGGCGTGGGTATTGCTATTCGCGTTGAGTTTGTTTGTGCACATACGAAATAGGAGAGAGGGTGATATCTCCGATTAGAGCATTCGCGAGGAGCCTCCGACCGCACCAGTGGATAAAAAACGCGTTCGTTTTTGCGGGCGTGTTCTTCTCTGGGCGCTTTCTGGAGGTTGAGCCTCTCATTCAAGCTACGTTGGGCTTTGTGGCGTTCTGCTTCCTCTCCAGCGGTGTGTATCTTCTGAACGACATCGTCGATATAGACTCCGACCGCGCACATCCCCAAAAATCCCGCCGGCCTATAGCATCAGGAGAAATCTCTATTCCCATCGCAATGATATTGTCGATAATGCTCTTTGCGGTCGGCACGGCGATTTCGTTTTTCGTTGGGATGAGCTTTTTTTATTTTGTCCTCGGATACATCGGTCTTCAACTGCTCTACATCTTTTTCTTGAAGCGTCAGCCCATACTCGACATCCTCGCAGTTTCAGCGGGCTTTGTTATTCGCGCGGCGGCAGGCGGTTTCGCGGTTGATGTGCCGATTTCGTCTTGGTTATTGGTCTGCACGAGCCTTCTGGCGCTGTTTTTAGTGACCGGCAAGCGAAGGCAAGAGCTTGCGCGAATAGAGGCAAATGCACTGGATAGCTCCAGCAGGCCGTTGCTCGCAAATTATTCGGTGGCATTCCTCGACATGCTCATCGTCATCGAGGTCTCCGCGACGCTTGTGGCGTATATGTTCTACGTCTTCTCGGCGCAGGTTGTCGAGCGCTTCGGGGGATACCAACTCGGACTGACACTACCTTTCGTTTTCTATGGGCTTTTTCGCTATCTGTGGCTTGTGTTCCAAAAAAACGAGGGCGAATCGCCGGAGAGAATATTCTTGACCGACATTGCTTCGATTATTAATATAATCCTTTGGGGGATAACGGTGTTTTCGATAATTTACATCACATAGGAATTTGGAGTTGGTTTGAAATCGAAAGATAACACATCGTGGCGCGTTCCGATGCCCCGCGCGAAAGCCAAGCTGAGCGAAAGGCTGTTCAACCTATACAGTCCGGGCGATTGCCCCTTTACCAAGGATTGAAAATGGCAACCTCGACAAAAAAGAACAACCCACACGCGCCCGATTTGCCCAAGATTCTCGTCGTCATGCCTATGGTTAACGAGGAGGGCAACATCACCAAAATAGTGCCGGAGGTCCTTCGCCAAGGCGACGAGTTCCACGTGCTTATTTGCGAGGACGAATCGACCGACCGGACGCCGGAACTTGCCGAACAATTGGCGGTAGAGCATTCCGGGCGCGTGTTCGTTATCCACGGCAAGCGCGCGGGGCTGGGGCCGGCCTATGTGCGCGGCTTCAAGTGGGCGCTCGAACGCGACTACGAGCTTGTGTTCGAGATGGACGCCGACTTCTCGCACAAGCCGGAATATCTGCGCCCGATGGCGGAAATCATAGCGAGGGGAGAGGCCGACATGGTCGTGGGGAGCCGGCGAGTCGGCGGAGGAGGCGTCGAGAATTGGGGGCTGTATCGCAAATTGCTTTCGTGGGGCGGGAGCATATACACACGCCTAATTACCGGCCTTCCGGTGAAAGACGCGACAGCGGGTTTCGTGGTATATCGCCGCGATGTTCTCGAACACATCGACCCGTCAAAACTATCCGCAGGGGGATACGCGTTCCAAATCGAGACGAAGTTCCAAACTTGGAAGGCCGGATACCGCATAGTCGAATTCCCCATTATATTCCCCGATAGAGTCATCGGCGAGACCAAGCTCACGAAAGCGATTATCAAAGAAGCGTTCACGATGGTATGGAAATTGCGCTTCTCCGATAGTAAGAAACCGGAATTCGAGGGATAACACGAATAGTAAGACCAAAATAGCGGACAAACCCACGGGGACTGTTATTACCCCCCCACTCACGCTTTCGGTAGTCATTCTCTCGTTCAACACGAAAGAAATCACCGCCGACTGCATCGAATCGGTATATAGGCACTGCCCCACCATCGCGGGGCTGGATATAGTCGTTATCGACAACGCCAGCGAGGACGGAAGCGCGGACTTCATCGAGACAAGCTTCCCCGATGTTAAACTCATCCGAAACACTAAAAACCGCGGATTTGCCTCTGCATGCAATCAGGGCATTCGTGCATCTTACGGGGATTTTGTCCTGCTACTCAACTCCGATGCAAAGCTTTTCGACCAATCGCTTGATGTCCTCATCGATTACATGCTTCGCAATGACGATGTAGGCATTTGCGGCGGCACGATGCTCACTGCGGAGGGCGAGGTTCAGCCCTCGTGTCATAGCTTCCCGACATACGGGAACATCTTATTCACAAAAAATTGGCTTTTGAAGCCGCTGAAATTTTTCGGCAAAAAATTCAGAAAGAACCGTGAAGTCCCCAATCATACCAGCGATGTGGATGCGCTGGCCGGGGGCTTTTTGCTCCTTCGCAGAGAGTCCCTCGCGCGCGTGGGACTGCTCGATGAGCGCTTCTTCTTCTATGTCGAGGACATTGACATCTCGCGGCGAATGTGGCGCGCGGGATGGCGGGTAGTCATCGTCCCAAAAGCGAGAGTTATTCACCTCGGCGGCGCATCGACGAGGCGCAAACCCTTCAAGTCATACGCTTGGCACCATCGAAGCCTCTTCCGCTATTTCATGAAGCACTACCCGCTACTTTTGCCGTTGAACTTGCTCTTGGGCGCAGGATTGTTCTTTCACCTTATCGTTTCCTCGGCTTTCAACGCGATTTTCAAGAGACCGGATAAATCTTGTTAGTCTATGCTTACATAGCATCTGCGCTGACCGCGATAATCGTCGGCCTAATTGCGACACCGCTTGCCGTTAAGCTCGGCAAAGCGCTCGGGTTCGTCTCCTCGCCGAGAGATGTCGAGATAGAGCGTTCGCCGGCCGCCGATCTCGGCGGTCTGCCTGTGCTTATCGCCATTTTGTGTGCCACCCTCGTTGCTTATCGCATTTATCCCATTCCGTTCGAGGGCTACTCGCGGGCTGTCGGGGGAATTCTCCTCGGGACGGTGATAGTCGCGTTCATGGGCTTCATAGACGACCGGAAGAACCTCGGCGCGGGACTGAAATTCGGTGTCCAGCTCTGCTCGGTTATAGTTGCGCTGTATTTCGGCATGAGGATTTCCTATATATCCAACCCATTCAACACGATACTCGAATTGGGCGTTTTCTCGATTCCGGTGACCGCGCTTTGGATTGTCGGCATGATGAACGCGGTGAATTTCGTCGATGGCCTCGACGGCCTCGCGCCGGGAGTGCTCGCTATTGCGGCGCTCGCACTTTTCGCCATATCCTCGCATCATAATTTCCAGTTCCTCGCGATAATATTTTTGGCCATCTTCGGAGCGAATTTAGCTTTTTTGCGCTTTAATTATCCACCCGCGAGCATTATATTAGGTAATATGGGAGCGTATTCACTCGGTTTTTTATTTGCCACGGCGAGCATTGTCCAGCCGGTGAAAGCTGGGACGGCGATGGTGCTGTTCATTCCGCTTCTCGCGCTGGGGTTCCCAATGGTTGAGATAATCGTCACGGTCTTGCGGCGGCTTGTCAAACGAAAAAAAATATACCAACGCGATGCCGAGCACCTTCACCATGTGCTTCTCGCTTTGGGGCTTCCGCCGTCCCTTGTGGATTGGATATTCTACTCGATAAGCCTTCTATTTGCGACAGTCGCGGTGGCGCTGTCCGTCGGAAATCGGAACATCATGATTTTCTTTCTTGCGGGGCTACTCTTCGTCTTTATTGTCGTATGCTTTAAACTCGCGGCGCTGGAGAGGAGGAATGTCGGAAAATGAAAAAAATTCACCTCGAATTCGAGAAACCGCTTGTCGAGCTTGAGAGCAAAATAGAGGAACTCGACAGGCGCGCGAAAGCCGGCGACGAGAGAGCAGACGCCGAAGCCGAGACACTGCGGGCGCGTCTCGACGAGATGCGGAGAGAGATCTTCTCCAAGCTCGACCGCTGGAATCGCGTTCAGGTCGCGCGGCACCCTAAGCGGCCATATACGCTCGACTACATCGGCAGGCTCGCAACGGACTTCATCGAGCTTCACGGCGACCGCTCTTTCCGCGACGACCCCGCCGTCGTGGGCGGCTTAGCGACTTTCTCCGGAAGACGCACCGTGGTCGTAGGCCAGCAGAAAGGGCGCGACACAAAAGAGAATATCCGCCGAAATTTCGGAATGATGCACCCCGAGGGCTACCGCAAGGCATTGAGGCTATTCAAACTTGCCGATAAATTCCGCCTGCCGATTGTGGTCTTCATCGACACGCCGGGGGCATATCCCGGAATCGGCGCGGAGGAACGCGGACAGGCCGAGGCTATCGCGCGGAACATATTCGAGATGGGCAGAATCTCCGTCCCGATAATCATCGCGATTATTGGCGAGGGCGCATCCGGCGGGGCACTGGGGATAGGCGTAGGCAACACGATTCTCATGATGGAAAACGCTTGGTATTCGGTTATCTCGCCGGAGGGTTGCGCGGCGATACTCTGGCGTGACCGCGCCGAAGCGCCCCGCGCCGCCGAGGCCCTCAAACTCACGGCTCGAGACCTTCTCGAGCTGGGGATGATAGATAGGATAGTTCCCGAGCCTCCCGGCGGCGCTCACGCCGATCCCGTCAAAGCAATCGATGCGCTCGGCGAGGAGATTATCGCCGAGTTGGACAGATTCGCCGAATTCGATTCCGAAAAAATAATCGAACACAGGCTCGCAAAATATCGCGCTATGGGCGTGTATCAAGAGGGGTAACATATTGATTGATAAAAAGATACTCGAAATAGTCGTCTGCCCGAAATGCCGCTCTCCACTCGAATACGACGAAGAGAGCAAAAAACTTCGTTGCGAAGTTTGCATGTTGGCATATATTATTGCGGACGGAATTCCTCTTCTCATCGAGGAAGAGGCCGAAATTATTGTAGATACGGAGCGTTAGATATGAAGCTTTCCCAGTTTTGTGAAATCAATCTCATCGAACTCGACCTCAAAGCTACCAATGCCGAGGGTGTTATTCGCGAGCTATCCGAGTTATTGGGAAATTCCACCAAAGTAGCATCCACTGAAGAGGTTATCAAGGCGCTCACCGAGCGCGAGAAGCTGGCATCCACCGGTATCGGGTTCGGCGTAGCGCTCCCGCATGCCCGTCCGAAGGGCGTCCGAGGCCTCACTATCGCTTTCGGGCGTAGCGAGAAGGGAATCGACTTCTCATCGTTAGACCGCAAGCCGGTTCACCTGTTTTTCGCCATTGTGGTGCCTAATACCGACGTGAACGCCCATCTCACCGCACTCGGGAAGCTCTCGTATCTTCTCAAGGATAAAGAAAACCGCGAACTGCTTCTCAATGCAACCTTCCCGCAAGAGGTGCTCGATTTTGTGGATATGGTGTGAGGCTCGATGAGCGTGGCGCTTTCGCCGACTGAAATCGAGAGGATATGATCTCCTTATTGGATACAATCAAAAGGCACCTTGCGCTGAGTCTGTGGATCTTCTCGATAGTCGCCGGAATACTTCTGAGCCAGACCCCTCTCGAATTCCGCGCCAAAATCTCCGGCGCATTTATGAATACGCTATATACGCCCTTCACCTCGCTTAGCCGAACATATCACCTGCTCCGCGACCGCCGCATTGAAAACCTCCACCTGAAGGAGGAATTGACCACAGTGAAACTTCGCATCGAGGCGCTCAAGGAGGCGCAACGCGAGAACGAGAGATTGCGCAAACTTCTCGGTTTCGCCGAGAAAATCGAGTATAACAACCTGCTCGCGGAGGTCGTGGGCAGGGGAACGCCTCGAAATCCCGGCGCATTAGTGGCGAATGTCGGCACGAACCGCGGCGTTATAATCGGCTTGCCGGTTATCGACGAGAACGGCATTGTGGGCAAGGTAATCAGCGTTTATGACAAATCCTGCGTGATTCAACTTATGAACGACCCGAATTTTAAAATAAGCTCGATGGGCGCACGGAGCCGGGTGCAAGGCATCGTCTCGGCCGACGCCCGCGGCGTGATCATCATGGAAAACGTCCCCGTGGATGCAGACATCCGCCGTGGAGATTTAATCATTTCCTCCGGTCTCGGCGGCGTGTTTCCAGAGGGGCTGATTGTAGGCAGAGTGAGCAGAGTCGCCGTCCCGCAGGCGGGGCTTTTTATGCGCGTGGAGATAGAGCCGTCGGCCGATTTGAGCAGGTTAGAGGAGGTCTTCATTCTCTTCGTGGGAATGGCCGGCGACGGCTCATCAATGTCAACCCCCGACACCGTTGAAGTCAAGTAATATGAAGCGGTTGTTGATATTCATTGCGCTATATTTACTCGTCGGACTTCAGATTTCGATTTCCGCGCCGTTCGGCGGTCTGCACTGGGATTTCGACTTGGTGCTGATTTTCTTGATTTTCGTGGCAAGCTCCTCATCCCGTAGCGGAAGTGTTCTCTGGGCGATTCTCGCCGGGCTTCTTCTGGATGTCTTCGATCCGGTGTCGTTCGGCGGGCACATGGTGGCAAAATCCACCGTAGTCTTTCTCTTCACGATTATCGACGACTCGCTCAACCTCTCGCAACCAACGCTCTTGGGCTTCGTGATTCTCGTATTAGCGCTTATTGACAGGGTAATCTTCCGGTTGTTCACGCCGTTTGTGCAGAGTTTTGGAATGGCGCTTGTCCGCTGGGATTTGCCCTCGGCGGTGTTGACCGCGATTTTGGGCTTTGTTCTATTGTGGATAGCCCTCCGCGCGGGGCTATTTTTGCCCGGCCACATCAAAGACACCGACAGCGAGGTTTAACAATGAAGAGCAGGCGATTTTCTATACGCTCGATTCGCGTGATATTCGCCGCGCTATGCCTATCGTTTATGACCATCGCCGGAACGCTCTTCAACCTGCAGATAGCAAAGGGCGACTATTATTACCGCCTCAGCGAACGAAACCGCATTCGTATTGTCCCAAAGAGGGCTCCTCGCGGAAGGATCATCGACCGCAAGGGCAAAATTCTCGTCGATAACCGCCCAACCTACACGATAAGCATCCTGCCATTCGAGTTCAAGCCCAAGCCGGAGGTTATGTCGCGCCTCGAGAGGCTCCTCGGAACGACATCAGAGGACATATTGAAGCGCCTCGAGCGCGGCGGCGTCACGCCGTATTCGCCCGTGCCCGTCATGCGAAGGGTCGATTTTGAAACGGTAAGCGAGCTTCAGGAAAACTTGCTCGACTATCCCGGAGTCATCTATGAGGTCGAGCCTCAAAGGGTGTATCCTTGGAAGAGCCATGCGGCGCACGCTATCGGCTATGTTGGCGAGATTAGCGCGCCGGAGCTTCGCGAGCTATATCGTGAGGGATACAAGGCCGGCGATTTCCTCGGGAAGCTCGGGATAGAGAGATCATACGATACCTTCCTGCGCGGACGCGACGGCGCGGAGTTTCTTGAGGTTCGCGTCACGGGCGAGGTGGTCGGGCCGGTCGAGGGGAGGTCGAGTATCCCGCTCGTCCCCGGTGCGGACATCGTCTCCACGCTCGATTTGGAGCTTCAAGCATATGCAGAGACGCTGATGACAAATGTCCACCGCGGCGTTTTTATTGCCATGGATCCCAATAATGGCGAGATTATCGCCATGGTGTCGCGCCCGAGCTTCGATCTCGATCTTTTCACCGCAACAATCTCCGACAGCCTCTGGGAACTTCTCAATTGCCAAGAATCTCACCCGCTACTCAATCGCGCGATTCAGGGGACATATCCGCCGGCATCGGTCTATAAAATGGTGACGGCCATGGGCGCTGTCGATGAGGGCATTGCGAACGAGCATACGATGCTCGAGCCATGCGAGGGGAGCATGTGGTTCGGCGATCGCTGGTTCGGGTGTTGGACGCGCCATGGAAGGCTCAACCTTCTGGATGCCATTGCCCAAAGTTGCGATGTTTATTTTTACCAACTCGGCCTCCACCTCGGCCTCGATAAATGGAGCGAGCTATCGAGCAAAAGCGGTTTCGGCAAGCAAACCGGTATCGACATCGGCCCCGAGGCCGCCGGCTTCGTGCCAACACGCGAATATTTTCTGGAAAAATACGGCAGGCGCGGTTGGGGCACCGGCGTCATATTGAACCTCTGCATAGGACAGGGAGAAATACTCGTCACGCCTCTCCAGATTGCACAATATATCTCCGCAATAGCCAACGGCGGCAATATCTATAAGCCAAAGTTAGTCAAAGAGATACGCCCGCAAATGGGGCGTCCGCTCGTCGTGGAGACAGAGACCAGTGGAAGACTTCCGGCCAGCACATTAGCAATTAGAGCTTCTCAAGAGGGCATGTCCCGGACGGTCAATTCCCCTATGGGGACAGCCGCATGGACACATCTTCCCGACATAAAGTTCGCCGGCAAGACCGGAACAGCACAGAACCCCCACGGCGCAACTCACGCATGGTTCGTGGGATATGCGCCGACGGAATCCCCTCGGTTAACAGCTGTCCTTTTGGTCGAACACGGCGGATCCGGTGGAGCTTGGGCGGGCGCAGTAAGAGATTTTTTCTGGTATTACTTTAACATATACGAGCCGAGGCTGTCATGAATCGCTCCTTCGATTGGACATTGGCAATCTGCGCCATAATCCTCTCGATTATCGGGATAATGCTGATTTACAGCGCCTCGCCCGCGAGCAACCTCTGGGTTAAACAAACCGTCTATCTCGCTTTGGGAATAGTCGTGATGATAGCCCTCTGGCGAATTCCATTAAAAGTGCATTATTCTTTCGGCTGGATTTACTTTTTCATTGCCGTAATTCTCCTCATAGCACCGCTCTTCCAAGCCGGAGAAATTAGACGCTGGCTTCACCTCGGAATATTCACTTTTCAGCCGTCGGAACTTGCCAAGCCCGCCGTGGCACTGGTTTTGGCACGTTTCCTCTATGACCGAAAGAAGGAAATCCGCTCGATAAAAACCATCGCGCTCGCCGCTATTGTCATCATCATACCATTCGTGATTGTGATGAGCCAGCCCGACCTCGGCACGGCTATGGTTTTCATTGCGATATTCGTCGCTTCGATTTATGTGGCGGGAATCGACGAGCTAACGCTTTTCTTCTTGGCAAGCCCGCTATTGTCCATCGCGCTGAGCTTTCACTGGATTTCTTGGGCGATCTTCTTCGTTGCGCTTCTTGTGATACTCTGGTTCTCGCGAACGCGCCTGGTGAACTTCCTGATAATCTCGCTCGGCAACCTCTTCATAGGCGTGATGACACCGGCGATTTGGCGAAACATCCACGAATACCAAAAGCAGAGAATTCTCGTCTTCCTCGACCCCGGAAGGGACCCGTTCGGGGCGGGCTATCAGATTATTCAAAGTAAGATAGCTGTGGGAAGCGGCCAGTTTTGGGGGAAAGGCTTCCTCGAAGGGACACAGACGAAGCTCGCATTCCTCCCCGCGCGGCACACAGATTTCATCTTCGCTGTCCTCGGAGAGCAGTTCGGCTTCGTCGGAACCCTGCTCGTTCTGCTGTTGTTTTTCATCTTATTTTACAGGATTCTCAAGATTGCCGACGAAGCGCGCAACAACTATGCACGCCTCACAGCCGTAGGCCTCGGGACGGTTCTATTCTTCGGAGTCATCGTGAATATCGGCATGGCGATTGGTCTCATGCCCGTCACCGGCTTGCCTCTCCCTTTCTTCTCCGCCGGCGGAAGCAACCTGATAACCACATTCGGGATAATTGGGATTTTACTGAATATTCATTCGCACGGAGTCGAAGGGCCTTAGTCACAGGCGGCATCCGCGATGGCGCGCGGGTTGCCCCCGCAACCTCCGTGCCATCGCCCCCGCGGCAAAGGCGCGCTCTAATCGGAATCAAAACCCCGCTTACCTTTTCGGGGTGTGTTGCACTAATTGGGTCTCGAAAGGGGTCTAATGATTTGTGGACAAGAGGGTTATGGAGGATTATCTTCGTGTCATGAGAAGAACGAAAAAAAACGATGCCCCTTTTGCGGCAGTCT
>DSAF01000067.1 GCA_011388305.1 Candidatus Zixiibacteriota bacterium | reverse complement strand
CACTTACCTCTACATTGCACATTTCACTTCGGGCGTCGAGGAGACATATCTCGGCGATATCGCCGTGGTTCTCCAAGAAGCGGGATGCTATCGGCTTCCGGACTCGCTTTTCGCACTTCACATTGAGAACAATCCTCGCGACCATCGCGCCATTGGGAATCATGCCATACTTCTCGCCCAGAACTGGCGTTTCCGCGAGGCGCGACGCCTCATCGATGGCAATATAAGGCGATTTCGCGGAGAACGAAGGAACGAGCTTCATCGTGACCTTGGCTTCGTCCGGACGGCCGAGTATCTGCGAAATGACAGCGAACGCGCGCTCGCAGAAGCTTTCGAGGCGTTTCGCAATTCAAAATTTGGATCGGGAAAATCGAGAACAACAATGCAAAGGGGAATCGCGGATTTTAGATACAACGCTGTTGAACACCCTGAACCGGGCAAATATAGCTTCAACCTCTCCGTGGCTCATGCAATGGGTTCGGATGCTATAGTTGTTGAAATCAAAGGGCGCATGGTTTTCGGGCGCGAAATGACATCAACGCTTCCGGCGTTGGGAATTGCCGAAATAGAGAAGATTTTTGGAGATATTTATTTAGCTCCGGGCGAGAGGCTTGTTAGCGAAGACGGCGCATTAGAGATTATTGGCGACTTGGGGGATTTCGCGCCATTTTACGACGGCAGAGTGGAGCTACAAGTTGAGCTTGTATTCCCCGATGGCTCGCGCAGGATGTTTCAGACGACGCCGGAGCCTTTGCTTTCACATTCGCCCGGCCTCGCTCACATTACGAGCGAACTCCACTATGGTAAGGGCGACTGGGCGGACTCGATGATGACATTGATGGCCGACACCGGCTTGTCTTTGCCGGCAATGTGGAGAGAATCGGCCTATCTTTCCACCGCGCTTGAAGATTCCCTGCAGTGGGCAGATGCCGTGAACTTTGTAGATTCGCTTATAAATCTCCGCATTCATCCCAATCTTTGGGTTTATCGCGGCGCACTTGACTATCTTCTTGGAAACCTCGTCGAAGCAAGACATCCCTTAAATCAAGCGCTTCAGAGCGATCCATACAACTACTGGGCGATGCACAACCTCGCGTTAGTCGAATATGGCTTGGGCAATTACGAGCAGTCAATCGAACTCTTCATCAAGACTGCGGAAATCAACCCCGAGATGAGCATGAATTACATTCTCGTAGGCGTCCTTTATGAAGAGCTTGGCGACCTCGAACGTGCGTTGGAGTATTACCGCATGGGGCATAGGGTTTCAGCATTTAGGGGAGATGAGGTTATCAGCTGGATGAAGACAATCGAGGAGCAACTCGGCATAGAATCGGAGTTCTGAACCATCAAATTTCAATAGTTTCTGAAATTACTGAAATCACTGAAAACTAACTTCTTGATTGCATAGAATAACGCGCCTGACAGGATTCGAACCTGTGGCCTACGGATTAGAAGTCCGTTGCTCTATCCAGCTGAGCTACAGGCGCGAGGCTTGATGCTATTATGTTTGGGGCTTATCCAAATTATTCGAAAAACTCCCATGTGCCATATTTTTGGCTTTTTCAACTTCTGTCAAAAAAATCTCCGAGAGATGCAAATCATGACGTAAAACTCTATCGGCGATCATCTCGCCCTCGCCGACAGCACCACACGATTATCCGCTTATATAAATGAGCATAACGACTCAACATTTTAGATTT
Organism: Candidatus Zixiibacteriota bacterium; assembly: GCA_011388305.1. Classification (GTDB taxonomy): domain Bacteria; phylum UBP14; class UBA6098; order UBA6098; family UBA6098; genus UBA6098. Next base: position 22,070 of record DSAF01000067.1, on the reverse strand, counting down.
GATTTGCGAAAAGTCAAGGCCAAAAATCCGCCTCCGTGCACGGTAAAGGGACATAGTAACCACCCAGATTTTCCACAATATGGTGGGCTTTTGGGGAGAAACGGGCGGAAGATGCACCTATGATTTTGGCTATCCCATCATCTCTTCGGCAGTCGCGGCGATGTTTTCCGCGGTGATGCCGAACTTTTCATAAAGGACTTTCCCCGGTGCGCTCGCACCAAAGCTATTCATGCCGATGAAACGGCCATCACAGCCGATATATCTGTCCCAACCTTGACGAATCCCCGCCTCGACCGCGATTCTTCGGGCGATTTTCGCGGGGAGGACTTTCTCCCTATATTCGGCGGGTTGCGCCTCGAAAAGCTCCCATGAAGGCATGGAGACAATGCGCGCGGAAATTTTCCGCTCGGCAAGCATTGCCAATGCCTCGACGGCAATAGAGACCTCGGAGCCTGTCGCGGTGATGACAATCTCCGGCTCGGCGGGCGGTTCGTAGAGGATGTATGCGCCGCGAGATAACTCCTCGGCGGGTGCGAATTTCGTCCTGTCGAGAATTGGCAGGTTCTGTCGGCTGAAGACCAGCGCGGTGGGGAGTTTCCGCTCAATGGCGACCTTCCATGCCTCGACTGTCTCGTTGGCGTCCGCGGGGCGAATCGTAACGAGGTTCGGGATCGCGCGCAGGCTGGCGAGTTGCTCGACGGGCTGGTGCGTAGGGCCGTCCTCGCCCACGCCGATGCTGTCGTGGCTGAAGACGAAAACGACCGGCAGTTTCGACAATGCCGCCATTCGCAGGGCCGGACGCATATAATCCGCGAAGACGAAGAACGTGCCGGTGAACGGCCTCACGCCGCCGTGCAGAGCCATGCCAACGGCTGACGCGCCCATTGCGTGCTCGCGGACGCCGAAATGGATATTTCGTCCGCTGTAGTCCCAACCGCCGCCTGCCTTGCCCTCGACATTTTCTGAAGGGAGAGTCGGATTTTGGAAATCGCCGTTGCCCGGAAGGCGCGCGAATGTTGACGGGCTGAGGTCTGCGCACCCGCCGATAAGTTCGGGGAGCTTTTGCGCGAGGGCGTTGAGGCAAGTTTCGCCGGCCTTGCGCGTGGCGATGGGTTTGTCGTTAACAGAGTAGGCAGGGAGGCTGTCGTTCCAACCTGACGGGAGTTGACCCTCGAGCCGTCGAAGGAGTTCGGCGCTTTTTTCGGGGAATTTATGCGAATATTGGCTGAAGCGCTTATCCCACTCGGAATTTGTTTTCTCAAAATCGCTAATAAGCTTGCTAAAATGCTCGCGGACATCATCGGGAACGAGGAATGACGGCTCTTCAGGCCATCCGAGGGCGCGTTTAGCGCCGCGAAGTTCGTCCTCGCCGAGAGGCGCACCATGTGATGACGAACTGGCGGCCTTGGTCGGCGCGCCGTAGCCGATGACAGTCCGAACCATAATGATGGATGGGCGTTCGGTTTCGGCTTTGGCTTGGGAAATTGCTTTGTCGATTTCGCTTAGGTCGTTGCCGTCGCGGACTTTGAGCACCTGCCAGCCCGCGGCCTCGAAGCGCATTGCGTTGTCCTCCGATGTCGATAGGGAAGTCGAGCCTGCGAGCGAGATGAGATTGTCGTCAAAGAGCGCGATGAGCTTGCCCAGCTTGAGATGTCCGGCCAACGCTGAAGATTCGGATGCGATGCCCTCCATGAGGTCGCCATCCCCGCAAAGCGTGAACGTGAAATGGTCGATAATCTTGGGTTCGCCGGGGATGTTGAAAGTTGCCGACAGATGCGCCTCGGCGATAGCCATGCCCACGGCATTCGCGAAGCCTTGACCAAGCGGGCCGGTAGTCGCCTCGACTCCGGGCGTGATGAAATTCTCCGGATGTCCGGGCGTCCTGCTGTCCCATTGCCGGAAGTTTTTAATGTCTTCCATCGAAATCCCGTATCCGAAGAGGTGGAGGAGCGAATACAGCAACATCGAACCGTGGCCGGCGGAGAGGACGAAGCGGTCGCGGTCAGCCCAGTTAGGTTTGGCGGGATTGTGCTTGAGGTGGCGCGCCCAGAGGACATAGGCCATCGGCGCGGCTCCCATCGGAAGGCCGGGGTGGCCGGAATTCGCCTTTTGGATTGCATCCGCCGAAAGAAAACGGATTGTGTTTACGGACTTCTGGTCGATTTCAGTGAATTGCACTTATTTACCCCCATAAATTTCCATGATTCGGTCAAGCATTTTGACAGCTTCGTCGCGCTGGCGCTGGAATGTATTTCTGCCTATAATCGAGCCAAAGCCCCCGCCATCGCGGATTCCCTCGATTACTTTGAGCAGTGCATCATCGTCGTCTTTCTTCGCACCGCCGGAGAAAATTACAATGCGTCTGCCGTCGAATGCGCTCTGGACAACATGGCGCACCCTTTCGGCAATTGTTTCACGCCGAATGTTATAAATGTCATAGACTTTGCGCGCCGCTTCCTGCGCAATTCTATCGGAAGGCACTTTTACTTTAATTATGTGTGCCCCAAGTTGGGCGGCGATTTGAGCGGCATAAGCCACAACGTCGAGTGCGGTTTCGTCCTCTTTTGTAAGATCGCCTCCCCGCGGATACGACCACAGGACAACAAGAAGTCCCGCTTCTTTGGCTTCGAGGGCAATCTCTCTAAACTGCTCATACATATCGACGCGGAACTCCGTGCCGGGATAGATAGTATATCCGATTGCGTCGCAACCGAGCCGGAGAGCATCTTGGACGGATGCGGTCTGTGCACCGATGGGATTATCTTCAGCCATCAGTGAGTCATGGTTGTTGAGTTTCAATATGAGCGGTATTCGGCCAGCAAATTCATGCGCTACTGCCTCGATAAATCCGAGAGGGGCGGCATATGCGCTCATGCCGGCCTCGATAGCGAGCCGGATGTGGTAGCGAGGATCATATCCGGCAGGATTCGGTGCGAAACTCCGTGCAGGTCCGTGTTCAAAGCCCTGATCCACCGGCAGAATGACAAGCTTTCCCGTGCCCGCAAGTCTGCCGTGAGTTAGAAGGCGATACAATTTGGCACGCACCCCCGGATTTTCGCTCCTATACCAGTCGAGTATTTTGCTCACGGAATTGGACATTTTGTCTCCTTAATCGAAATAAATGTTTAGGTCTCTTTTCAAAACTTCGTGCGTGCTATAATTAAACCGAAATCGCGCAATTTTCAAGTTTTTTCGATAAAAACTCCAATAAATCGAATCATTCTTCTCGCGAAATGCGGGAAGTATTGAATTTTCAAAACACATCAATCATGGCCGCTTATGCGCTCTCCGCTTGAAATTCCTTACTTCGGACTTTTTCACGCCGATAGCTTGACTTTGCGCAGTCGATAGGTAAATTTTCCGGCTATGAAAAAATTAACAATACTTGTGGCCATATTCGTTTTAGGCCTTCTCGGGTGCAAAGAAGAGGCCGTCGCCGAAACGCCTTCACCGGCAGACGAAATTACCCAAGAAGCCGAGACTGCAAAGGAATACACGCCGAGGCTTCCCACGCGCAAAATCTTCGTCGATACATTCGCGATAACCGTCGAGATGGCCGAAAAGCCCCCGGACAGGCAACGCGGCCTTATGTATCGCGATTATCTGCCGGACACCATCGGAATGCTGTTCATTTTCGATGCCGAAGCGCCGCACAGTTTCTGGATGAAGAACACGCGCATCCCGCTGTCTATCGCGTTCATCGATAAAGACTTCGTCATCACCGACATCAAGTGGATGAAGCCCGGCGACCTCACCAGCCACGGCCCATCGAGGCCGATACTCTACGCGCTGGAAACTAACCGCGGCTGGTTCACGCAAAGAGGAATCAAGCCCGGCGCGAAAGTCCGGCTTTCCGAATAGGAGGACGATTTGCGAATTGTCGAGCACCCAATTTTGAAGTTCGAGCGCGGGCGCAAAGTCGCGTTCACCCTTGACGGCAAGCCCATGGAAGGTTTTGAGGGCGAGCCTATCGCGTCGGCGCTCCACGACGCCGGAGTCACCACGTTGAGCTATTCAATCCGCCATAAGCGGCCTCGAGGCTTTTTCTGCGCGATTGGGCACTGCTCCAGTTGCCTCATGGAAGTTGACGGCAGGCCGAACGTTCGCGTGTGCACCGAGCCTCTTCGCGAGGGCATGGTCGTCAAGACGCAGTCCGGCAAGGGGGTTTTGAGATGATTCGCGAGTGCGATGTGCTCATTATCGGAGGAGGGCCTGCGGGGTTGGCGTCTGCGCGCGAGGCGGTGAAAGCCGGTTGCTCGACTGTCGTTCTCGACGACGCGATGGAGCTTGGCGGCCAACTCGTCAAGCAAACTCACAAGTTCTTCGGCTCGGAGATGGAATATGCCGGTGTCCGCGGAATATGGATTGCCGAGAAGCTCCTCGATGGCATCGCGGGCAGTCCGCTGTTCACCCCATATCTACGGACGACCGCCTCGGGATTATACGAGGACGGCGTTGTGACGGCATTGTTCGAAGACCGCGAGGTGTTGAAATTCCGCCCGAAGAAGCTCATCATCGCGACCGGCGCGATGGAAAAGACCATCCCCTTCCCCGGCAACGACCTCCCCGGCGTCTATGGCGCGGGCGCGGTGCAGACATTGATGAACGTCTATGGTGTCATGCCCGGCAAGCGTTGTCTCATGGTCGGTGCGGGGAATATCGGCCTGATTGTCAGCTACCAGCTATTGCAGGCGGGTGTGGAAGTGTCCGCGGTCATCGAGGGCATGGACAGAGTCGGCGGATACTGGGTTCACGCCAGCAAAATCGCCCGCCTCGGCATCCCGATTCTCACGCGAACAACCATATTGAAGGCTTTGGGCGAGGAGTTTGTCACCGGCGCACTTATCGCCGACATAGACGAGAACTGGCAACCCATTGCCGGCACGGAGCGCGAAGTCGATTGCGATTTCATCTGCCTCGCCGTAGGGCTTCTGCCGCTGGTCGAACTTTTCTACCTTGCCGAGTGCGAGATGAAATATGTCCATAAGCTCGGCGGCGATGTCCCTCTGCGCGACGCGACTATGCGGACGACTAACCCAAATGTCTATGTTGCCGGCGATTCCGGCGGAATCGAGGAGGCATCCAGCGCGATGGTCGAGGGCGCAATCGCCGGCTTGTGCTCTGCGAAATCCCTCGGCGCGGCAATCCCCGACTTCGACGAGAGGTTCGCGAGACTGTCCGATGAACTTGCGGAGCTTCGTTGCGGGCCTGTCGGCGAGCACATCCGCAGAGGCCTCGCCGAATGCACGATGGAGGAATTATTATGAGCGGCATAAAATCCACGGGCGTTCCCTCGCGCGAGCTTATCGAATCGACATTTCCATCAGAAGAGCGCCGAAAGAGCGGCCCGTTCGCCGTTATCGAGTGCTGGCAGGAAATCCCCTGCGACCCGTGCGTGGCGTCTTGCCCGTTCCACAGCATCGCCGACATGCAGAACATCAACGACCTGCCGGTCATCGACCACTCGACCTGCAACGGTTGTGGCGTATGTATCGCGCAATGTCCCGGCCTCGCCATCTTCGTCATCGATGAGACGTTCGGCGCGGAGGACGAGGCATCGATTCGAATTCCACACGAATTTACGCCACTTCCGGCAGTCGGCGACACCGTTCGCGCTTTGAACCGCGATGGCTCGTTCGCCTGCGAGGCGAAGGTAATCAAAGTTCGCAACACCAAGTCCAAAACGCCGGTCATCGAGATTGCAATTCCCGCGCGGCTTATCCTCGATGTCCGCGCAATCGAGCCGCTATCGAGGGCGAAAAACATATAAGGAGGGGGAAATGGCAGAAAAAACCAGCAGAGTCGTCGAACTCAAATCCATCGATCCGTGGTCGGTGTTCAAGTTGACCTTCATCGCGTGCCTGATAATCGGCCTTATCGTGGGCATTTTTCTGGCGATATTCGGCGCTTTGCTAATGGGCATTTTGGGCGTGGCCACTGCGGATTTGCACGATATTCCGTTCGCGGGAGGAGTTCTCGGCGGAATGGGAGGATTCGCGGGGGGATTACTTCTGGGAGTCCTTCTCGGCATAGTTTACGGCGTTTTAGGCGGAATATCCGGGGCGATATATGCACTCCTCTACGATCTCTTCGCGGCGATTGCCGGAGGAATAAAAATCCGCATAAAGGAATAGCCATGAAATCGATTACATTTTTCATTGTAATAAATAACTCTCGTTCTTGCATGCTTTAACATCTCATGCGAGAAAGAAACCGAATCTCCGGAAGAAACCGCCTTTGTCGCCATGTTGGCGCACGGGATAACCTTTGATGACCTCGCTTTCCTCCAAAGCTGTAAAGCTGGCCTCGAAAGGGCAATATCCCATTTCGACATTGTCGCCGAATATGATTTAGACACACTGCAAGACAACTATTATGAGCGCATTATCGGTTTCGCGGAAGGCGACTTCGACCTGATAGTCGCAATCGGTTTCATGTGGAACGACGCAGTCCTTCAGGCGGCGGGCGAATATCCGGAGATAAGCTTCATCCTCGTCGATGCCGAGCTGTCAACCCCGATGTCCAATGTAGTCAGTATTGTTTTCGATGTCGATGAGGCGGCATACCCTCTGGGCTATCTATCGGCATGCTGGGCTGTTGCACAAGACACGGCAAATCCGGCGGTGGGATATGTCGGTGCGATGGAAATCCCGCAAATAATGCAATTCATTCAACCATACTTGAACGGCGTCGCCCGCTTCAATTCCGAAAATGGCGCATCGGTGGCGCATCACGGGGGCTTTACAGGCAACTTCGTGGATTACGAAGGGGGCGGAAGTATCGCCGACAGCATCATTGCCATCGGCGCGGATATCATTTTCGGCGTTGGCAGACAGGCAGGCAATGGTGCGCTTCACACTGCCAAAGAACTGGGCAAATCCGGTATCGGCGTCGATGTTGACCAATTCTATTCCTATCCGGAAGTCTCCGATATCCTCATTTCGTCAGCCATTAAAGCACTCGACAACGCCTTGTTTGCCGTAATATCTTCATACATGGACGACGCACTTTGCCGGAGGAATTTACGCCGGCAACCTCGCCAATGAGGGCGTGGCAATCGCACCGTATCATAATTTCGAGACGGAAATACCCGACAGCGTGAAACTCCAAGTCGAGAACATCATCACAGGAATAATAAGCGGCGAAATATCCACCGGATGGTGAGTTGAATAAGGCAACTGCGTCCCTTGACCGCAAAAAATGGAAAATACTGGGTTGAAATTTCCGAGATTATGCGTATATTCATATGCTTTATAATGAAAGGAAACGATATATGACGATTGCGCTTGGGTTTGTCGGTTTTTAATAAGGTTACCCACGACACCCGGCTCTTCGGCATCGCGGCCATGGTGTTGCGATGCTTTTTTAATTATTAGGAGGTTCGATGAAGAGAGTTATTACGTTCGTCATGCTTTTGGCACTTTGTGCTGGGGCGGTCTTCGCGATGTTCGTGCCGAATCAATATTCATATAGGCCAGAATTCGCGCTCGGCCATGTGATGTTCTGGCCGGTCGATGAGGCGGCGTTGGCCGAAATCGAGGCCTTCGCCGAGCAGTTCGACGCCGAGATTATGAAAATCACCCGCGTTTTGGAAATATACGCCATGTTCTGGAAGCCGGACATCGACTACAATTTATGGGACATTGCCGTCCAAAACGGCGACCTTCGCACGCGTGAGATGATTCATCGCTCCGCCGAGCCGGAGGTGTGGGAGCGCGTCCATGCCCTCGAAGCCACAGGCCTCGTCGAGTGGGCGTGTCCGAATTACTATCGCTATATCCAGTTTATCCCCAATGACCCGCTCTTTGTCAACAGCACAAGCCCCACGCCATCGAACCCGCCCAACCAGTGGGATAAGTATCATATTCAATGCCCCGAGGCATGGGAGATTCAGCGCGGAAGCGAGGACATCCTCATCGCGATTCTCGACTCCGGCGTCGATGTTGACCATCCCGACCTCAAGGACAACATCTGGATAAACCCCGGCGAGGACATCGCCGGATATGGGACAATCGATTTAGTCTATGACTACGATTATCTCGACAGCATCGACAACGACGGCAACGGCTTCGTCGATGACCTCTTCGGCTATGATTTCGTCGGCGGAGTCACCGGGCACGAGGCCGATCCTCCGCCGATTCAAGAGGACTGGAACCCGGACATCCACTACTGGGGCGACGACGGCTGGGGCGAACCCGACCCCAGCGTAGGCGACGGCGTAGGCGGCTGGATGGGTTCCGATGTCGGCGTTTCCCATGGCACGCACTGCGCGGGCATCGCCGCGGCAACCATGAATAACGCTATCATGTTTGCGGGCGTCGCGGGCGGCGGCGCGAAAATCGTCCCCGTCAGAGTCGCCAACCCCGAAGGCCAGATGACCGACGCCGCAATCGCCGCAGGACTCGAGTATGCAACTATCGTCGGCTCGCATGTAATTTCGATGAGCCTCGGCGGACTTGGCGGTTCCAGCCCGACAATCGACTCGGGATTAGCTTATGCGCACGAAGGTGGCGCGGTGCTCGTCGCGGCATCGGGGAACATGGCGCCGCTGTTTAGTGCAGTGGCATATCCCGCAAGCGATGCGCGAGTCATCGCCGTAGGCAGTGGGACGAGAGCCGGACAGAAAGCCAGCTTCAGCCAATTCGGCGCCGAACTTGACCTCGTAGCCCCCGGTGGTGAAAGCTCGCTGTTCGGAGGCGCTACCGAGACGATTTGGTCAACATGGGTAGTTTCGGTCTTTGAGGCCAATTCCGATCCGTCGCTCTCTCCCGCCGATCATATCTATATGAGCGCCGAGGGCACCAGCATGGCCTGCCCGCAAGTCGCCGGAGTCGCAGGGCTGATTCTCTCGCAAAATCCATCGCTTTCGAGCACCGATGTGCGGAACATTCTCAACGCATCCGCCACGGACATTGGAGACCCCGGATTCGACAATCAAACCGGCCACGGCATGGTCAACGCGCATCAGGCCGTCCTGATGACGAACATCGCCGAGAGAGCCTCACGCCCGAGCGAAATAGAGATTTCCGCCTTCCCGAACCCATTCAACGCGACGTGCAAAATCGTCGCGAGCGGCACTGTTGCGATATATGACATCGCCGGAAGGCGCGTCCGAGAGCTTGGATATATCGACAACTCCACAATTTGGGACGGCGCCGACGACGCCGGCGCGGAACTGCCAACCGGCGTATATTTGATTAAAGCCGAACATGGCGGCCAAACCGCGCACAAGGCGATAACATTGTTGAAGTAAGGCGGCCTAAACTTAATACCGTCATTACGAGGCCACAGGCCGAAGCAATCTCATTTACTTGAGGGAGGCTTGGCACAGCCTCGCAATATTCGGTAAAAGAAATTCTGCAAATGAAAAAATATGCTCTCGTAATCATCTTACTCGCAATTCCACTGTTCGCCATAAACGGCCAGCTCGATGTCCGCGTGGAGATTCCCTCGCGCGATGCCATCGCCGAGCTTGTCGAAGCCGGCCTCGGCATAGATAACTACATTTCGACGACGGGCGAGGTATTCGGCGTGATACTCGAGCACCAGCTCGACGACCTGCTCGCGCTAAAATACCCCGTCGAAATCCTGCCGATTACCGATGCGCGAGTCCTCGCGGCCATGGCGAAAGAGCCGTCCGGCTATCCGCTTCACTCGGAATATGTTTCCTTCATGGAGAACATCGCCACGACATATCCCGTCATCGCCAAGCTGGACACAATCGGCTACTCTGTCGGCGGGCGTCCGCTTCTCATGATGAAAATCTCCAAGCAGGTCGCATGGGAACTTCCCAAGCCGGAGTTCTGCTACATCAGCACCATGCACGGCGACGAGACGGCGGGCATGATATTCCTCATGTGGTTTCTTGACTCTTTGACGCAGAACTACGGCACCGACCCGCGAATCACCCGCCTCGTCGATTCGACTGCGATTTACATCAACCCGCTGATGAACCCCGACGGGTATGTGGCAACAAGAAGAAGCAACAACAACGGCGTCGATCTCAACCGCAACTTCGGCGTCCCCGACGGCACACAGGGCCAAGACAGCAGTTGGTCAGCCGAGCCGGAGACGCAAGCGATAGTGAAATTCTTCAACCGGCGAAACATAAGCTACACAATGAACCACCACGGCGGAGCACTCGTGGCGAATTACCCGTGGGACTATACCGCCACGCGTTCGCCGGACGACTCGCTGTATATATTTTTGGCGAGAAACTACGCCGACCGAAATATTCCAATGTTCAATAATCCGAATCCAGATTTCGATCACGGCATCGTCAACGGCGCCGATTGGTATATCGTCAAAGGCTCCATGCAGGACTTCTCATATTGGCTTCGCGGAGATTTGCACCTTACTATCGAGCTTGGCAACACCAAGACGCCGACCTATTCGACGCTCCCCTCCATGTGGAACGACAACTACGACGCCTTCCTCGCGGGCATCGAGGTCTGCCTCGATCACGGCATTCAGGGCTTCATCGCGGACAGCGCGACGGGCGAGCCGTTAGCCGCAACTGTCACAATCACGCCTCCCGGACGCGACACATATTCCGACTCGATTAACGGCTATTACCACAGAATTCTGCTCGCGGGAGCTGTCGAGGTGACAGTCTCCGCACCGGGATATATCACGAAAACCTCGTCGGTTGTGATTCCCGCGACCGGCCTTGCAAGATTGGATTTCGACCTCGTGTCGCTGAACCCGATAACCGTATATCGCTCGGATTTCGAGACGGACAGCGGCGGGCTTGTCACGCGGAGCTTCGGCACGCCGCAGGATTGGGAGTGGGGCGAGCCGTCGCTGGGCATAGTTTTGCCGCATTCCGGCAATAAACTCTGGGCGACGAAACTGACGGGACAATACAGCGACACGAGCAGAAGCCGTCTCGTGCTGGAGGACATCGAACTGCCCGACGCCGACGGAATCACGCTGTCGTTTTTCCATTGGTATAGTTTCCAAGCGATTGCCTCGGGCGCGTTCCACGACGGCGGCAACATGAAGATTTGGACGGCCTCCGGCGACAGCGCGATACTCGAACCTACGCCCGATTACGACACAACGCAATCGGAATGGAATCAGTTCATTCCGCATCAGCGATCTTTCGCGGACATAAGCTACGCCTACCAGTGGAAGGAAGTTCTCTGCGACCTCACGCCTTGGCGCGGACAGACGGTCGATATCTCGTGGGATTTCGGCTCGTCGCTCGTCAATGTTCAGGCTGGCTGGTATTTGGACGATGTCTGGATTTACTATCCATCGGACACGGCACTTTTGGCGGAGGAATCGCCAAGACTTCCCGAAGAACTCTCGATTTCGGCATATCCGAACCCGTTCAACTCGGCGGTGAGGATTGCGATTGACGGCGTAGGGGCGAGGCATGAATTGCCCCTACAGATAGACATTTACGATTTGTCGGGACGACGTGTGGCTTCGCTAATCCCCCCCGGCCCCCCTTTAACAAGGGGGGAGGTCGAGAAGTCCCCCTTGTCAAAGGGGGATTTAGGGGGATTAATCTGGCAACCCCCCACTTCCCTCCCCACCGGAATCTACCTCGTGCGGGCGAGGGTCGGGGATGATGCCGTGAGCAAACGAATCGTATATCTCAAATAGGGGCGACCTACATGGATCGCCCGAACAGTAGACAATAACATATACTCGACTACACAACCGACAGGATCACATGAAAATCACATTCTACGGCGGTGCACGCGAAGTCACCGGCTCGAAGCATCTCATCGAAACCGATGGTAAGCGCGTTCTCATCGATTGCGGCCTCTTCCAAGGCCACCGCGCGGAAGCCAACGAAAAGAACCGCAACCTCCCGTTCGACCCCGCGACAATCGACGCGGTCGTCCTCGGACACGCGCACATCGACCATTCGGGCAACATCCCAAGCCTCGTGAAGAACGGCTTCGAGGGGCCGATTTTCTCGACGAAGCCCACCGATGACCTCTGCCAGCACATGCTCGCCGACTCGGCATACCTTCAGGAGCGCGATGTCGAGTTCGTCAACAAGAAGCGCATCAAGGCGGGCGAGGAGCCTATCGAGCCGATTTACGCGATGCAGGACGCACTCAACGCCATTAAGCACTTCGTCCCGCGCGACTATCGCCGATGGTTCGGCGTCACGCCTACAATGAAGGTCATTTTCCGCGAGGCGGGACATATACTCGGCAGTGCGATTCCGGAGTTCGAGATTACAGAGGGCGAGAAGTGCCTCCGCATGGCATACGCCGTGGACTTGGGACGGCACAACCTGCCGCTCCTCCGCGACCCCGACCGCGTCTCGCGCGCCGATACGCTCATCCTCGAATCAACATACGGCGACCGCCTCCACGACCCCATCGAAAACGCAAAAACCGAACTCGCCAACGCCGTGAACGAAACAATCAAGCGCGAAGGCAAGGTCATTATTCCCAGTTTCGCGATGGAGCGCACGCAGGAGCTGATTTACTATCTGCACGAGCTTCACATCGAGGACCGCATCCCCGAAATTCCGATAATCATCGACTCGCCGCTGGCGATAAACATCACACAGGTCTTCCGACGGAATTTGTCGTTCCTCGACAAAGAGGCGCAAGCGCTCATAGCCAAGCACGAAGACCCGTTCGGCTTCGGGAAAGTCCGATACACGCGCCTCGTCGATGAGTCCAAACAGCTTAACAATGACCCGCGCCCGATGATAATCATCTCCGCGAGCGGCATGTGCGAGGCCGGAAGAATCCTCCACCACCTTCGCAACAACATCGGCGACGAGAGAAACATGATTCTCGCTGTAGGCTACATGGCGGAACATACTCTCGGCAGACGGCTGATAGACAGGATCAACCCGGTGAAAATTTTCGGCGAGGAGCACAAAGTCCGCGCACAGGTGAAGGTGCTCAACACTTTCAGCGCACACGCCGACCGCGACGAGTTGGTGCAGTTCGTCAAGAACTGCGGCAAACGCCTTCAACGAGTCTTCCTCGTCCACGGCGAAGAACAGCAGTCTTTGGCACTTGAGGCGACACTCCGCAAAACATTCCCGCATTTGGAAATATCCGTCCCGCACATGGGTGAATCGTTCGAACTTTAGTGTGCATGTCAGATAAAAAATATAAAAATTTAATTGAAATTTGAGTTATTTTATCATATATTATACATAATCCTAAAAGTTTTTGCGAGCGGGGGCTCGCCCTAACGGAATTCTTAAATTATTAAAAAGGGAGACCAACATGAGAAGGTTCTTCGGACTGATTTGTATTTTGGCGATAGCCTCGGCGGCTTTCGCGGTGCCGAACGTCTTCAGCTACCAAGGCAAGCTGACGGACACCGACGGCATAGGCATCAACGACGATGTCGATATCACCGTCCGCATTTACGACGCTGAAACGGGCGGGGTTATGCTCGACTCGGACGCTCTTACCGACGTCCCGGTCGTCAAAGGCTTGTTCGACATTCAATACGAGGCGGACCTCTCGCTTGCCGACCTGTCCGGCGATATTTATCTCGAGCTGGAGATTGACGGCAATGTGATGATTCCTCGTATTAAAATTACCGCCGTGCATTATGCTACCGCGGCGAAATTCGCCGACAGCGCATACTATGCCGTCAAGGCGGACTCCATAGGCGACTATGCCGCCTCCGATTTCGACGGCCTCACACCCAACGACCTTCAGGGCGCATACGACGCGGGCAATACCATTACAACCGCCGCCGGAAACGCCGTGAGCATCACCGCTGGCACGGGGACGGCGCTCTACGTCACCAGCCTCGACGGCAACGGAATATGGAACGAAGCGAGCTACTGGTCGCCCAGCGGCAACATCTCGCTCGGCACGGGCTACTTCCACAGCAACAACGGCCTCTTCCAGTCCAACACCGATTTCATAGCGAAGCTCGATGCCGACGACACCGAAAACGCCAGCTTCCTCGTCCGCAACTCCGGCGATGTCGATGTATTTGAAGTTATGGAGGATGGTAATGTCAGGATTGATGGCTACCTGAACCTCTCGAATATCACTAATCTATCTGGAGACACAATTTGGATCGACCGCAAAGTTTGGGTTGATGAACTCGTCACGGACACTATCGAGTCGCGCGGCGATGTCGTCTTCCTCAAAGACGCTTTTGGAATCCGAGATAGCCTCTGGTTCGACGGCGAGTGGCGAACAGACTGGCCGGCAGGCGGCGCGAGCGGCGATTTCATCGATGATCAATACGCCGCACCACAGGACGCCGAGTTCTGGATCGATGGTCGCGGCGCGTTCGGAACGGACATTGCCTCTGCTGAATTCGATATATGGACGGAGGACTTCGAAGACCCGACATTCCCGCCGACCGGATGGACACAGCAGTATGTTACAGGCACTACAGATTGGGTAGGATCACCGAGTGGATTTTCAGGATCATATACACATACCGGTTCGGGTTGTGCAGTATTTGAGTATGATGGTGTTTCAGGAAACGCTACTTCGCTTATTACTCCGACCATCGACCTCTCCGGTCACGCCCCGGGCAGTGTGTTCCTCCAATTCTGGCATATGCAGAGAGAATGGTTCGGTGATCAAGACACATTAGCTCTATACTACAGCAACGACGGCGGAAGCACTTGGAATCTTCTTGGAAGCTGGAGCATGAACGTTTCAAACTACATTCTCAGAACATTCACTCTCCCGAATCTTTCAGATGAGTATCAACTAATGTTCTACGCCTTTGAGGATTATGGTTACGGCGTTCACATCGATGATGTCCGCATCTACTATGTTGATGAGTCTGCCGTTCTTCCGAAAATCGTCGCGAACGGCAACACCGGCAACATCGAGCTTCTCACCGCGACCGGCGATGTCCTCTTCAACGGCATAGGCCTCACTACCACCGGTGGGGCGGAAATTGTGGGATATGAAAACTCGATTAGCGGCCTTCTGGCCACCGATGTCCAAGGCGCTATCGACGAGATGGCCGCCACGCCCATTATTTCTAAGCTCGACACGCTCTGGGCGGGCGATTTAGGCGACATCACAGACACAATCTACGCCATGGACAACTTCTACATCAACGGCGAGCTTATCGTCGATAGCATTCAGGCGAAAGGCCCCCGAATCTTCCTCGACGACCACATCACCGTCAACGGTTGCGCGACAATCGGCGGCGGAGTGGTGCCGATGGACACGGTATTCTTCGAGGACTTCGAAAGCGGCCTCGGCGCATGGACAGTCGCCGACAGCTCCGGTAGCGGAAAGCTTTGGAACACCACTAATTCTGCAGGAAGAACTCCCGACCCCTCAGCCGATATCAGCGGCCTGTTCCCAATTATTGATTCAGACCATGCTGGTTCGGGTTTCCATGTATGGACTTCGCTCGCATCACCAGATATCGACCTAAGCTCTTACTCAGCCGCTCAGCTCATGTTTGGTAATCACTTCAGACGGTTATCGAGTGATTACGGCAATCTCTATGTCTGGGATGGCGCGTCGTGGGTGCTTCTGCATACTTATAATTCAACGACCTACGGCAAAGAAATATTCGATATTACACCTTACATTAATTCAGATTTCCAAGTGATGTTTGTTTATAATGACAATAGCTCTTGGGCTTGGTATTGGATGGTCGATAATGTGACTATTGTTGCTCCATCCGGCGCGGCGCCGCCCAAGGTCGAGATTTGCGCTGGTAGCGTTATTGTTGACGAGGATGTCATCGTTTCGGGCAATGTCGAGGCCGGCACTTTCACGCTGAACGGCATCACAATCACCGATTGGCCTACAGGCGGCGGAGGAGGCATCACTAACGACACCATCTGGAGCGAGGACGAAAACCCCGCAGACACGATTGTCGCGATGGCGCAACTCAAGGTCTATGGCGAGCTTATAGCCGACAGCATTCAAGCCGCCGGTTCGAGAATTCACATGGACGACTTGGTGAACTTCAGAAGAGCCGTTTCGCTTGGAGAGGACTCCACTTGGAGAACCGATTGGGAGGCTCAGTATGTCGTTACCGTTGGCATGAACAACAACTCCGATTTCACCACAATCGACGATGCTCTCGCCGCCATCGCCGCCAACGGATGGCCGCACGCCCTTATCGATGTCGCTCCGGGAATATATGCGCCGGCCACGCCGATAATCATCCCTGCCGGCGTGCATCTTCGCGGCTCTGGCATGAATTCAACGACAATTCGTGGCGAGGTCACAATTCGCGGTGTTGCATCCAGGCTTGCTGGAACCAGTGATGATGACACTTGGCAACTTTTCGGAGATGTCAGCTACTGCAAATTCGACTGCTCTGTGATAGCTGGCGACATGGAGGGTAGAACTGCAATCAGCAACTGCACATTCGGTGGAGAAGGCTCGCTCGGTCTAACGCAAATGGGCAGGATTATGGACTGTTCTGTCAATGTGACAACCATGATTAGCGGAATATGGAAATTCTCCGGCAATGCCGTTCTGGGGCATGTGAACGTGATGGGAGAAGGAACGGTTGCGCATATCCACGGATGCACATTCATGGACGGCGGGCTTGGCGTAGTCGGTCAGAGCAAGGCTTACATTGAGTCCAACCTCTTCACGACGGTAATGGAAGAAATTGGCCCCGCATTGGTCGTCGATAACGCTGAGGCCGAGGTCAAGGCGAACCACTTCATAAATAGAAGAGCAGGTGCGGTCTTGTTCCAATCCGGAAGCTTGAATTTCCTCTCGAACGATGTAATTGAATGCGGAGCCATGGCCGCAGGCGCAATTGTCTCTTTTCCGACGCCACTACCGAGCACTATAAACATCATTGGAAACCACATAGACGGTCGTAATACTCCGATAGCGGGAGTTCAGCTTATAGGCATCGATGGCTGGCTGGCGTCTCTCAAAGATAATGTTATTGAGGGACATGGAACCGGCGCAGTTCTGGTAGGATTGAACACGCTTCCGACCGACCCGACGATGTCGGTTGACAATAACCTGATATACAAAAACCTTAACGACGGCCTTTCCATCGGCGCCATGGGAATGATGGGTAAATATCTTATCACTCACAATAACATATATTTCAATGACCTTGCCGGTGTTGGAGCCGTAGATTTGAACATTCAAGGCGGCTTCGCGACGGTCAGCCATAATGTGCTTGATACATATACAAGTGTATTCTCTCCTGTTCCCGGGGCCTTGAATACACAGACGGCCGGGATGATTTGGACGGGCGCTATTCAAATCGGTCAACTGCCATAAATATTGCTTGCATTTGGTATTTGCAAAGTTATATTTAGGCAAAATGGAGGCAACAATAATGAAAAATAAAATCTCGATTGCAATGCTCATCATGCTGGGTGCTTTGATATGCATGGCGTGGCCGACAGGCGGGCCATATGAGCTTCGCTGGGGCGCACACACCAACGGCGGCACGGAATCTGAGCCGCGAGCTTCAGCAGGCGGGAGCTATCTCCTGACCGATAACCTCGGCAATGCGAGCTGGGTGACGGACTCGTTTCTTACGGACGAGGTAGCTTATATTCATCGTCCGGGATACCGAAAAGTCGAATGGGACGAACGTCCGCCATTTACTTCTGTGGATGACTTGGGCGACGACACAATCTCCGGCGCGCCGAACTTCATCATAACATGGGGCGGCGCAGACACCACCGCCGAAGACGGCATCGGATGGGGAATTCGTTTCTACGATGTTCGATACCGCAAAGGCCCCGGCGGCACATGGGAAGATTGGCTGACGAACACTTCGATGACCAGCGCTATGTTCGGGCCGTTCGCTCCGGAGGCTGTCGAAGAGGATACAGTCTATTATTTCATGTGCAGGGCGCACGACAAGGCCGGCAATGTCGAGCCTTGGCCGGATGACTACCAAGCATGGGCGAAGTATAACGAGCAGACGCTCGAGTGGGTTGTCGTAAACTACGACGGCGGCAATATCTGGGCTATCGCCGATTCGGTGAGCCTGAACGAAACCGTCACTGCCGACAGCGCAAACAAGTTCATCGTCAAGAACACCGGCACGGAAGTTATCGACATCGGAGTCAAGGGCTATCCCGCCACCGGTTGGTCGCTCGGCATGAACCGAGGCACCGATAGATATGCCCTCCGCGCGTATTTCGACGACGAGATTCTTCCGCCGATTATTTTCAGCCAAAGCGATGCCGTGCTCGACACGGGATTCACTTGGGCAACCGGTGCGGATACCGACCCGGATACGCTCTTCGGCCCCGGAGGGTTCGCCATTCAGGACGCATCGGCGGACAGTGTCCTCCGCACGGAGAACCTCTGGCTTCAGCTTCATACGCCGACCGAAGTATCGACTTGGATTTTCGACCAAATAATCCGCATTGACCTTAAGGCTCGGGTTACTACACCGTAGCCGGGGTTCAACTCCTTAGTTAAAGCCGCCTTCGGGCGGCTTTTTTTTGCGATGATCGGCTGTCTTGCAAAACTTGGCTTCGGAAAGGGCATCGTTATCGAGAAGCCGCGAGGCAAGTGCTTCCGGCGGGACGCAAAATTATCGATCCGCTAACGAACTCTGAATATGCCGATTAGCAACAAACTCCGGCTTCCATTTTAAGTTTGATTTTATTGCACGAGCCGCATATATTAAACAAATATCAATCGTAATTTAGACGGAGGACAATGGCTAAGAAAGAGAACAAAACGATGAACGAACTAGTTGCGCTGTGCAAAAGGCGCGGGTATATCTTCCAGTCCAGCGAGATTTATGGCGGCGTCGCCAGCACTTATGACTACGGCCCGCTCGGCGTCGAGCTTAAGCGCAACCTCAAAGAGCTATGGTGGCGCGAGATGGTGCAACTTCGCTCCGACATCGAGGGTATTGACAGCGCGATTATAATGCACCCGAAGGTATGGATCGCCAGCGGCCACGTCGATGAGTTCGTCGATCCGCTGGTCGAGTGCAAAGAGTGCCATCGCCGGTTCAAAGCCGACGACCTCGCCACCGTGGAGCAGTGCCCCGTTTGCGGTTCGAAGGACAGCTTCACCGAGCCGAAGCTATTCCACCTGTTGTTCCAGACTTACATGGGGCCGGTGCAGAGCGAGGAGAACAAGGCCTATCTCCGGCCGGAGACCGCGCAAGGCATCTATGTGAACTTCGAAAACGTCCGCACGCCGGCGCGCCAAAAACTCCCGTTCGGAATTGCCCAAATCGGCAAGGCCTTCCGCAACGAGATTACCCCCGGCAACTTCACATTCCGCACGCGCGAATTCGAGCAGATGGAGATGCAGTTCTTCGTCCACCCCGGCGAGGCCGACGAATGGTTCGACTACTGGAAAGAGGAAAGGCGCAAATGGTATAGCTCGCTGGGCTTCTCGATGGAAAACCTCACTTTCCATGTCCATGAGAAGCTGGCGCACTATGCCCGCGCGGCGATAGACATCGAATACGACTTCCCGTTCGGCCGGAGCGAGCTGGAGGGCATCCACAACCGCGGGAATTTCGACCTGTCGCGGCATCAGGAGTTCTCCGGCAAGAGCTTCGAGTATTTCGACCAAGCCCGCGACGAGAAATACATACCTTATATTATAGAAACATCCGGCGGCGTGGATCGCTGTCTTCTGGCACTCCTCGTCGATGCGCTCGTTGAGGAGCCGGAAGAGGGCGACCCGAACAAAACGCGCACGGTGCTCAAACTTCACCCGCGCCTCGCGCCCACGAAGGCGGGCATTTTCCCGCTTGTAAACCGCGACGGAATGCCAGAGATGGCCAAAAAAATCGAGAGCGAACTTCGCGAGAAGTTCATGGTTTTCTACGACGACGGAGGCTCGATTGGCAGACGCTATCGCCGTCAGGACGAGGCGGGGACGCCCTTCTGCATCACTATCGACGGCCAGTCTCTCGAGGACGGCACCGTCACAATCCGCGAGCGGGACACGATGGTGCAGGTCAGAGTCGCGATAGATGCAATAGCCGGAATGATAGACAAATACACCGATGAATGGCGTCGCGACGGCGGCCTGTCTATATAAACCGCCGGACGGCGCGGCAAAAAGTTAGGAGGGACTGTGCTTTCTTGGGCGTTCTTCATAATCGTGCTCGACGCGATACTTCTGTTTCTTCTGTTTCAGTGCGGTTGTGTTTCCACGCCCGCTCTCATCGCGCTCGCGGGCATTCTTGCCTCATCCGTGGCAATAATCATCCGCACGCTGGCCAAAATCAAAGCCGGCACGCGCGAGAAAATGGCGCAGGAACTTCGCCAACTTCGGGGCGAAAACAAGGAGCTACTCGAGCGCCTCGCAGAAATTCGCCAAAAGCAGGTCGAGGATAGATTGGGCGGTAATGAATAACTCCGGATGGTTCGATTGAAGAAGATTGTCGAAAGAAAGGAAATCGAGAATGCGCTGAATATCTTCATGATGTTCATCGCGTTTCTGGCGGTTTTTTCGCTTGTGGGCAAAGGCGGCTTCGGCCCGGAATGGGTGCCGTTTTTCAACGGCGTCGATATTTTCATTATCGCCTGTTTCATAGGCGTCGCGGTTTTCCGGCTCATTCTGGCGTCGAATTGGTGGAGCTACATTAAGAAGCATCCCTTCCAATATGTGCTTATTGGCCTGTTCTTTTCGCAATTGCTCATCGCCCCGCTTATCCTCACCGATGTTAGCTATCGCTATGTGCTTAGCCAATTTGCTTTGGTTAACCTCGCTAAAATATATATTGTGTTGATGCAAATATATATATTGATTGAGCTTATATCCGAAGTCGGGAGACTCAATGCGAGGATAGCGAGACTTCCCTTGCCGCCGGCGGCCATATTCGTGACGAGTTTTGTGATTTTGATTGCGATGGGCACATTCCTCCTCATGCTCCCGGGCGCAACGAAAGAACCGGGGAGCATGAGGCTCATCGATGCGCTTTTCACGGCCACATCCGCCACATGCGTCACCGGACTCATCGTCCAGCCGACGGGGACTTTTTTCACGCGCTTCGGGCACTATATCATCATGGTGATCATACAGTTCGGCGGCCTCGGCCTGATGACGTTCGCGACATTCTTCGCGCTGGTATTCCGGAGCGATTTCGGCCTTCGCGAGCGTATGCTTCTCGGCGATGTCCTGAACGTGAAGGTCTTTGGCAAGATAAAATCGCTTCTTGCGGCAATCGTGGGAATTACAATCGGCGTAGAAGCCGTGGGCGCTACGCTTCTCTACTTTTTTGCCACGCCCCACGCGGGTAAGATGAATTCGCGCATTTTTTGGTCGATTTTCCACTCGGTGAGCGCATTCTGCAATGCGGGCTTCTCGCTCTGGGACGAGAATATCATCCATTTCACAAGCGACTGGCGCATGACGCTGACATTCGCAGGGCTGATTATCGCCGGAGGCCTGGGATTCGTGGTGCTCATGGACATTGGCCGATACATCTTCAGCCCGTTCCGCTTCAAGCGCAGGAAAGTCCCGCATTTCCGCCTCCAGACGAAGATAGTCCTCGTCACAACGGTGATTCTCATCTTCGTTGGCATGATTTTCATCATGTTCGGCGACACGACGGGCGTCATGCACGGAGAGAAATGGAGCGTCACGCTCCTGACGGCGTTCTTCCAGTCCGTGACGGCCAGAACGGCGGGCTTCAACACAATCGACACCGGCGCGCTTGCCCCCGGCGTCCTGTTCATAGTGATTGTGCTGATGTTCATCGGGGCGTCCCCCGGCTCGACCGGCGGCGGCGTCAAAACAACGACCATCGCCGTCATAGTCGGCGCGATAAGCGCCAAACTTCGCGGCAAAGAAAGAGCGGTGTTCTTCAACCGCTCGCTTCCGGTGGAGATAATCAGCGTCGCGGCAATGATTATCGTCCTCGCCGGCGCGGTTATCGCCGTGGGGACTTTCCTCGTGGCGACAATCGAGCTTCCGCGCCACCCGGATTGGCGCTTCATCGATGTTTTCTTCGAAGTGGTGAGCGCGTTCGGCACAGTCGGCCTCTCGACAGGCCCGACCTTCGACTTGACAACGGCAAGCAAACTGATTTTGGTGTTCACAATGCTCCTCGGGCGCGTAGGCCCGCTGACATTCCTGTTCTCGGTGTCGAGAAAAATCAGGGCGGCGCGTATGGAACACACCGAGGAAACCCTTATGATTGGGTAGGGT
>DSAF01000006.1 GCA_011388305.1 Candidatus Zixiibacteriota bacterium | reverse complement strand
CGATGTGCACCTCCAGCCCCGCAGAGAGGAGAATCTCGATAGAGCGGAGCGTCGCCTTGAGACCGGCGTCGTCGCCATCGAAGAGAATCACCGCGCGCGGCGCGTATCTCGCGAGAATCGATGCCTGCACGCTCGTGAGCGCCGTTCCGCAACAGGCTACCGCGCCCATGATACCGTATTCGTGAAGGGCGATAACATCGAAATAGCCCTCGACGAGAATCGATTGCTTCTGCCGGCGAATCTCCGCACGCGCCTGCGGGAGGCCATAGAGAATCGACGACTTGTGATAAATGTCGTTGTCCGCACTGTTGACATACTTCGGGCCGTCTGCACGGTCATCGCGGATTCTTCGGTGCGCGAAACCCACCGGGCGGCCGCTGGCTTTGTGTATCGGGAACACCAGAGCATCGCTGATTGTCGAGAAATACTTGTTCCCATAGCGCGATTCCCCGAGAATGCCAATTTTGACAAAAGGCTTGAAATCTCTGC
Source organism: Candidatus Zixiibacteriota bacterium (assembly GCA_011388305.1). GTDB lineage: Bacteria > UBP14 > UBA6098 > UBA6098 > UBA6098 > UBA6098. The sequence continues at coordinate 23,724 of DSAF01000006.1, read as the reverse complement.
GGTCTTTACCGATAGTATTCGGAAGAATCGCCTGGTCAGCGGGCGCCCAGCCTATGCCGAACGTCTTCCATGTCTTCTCGGATATTCCGCGCCCGCGAAGATATTCCCTCGCCTGCTCGCCGACTTTCGAGTTCAGCGCCCTCGCGAAAAAATCGGCGGTGAATTCGGCGGCCTCCTCGAGGCCCTCCGCGCGCTCATAATTGCCGGATGTCGCGGGAAGTTCGATCCCAGCGTCGCGGGCGAGGCTCTCCACCGCATCGGCGAAAGTCATGCCCTCTTTTTCCATGAGAAACGTGAACACCGTTCCGCCGGCATGGCAACCGAAGCAGTAATACAGCCCCTGCTCGGCATCGACCGAGAAGCTGGGGGTTTTCTCGTTGTGAAAAGGGCAGAGTCCCACAAGCCGCCGCCCTTGGGGCTTGAGCGTGGTATATCGTCCAATAATCGCGACGATGTCCGTCGCGCTCGCCACGCGGTCGATAAAATTCGAGGGGAATCTGCCTTTGGCCATATCAGGAAATCTCTATTGCGCCGGTGGGACATGCCTCGGCGGCGTCCTCGCAACAGCCGGCTGTTTCACATTTTCCGGAGTTAGCCACGATGGCGGTGTCCTCGGCCATCGCAAAAACATCGGGGCAAATCTCGGCGCAAATGCCGCAAACTATACACAAATCGGAATCGATAACTACTTTCATACGGGCCGCCTTCGATTGAGGACATCAAACGAACACTAATTTTCGCACCGTTTAATATAAAAATGAATCGAATCGAAGTAAAGTAATAAATTCAACCGAGAGGGTTTTTGTGGAGGTTTTGGGTTTTGGGTTTTAGGTTATGGGTTATGGGCGGTAGAGGCGGTTCATGAGCCGCCCGCGTTCTATCCCGTCATTGCGAGGAGTCCCGTAGGGCGCCGCGCCAATCTCATGTTTCCAGCAGAGAACGAGATTTCTCACTTCGTTCGAAATGACAGCTGGTAGAGGTCGAAATGACAGGCGGGGAGAAATGACAGAATGTGCCCCGCCTTCAACTTCAAAAAATCCTGCTCTTGAATGTTTTTGTTTGGAAATCGGTCGGGAAATTGCTATATTGACAATCAATGTTTGTTGGATAAGAATGACTTAATTTACATCACTCAAAGAAAGGAAGAGAATGAAGGAAATTCTCGAGAAATTCGGCCTAACCGGCGAGCTTTATGGCGGCTTCGACGGTGAATGGTTCGGCAACGGCGACATCCTCGAATCATACAGCCCCATAGACGGAAGCCTCATCGGGCGCATCCGTCAGGCCGACGGCGACGATTACGAGCGCATCGTCAAATCCGCCGAGAAGGCATTCGAGGTGTGGCGGAGCGTCCCCGCGCCCAAGCGCGGTCTCCTCATTCGCGCGCTCGGCGATAAGCTCCGCGAGCACAAGGACGACCTCGGCGCGCTGGTCTCGCTGGAAATGGGCAAAATCATCGCCGAGGGCAAGGGCGAAGTCCAAGAGATGATCGACATCTGCGACTTTGCCGTTGGTCTCTCGCGCCAGCTTTACGGCCTCACAATGAAGTCCGAGCGCGAGGAGCATCTCATGATGGAGCAGTGGCATCCGCTGGGCATCGTGGGGACTATCTCGGCGTTCAACTTCCCGGTCGCCGTATGGTCGTGGAACATCGCGCTGTCGGTGGTCTGCGGCAACTCGAACATCTGGAAACCATCCAGCAAAACCCCGCTCACGGCTATCGCATGCACGAAACTTGCCGAAGAGGTCTGCAGGGAAATGGACGTCGATCCGGCCATCCTCTCGCTCCTTGTCGGCAGGGGCAGGGATGTCGGCGAAAAAATGCTTCTCGACCGCAGAATTAGGCTCATTTCTGCCACTGGAAGTTGCTCCATGGGCTATCGCGTAGGCAGAATCGTCGGCGAGAGGCTCGGCAAGACCATCCTCGAGCTGGGCGGCAACAACGCGATAATCGTCACGCCGGATGCCGACATGGAGATGGCTCTCCGCGCCATCCTCTTCGGCGCGATAGGCACGACCGGCCAGCGTTGCACATCCACGCGCAGAATCATCGTTCACAAGTCCATCAAGCAGACGCTTGTCGATAGGCTCATCTCCGCATACAAGCAAGTCCGCATCGGCGATCCTTTAGACCCGAATACAATCATGGGACCGATGGTCGATACCGGCGCGGTGGATGACATGATGAACGCGATTAAGCTCATCAATGAACAGGGCGGCAAAATCCTCTACGGCGGCGACCATCTCGACAACCCCGGCGGTTGCTATGTCACGCCTTGCATCGCCGAGGCGAAAAACGAAATGCAAATAGTGCAGGAGGAAACCTTCGCGCCCATCCTCTACATCATAGAATACGAGGATTTCGACGAGGCTTTGCGCCTTCACAACGATGTCCGGCAGGGGCTTTCGTCGTCGATATTCACGAACAATTTCCTCGAGGCGCACAAGTTCCTCTCCGAGGCTGGCTCCGACTGCGGAATCGCGAATGTCAACATCGGCACATCCGGCGCCGAGATTGGCGGCGCATTCGGCGGCGAGAAAGAAACCGGCGGCGGAAGAGAATCCGGCTCCGACTCTTGGAAGATTTATATGCGCAGACAGACGAACACTCTCAACTTCGCCAAAGAGCTTATCCTCGCACAGGGAATCAAGTTCGGGGAGTAGAGAATTTCAACAAACGGGGGGCGAAAGCCCCCTGACCTTTTTTGATGAAAAGGAAATTATGGAAAAAGGTGTTCAAGCCAAACATGGACGCTTCACGGCGATTATCGAGAAGGATGAAGACGGCTTTTTTGTCGGCACCGTGCCTGTTCTGAAAAGTTGTTATACCCAAGCGAAGACGATGGATGAACTTATTGATAGGTTGAAGGAAGTCATTCACCTTTGCCTTGAGGAGCAAGAGTTTTCAGAACTTGAGTTTGTCGGTGTCCAGACGATTGAGGCTTGAAGATGAGTCGTCTTCCTTCGGTTAGCGCGAAGACAATAGAATCTTACATTAAGTCTCTTGGATTCGCACTCGTTAGACAACGCGGGAGTCATAAGTTTTTCGGCACCCTGATGGTAGAACGACAACCATCCCTTTCCATCAAGGAGAGGATTTGGGTAGAGGAATTGTTATAAAAATTTTGAATGACATTGATTCCTCACGCAAAGATATTGAAATATGGCTGAGAGGTGGTTAGCATCATAGACAGAAATAAAATTTAATTTACACTCTGGAGTAATCATGGCACTTTCTCCGCTCGAAATACGCAATCAGGAATTCAGCAAGTCGCCTATGGGATACAAGCGCGACGAGGTCAAGTTCTTCCTCGCGCAGGTCGCCGAGTCCGTCGCGGAACTTCATAAAGAACGCGAGCACCTCTCTCGAAGGCTCGAGACGCTCACCAAGCGAATCAGCGAGCTGGAGGCGCAGTCCGGCGCTATAGGGCATGCGCTCGAACTCGCCAAAAAAGAGGGGCATGAGCTTATCGCCCGCGCCGAGGAGGAAGCACGCCATATCCGCGAGAGCGCCGACGACGAAGCGCAGAAAGTAATGGCGCGCTATTCCCAGCAAATCAACGAGACCAAGCAAGAACTTTACGAGCTGACAACGATAAAGGACGCCTATTTCCGCAAGCTCATGCGGGTTTTGGAGCTTCAGGACAAGGCACTTAAGCAGTTCGACGAGGAATACGAGGCGCGAAGAATCCGCGCATCGGTAGAGACACTGTCTGCCGGCTTCAGAATCGAGTTCCCGCTCTCCGATGAGGCCGTGTTCAGCCGTTCAACGCACAGGAGAAGGCGTGCGTCGCTTTTCCCGATGGATTAGAAGAAGCGGTTATAGGTTTTAGGTTATAGTTTGTAGGGTGAGGCTACCTCGCCCGTATGATTCACGATTATCAAGGAGTTTCATGCTCGAAATCAGAAAGCAACTCGAAGAAACAGTCCCGTTCATCAAATCGAAGACCACAATCGAGCCGAAAATCGCGATTATCCTCGGCACCGGCATGGGCAAAATCGCCGAGATTATCGAAGCCGATGCCGTCATCCCATACGGCGAAATCCCGCACTTCCCCGTCAGCTCTGCGCCGAGCCACGAGGGCAATCTCATTTTCGGGCATCTCGAAGGCGCCCCGGTAATGATGATGCAAGGGCGGGTGCATTTCTACGAGGGCTATTCGATGAAAGAGATAACATACCCCGTGCGCCTTATGAAAGCACTCGGCGTAGATACTCTGATTGGTTGCAACGCGGTTGGCGCGCTGAATCCGCTCTTCCGCAAGGGCGACATCATGATGATTACCGACCTGATTAACCTCATGGGCGACAACCCATTACGCGGCGAAAACGACGATGAACTGGGCGTCCGATTCCCGGATATGACCCGAGCATTCACGCCGGAGCTTCGCGATGTTGTCGAGAAAGTCGCGCTGGATAACGGGATTCGCCTTATGCAGGGGGTGTTCGTGGGGCTTATGGGGCCGAACCTCGAAACACCGGCGGAATACCGCTTCCTCCGCCAAATCGGCGCCGATGCCGTGGGAATGAGCACCGTGCCCGAGGTAATCGTCGCTGTGCACGGAGATATGCGCGTCCTTTGCTTCTCGATGATGACCGACATGTGTCTGCCCGATGCCCTCGAGCCGGTCAGCATCGAGGATGTTGTCGCCGCCGCGAACGAGGCCGGCGCTAAGCTCGCCGACCTTATATGCAAAGCAATTCCGTCGGTCATGGCGACGATTAGGTAAAGTGTAAAAGGTAAAGGGTGAAGCGAGACGGGTGGCTCGCCCGGTTGTTCAGATATATAGGAGGAAGGTATGGAATTTGTCAAAAACGCAATCGGCAGGGAAGTTCCGACCGAGGCCGACGGACGCGTCCTCACGCCGTTTCAGGGCGCATTCGCAGACCCGCTCCGCGAGGGCAAAAGAGCGACGCCTTCGAGGCCGCACTCACACCCCGAACACAAAGGCGGCGAGCGCAAACTCCTTGCAAACATCAAGGAAGCAATCGCGAAAACTGGCCTCCGCGACGGCATGACAATCAGCTTCCACCACCATCTCCGCAACGGCGACTATGTCGTCAACATGGTGCTCGAGGCCTGCGCCGAGATGGGCATCAAAGACCTCACGATTGCCCCCTCCGCGCTGTTCCCTGTGCATTCTCCGGTCATCGACCACATCAAAAACGGCGTAGTCCGCAACATCCAAGGCTCAATGAACGGCCCCGTCGGCGCGTTCGTCAGCAAAGGCGGCCTCCCCACTACGGCGATACTCCGCTCCCACGGCGGAAGAGTCCGCGCTATCGAGGACGGCGACCTGCACATTGATGTCGCGTTCTGCGCGGCACCCTGTGCCGACGATTTCGGCAACGCCAACGGACTTCACGGAACATCTGCCTGCGGCCCGCTAGGATACATGCAAATCGATTCACAATATGCCGACAAGTTTGTCGTCATCACGGATAATCTCGTGAGCTTCCCCTGCATCCCGATAGACATTCCATCAACGCATGTTGATTACGTAGTCGAGGTCGATAAAATCGGCGACCCGTCGCAGATAGTCAGCGGCACAACGCGCATCACGAACAGCCCGGGAAGGCTATACATTGCAAAGCTCGCCGCCGAATTCATCCGGAAATCGCCATATTACCGCGACGGCTGGGGCTTCCAGACCGGCGCGGGCGGAATTTCACTCGCCGTGACGAAATTCCTCGGCGATTTTATGCGCGAGGACGGCATCAATGCCGAATATATTAACGGCGGAATTACGAAATTCGCGGTGGATCTCTTGCACGAGGGAATCACGAAAAAGCTCCTCGACGGGCAGGTATTCGACACCGCCGCAATTGCCAGTCTCCGCGACGACCCCATGCACCAGCAAATCAACCTCGGCATGTATGCTAACATGCACAGCAAGGGTTGCATGGTGAACGTGCAGGATGTTGGCTTTTTGGGCGCGACGGAGGTCGATGTCGATTTCCACGTCAACGTCAACACACACTCCGACGGCATGTTGCTCCACGGCATCGGCGGCCACAGCGATGTTTCCGCGGGCGCGAAGCTATCGATGATGATAATTCCCGCATACCGCAAACGCATCCCCGTCATCCGCGAGAGCGTGACGACCGTGACAACCCCCGGCGAGACAGTCGATGTGATAGTCTGCGACCTCGGCATTGCGATAAACCCGCTCCGCGAGGACTTAATCGAGCATTTCAAAGGCTCAAAACTTCCTATTCGCGACATCCGCGACATCAAACGCGAGGTAGATGAAATCACAGGCGGCGAACCGGAACAGCCCAAACTCGCCGACCGCGTTATCGCCCTCATCGAATACCGCGATGGCACGATTATCGATAAAGTTATGCAGGTGAAGAGATAGGGGACAGGTAAAGGGTAAAAGCAACGCCCGCGTCCGCTTTCGCGGGAATGACAGTTGAAATCGGAATGAATCAAGGCTTTAAAAATAACTCGGAGGAACGATGATAATCACCAAAACTGCCGTCGCCGGCAAAAAGACCAAAGGCGATATCGAGATTACTATACGCCCGTTCGAGGAGCGAACGATTTCGCTCACAAGTTCCATCGACAAGCTCTATGGCACGAAGATTAAAGCCGAAATCGAGGCCGAGCTGGACAGGCTCGGCGTGATGAACGCATCTGTGGTGGCCGTCGATGATGGTGCACTGGATTATGTCATCTCTGCGCGAGTCGAGGCGGCGGTGATTGCGGCATCCGACGACCCCGCACCATTTAAAGCCGCCAAAGAGGACAACGCAATCGAAATCGACCGCCTTCGCCGGAGTCGGCTCTACATCCCCGGCAACAACCCGAACCTCTTCGTCAACGCGCCCGTTTTCGGCGCGGACATGATACTTCTGGACCTCGAGGACTCCGTGCCGCCTTCGGAGAAGCACGCCACGCGCTATTTGGTGCGCAATCTTCTTCTTACGGGCAGGCTCGGCGCATCCGAGGCCGCCGTGAGGATAAACCAGCTCTCCGGGCCGTTCGGCCTCGACGACATCGAGATTATCGCCCCCGCAGGGCCGTCGATTATCGCCCTGCCTAAGGCCGAGACCGCGCAGGATGTCCGCGACCTCACCGCGGAAATCGAGCGAATACAACAGCGCGCCGGGACGCAACATAAAATCGGCATCATGCCGATAATCGAGAGCGCACTCGGTGTGGTCAACGCGCCGGAGATTGCCTCCGCCGACGGCGTTGTGGTGCTCGCGTTCGGCGCGGAAGATTTCACCAAGGACATCGGCGCCGAGAGAACACGCGACGGCAAGGAACAACTTTTCGCTCGCCAGAGCGTCATCTGCGCGGCCAAGGCATTCGGAAGGCTCGCGTCGGACACCGTGTTCAGCGATTTCGGCGACACCGAGGGACTCATCGAGAGCACTCGCGAGGGAAAAGCCCTCGGCTTCGATGGCAGAGGCCTCATCCATCCCGGGCAGGTCGCGCCGGTGCACGAAGTATATACCCCCTCGCCCGATGAGCTTCTCTTCGCAGTCAAAGTCGTGGCCGCCGCCGAGAGGGCAGAGGCCGAGGGAAGCGGCGTAGTAGCCATCGGAAGCAAGATGATAGACGCGCCGATAGTCGCCCGCGCGCAAAGAGTTATCGCGACGGCGGAGAAACTCGCCATTCCGCTTCCTTCAATCGAGGAAGAAAAATAACATGCCCGAAAGCGCCGGAAATATGCCAAAACCCCCAATCATCCGCGCGATAATTTCGTTCATTCTCATCGCGATAGTCTCTTTCTTCGCTATTCAGTTTTTCACAATTCAAATCGAGGCCGATTTGGCCGAGCACTTCGCGGAAGACCAAGAGATTATCTCCAAGCTCATCGCTGGACGAACCGAGGAGTTCTTCGGGGATATTCGCAAGACCCTCTCAATATTTGCCCAACGCGAAGGCATCAAATACGCAAGTCCGTCGCTACTTCGAAGGGACATGGCGGAGCTATATAAATCCATCGAGGACATGGCGACGACGACCAACAGAATGGATAGGATGGGCATTTTGCTTTATTCCCAGCCGGACACATCGGTCATCGGCCAGAGTATCGCCCACCAAGTCCATGTCCGCAAGCTCTTGGATGAGCACTGCGAGGTTATCAGCCAGCCGATATACACCGTTCATGGATACATCGCTATCGTCGTCCATCAGCCGGTTTTCGGCGCGGATTCTGTTTTTCTTGGGAGCATCACCGCGCTCATCCCATTCGACGCGATTGAGAAAGAGCTACTCGCAGAGCTTGATAATATCGGCGCCGTGGGCTGGATTGTCGATTCCACGGGGGAGATACTCTATCACCCCGATTTGGCCACCGGCACGCTCGTCGAGAGGGCTTTCTCGCGCGGCTCATCGAGATTGCTCGACGAGTTTCTCAACGCGCTCCCGCAAAAATTCTCCGGCAGAGGCGACTATATCGACCACACCGGCGCGCGGAGACCTTTGGCCATCGCGACTATCGACCTCGGCGACTACCACTGGTTCATCGCCACAAGCAACCGTTCCGACGAGCTGGAGGCCCTCTCCGCGCGTATCCGAAGGATGGCCAATATCGGCTATGGCCTGCTACTTCTCGTTCTCTTCGGTGGATACCTCTACTTCGGCCATTTCGTTGTAGGCAAAAGAATCCGCGAATTCCGAAAAGCGCGCGAGTCCTCCTCCGGCAACAAAGACCGCGTCATAGAACTCTTCTCGCGGGGCATCCGCTCGCTCATCACATACGACAGCGAACGCGAAGCGCTCCAGCTACTCATCGAGAGCTTCCGTGAGGTCGGCGGCTTCGCTTTCGCGGGGCTTTTCATCCGCAGAGACTCGATGAACTACTCGCTCGGCGCCCAGTCCTATCTCGACGAACGCAATTATCGCAAGTTCTTGGACATTGCCGACATAGACCCGTTCACCGTCAAAGTCTTCGCCGATAGGATGCATCCGTTTGTCCAGTCGCTCCTTCGCGGCGACACAGTGAAGGTAGTCTCGATGGAGCAAGTCTCGACGCTCAACCGCTCCTTGGCCGATATGGGGCGTGCGCTCTATCAAGTCCTCGGCAATTGCGGCATGTTCATCATCCCCGTGAGGGCGAAGGGCGAGCTTATGGGGCAGATATTCTGTTGCATTGAACCCGGCGAGCCTCTCCGCGAGGAAATACTCGCGCCATTCATCGACGAGATAGCGCAAGTTCTTCAGGTATCCGAAATAGTGAGACAACTCCGAGAGTCAGAAGAACGGTTCGCCGACCTCTTCCAGAGCCTTGAGGACGGCATTTTCATGCTCGATTCGGAACTTCGCCTCGCCTCGTTCAACAATATCGCCGGCGAGAAGCTCGGCCTCCGCGCGGATTTAATCGGCACGAAGATTGACGGCGTTTTCGATGCAATCGGCTCATCCGACACTCCGGATATTTACAAAAACGTTCTCCGAAACGGCAATGCCGTCGAGCTTGAGGAAGCCTTGTTCGACGAGAAGGGCGACGCGAGGTATCTGCGCAAGAAAATCGTCCCGCTATTCTCGTCTGCGGGCGCCGTGCGAAGGATTATGACAATTGTCAAGGACATCACGAGCGAGCGCAAGCTGTCCGAGGAGCTTAAGGAGGCCAGCCGCCAAGCCACGACCCTCGCCATCACCGACGGCCTCACCGGAGTTTCCAACTACCGACATTTCATGGAGAACCTCCCGAAGACAATGCAGATGGCGAAATCTGCCGGCGCGCCGCTTGCCCTCATCATTCTCGACTTGGATAACCTCAAGAGTGTGAACGACCGCCGGGGCATGGCAATAGGCGACGAGATTCTCCAAAATGTCGCGAAGATAATCTCCGAAAAGTGCTCTCAGGCGGACTTCTTCGGACGCTACGGCGGTGACGATTTTGCGATTTTGCTTCGCAACACGACGGCGGAAGCGGCGTTTGCCAGAGCGGAGGTCATCCGCACGAATATCGAGGACAAGGCCGGCGCAGGCGGCGCGAGCATCACAGCCAGCTTCGGCATCGCCGTCCTGACCGACGAGATTTTTAGCGCGGACGATTTTCTCCACATCGCCGACAAGGCGCTCCACCGCGCCAAGGCCGAGGGCAAAAACCGCGTTTGCAGAGGAAATTAGCCCGATTTATCGAAACTTGACAGAGTCCGTATAATAGTATGAGAAAGATAGCCCGTTTGACACAGGCAAGGGAGTAGTTATGGCAAAACCAATATCCGCAAAGAGCCACGCCTTCGACGAGGAAATGCGAAGGCTATACTCGGAATTCTCGCAGATGAAGAACCGCGTGATGCTCAACGCCCTCAATGTATGGCACCCGCAAACCGATGTCTGCGAGACGGAGGACGAGCTGATTATCACATGCGAGCTTGCCGGCGTCCGAAAAGAGGACATCAAGATTCAAATCGACGACAACATCCTCACTATCTCGGGGACGCGCAAAGAGCGCAAACCATTGAGTAAAGCGGTTTTTCACAATCTCGAAATCAACTACGGCCAGTTCGAGCGGAGCATACGCTTCCCAAACCGCTTCATGGGCGCCGACCCTAACGCGAATTTCAAAGAGGGCATTCTCTGCATCAAAATCCCCGCGACGCCGCCGGAAAAACGCAGGAAAATCGACGTCGAGGTCGAGTGAGGACGAGTTTATGAGTGACAGCTTAAAAAATACCGCCCAAAGCGCAGAAGACCTGCCGATTCTACCGCTAGTGCAGAACGTCGCGTTCCCCGGGCAAATTGTCCCGCTGGTGATTCAGGAGGAGCAACACATCAAGCTCATCGACGACATCGTCTCCGAGGACAAGGTCATGGCGATGGTGCCGGTTCTCCCCAACCGCGAGGACATAGGCTCGTTCGACAGCCTTTTCAATTACGGCGTCCGCGCCTCGGTGATGAAACTCCTGCGCTTCCCGGACGGCACTCTCCGCGTGCTCGCGAGGTGCATAGACAGGCTTCGCTTCGTGGGGCGCGTGAAGGACACGCCGTATCTCGTCGGAAGATTCCGCCCTGTCGAGGAATTCCGCAGACCGGGAGATGAGGAGTCGGCGCTCGTGCGCACTATCCTCGCGCAGTTCAAGGAGATAGCCAAGCTCGCGCCATATCTGCCGGACGAAATCCCCATCGAGGCGTTCGATGTGGACGAACCGGGGCGATTCGCGGATTCAATCGCGGCATATCTGTCCGTAGATCCGCGAATTAAGCAGGGCATTCTGGCGGAACCCGATATAATGAAACGACTTAAAGAGCTTCAGCGTATTGTATCGAACGAGCTTTCCGTTCTGAGGTTGAGTAGCGAGATACAGCAAGAGGCCAACGAATCCATTCGCAAAGGACAGCGCGAGTATATGCTTCGCGAGCAGATGAAGGCCATCCGTAAAGAGCTGGGCGACGACGACCGCCCGGAAATCAAGGAGTTCCGCGAGCTTCTCCTGAAAAAAGCTTTGCCCGAGGAAGCCAAGAAGGCCGCCGAGGCCGAAATCGACCGCCTCGAACGCATGAACCCCGCCAGCGCCGAATATACCGTCTCGATGACATACATAGACTGGCTTATGAAACTTCCGTGGATGGAATCGACGGAGGACAACATCGACCTCGACCGCGCCCAGAGAGTCCTCGACGAGGACCACTACGGACTGGAGAAAATCAAAGAGCGCATCGTGGAATTCTTGGCGGTGCGCAAGCTCAAGCCGGACGCGAAGTCCCCGATACTGCTTTTCATGGGACCTCCCGGCGTGGGCAAGACGAGCCTCGGCATGAGCATCGCCAGGGCGATGGGGCGGAAATTCTACCGCATGAGCCTCGGCGGAATGCGCGACGAGGCTGAGATTCGCGGCCACCGAAGGACTTATGTCGGCGCGCTTCCAGGGCGCATCATTCAGGGAATCAAGCGTTCCGAGTCGAACAATCCCGTGTTCATGCTCGACGAGATTGATAAGATAGGCCAGGATTTCCGCGGCGACCCGGCGTCGGCATTGCTCGAAGTCCTCGACCCCGAGCAGAATCACGCGTTCGCGGACAATTACCTCGAGGTGCCGTTCGATTTATCGAAGGTCATGTTCATCGCGACGGCGAACTACATCGACCCCATCCCGCGCGTGCTTCTGGACAGAATGGAAATGCTTCGCCTTCCGGGATACACAAACAACGAGAAGCTCCACATCGCACGGCAGTTCCTCGTTCCACGGCAAATCGACTCGCACGGCCTCGACCGCTCGCAAATCTCATTCACCGACGACGCGATCAGGGACATCATCGACAATTACACGCGCGAGGCGGGTGTCCGCAACCTCGAGCGGACAATCGCGGACATCTGCCGGAAAGTCGCGAAAGAAATCGCCGGCGCAGAGCGAAAACGCGCGGTAATCACAGAAAACCGCGTCCGCGAGTATCTCGGGCCGGACAAGTTCGCCGATGCCGTGCTTCCGGTGAAAATGACGGCGGGCATGGCCCTCGGACTGGCATGGACGCCCACCGGCGGCGAGGTCTTGGTCATCGAGGCGACGGCAATGCCCGGAAGGGGCAATCTCGTTCTCACAGGCCATCTCGGCGATGTGATGAAGGAATCGGCGCAGACTGCGCTGAGTTGGGTTCGCTCGAAAGCGGTCGAGATGGGAATCGACAGGGATTTCACCCAGCTCGATATTCACCTTCATGTGCCCGCAGGAGCAATCCCAAAAGACGGCCCATCTGCGGGAATCGCCATGGCGACATGCCTCGCATCCCTCATGCTCGATCGGCCTATGCGCCCGAAAACCGCGATGACAGGCGAGATTACGCTTCGCGGCGAGGTGCTCCCAATCGGCGGCCTGAAGGAAAAAGCGCTCGGCGCAAACCGCGCGGAAATAACCCGCGTGATTGTTCCGCGAAGAAACGAAAAGGATTTGGAGGAGCTTCCACCGGAAATCGCCAAGACGATGAAGTTCGTCTTTGCAGACACCATGGATGACGTCCTCAAAGCGGCAATTGGGTAGCTATTCGCCGTTAAATGTCCGACTGCGCCTTCTGTCATTTCGACCCGTAGGGGCGAACCGGTGGTTCGCCCGCAATTGATTGAATTACGTAGGGGCGCACCTGCGTGTGCGCCCGCGAATTATTGAACTGTTGCATCGTTAGGAGTTTCATGTTAAGGAAAATCGTCTATGTCATTCTTCTCACTTCCATTTGCGCGTTCGCCAATGCGCCGGAGATTTACACGCAAATCCGCGTCCCGTGGGGATATGAGGACAAAGTCCCCTCGGAGATAATTTACGCCCGCGATGGCGTTTGGGCGGAGTTCGCCCTGCCCGAGAGCGAGCTTGCGATATTGACCGCCCGCGCCGTGCCCTATGAGGTTATAATCCCCGACATGCAGGCATTCTACGCCTCGCGCCTCGACTCGCGCCTCGACATGGGCGGATGGCGGACTTATGAGATGATCCTCGCGGCGCTGGACTCTCTTCACGACGAATATCCCGAATATGTATCCGAGCCGGAGGTTTTGGGCGAGGGCTGGGACGGCTATCTCATCAAGGGCATCAAGGTTTCACAGAATGTCGATATCGACGCCGGCAAGCCACAGGTGCTTATTTTCGGGGCGATTCACGCGCGTGAGGTAGTCACGCCGGACATCGTGCTCGAGTTCGCGCGGTGGCTTCTGGACTCGATGGCGACCAGCGAAGTCGCCCGTCATATTGTCGAAAAGCGCGAAGTGTGGCTGATTCCCCTGCTAAACCCCGACGGTTACGTTTATAACCAAACAACAAGCCCCACCGGCGGCGGCATGTGGCGCAAGAACCGCCGCAATAACGGCAGTTCGATGGGCGTCGATCTCAACCGAAACTTCCCATACGAGTGGGGATACGACGACGTCGGCAGTTCGCCAAATCCCGGCTCGGAGACATATCGCGGGCCATCGCCCGCCAGCGAGCCGGAAACACAGACCATCATCGAATTGGTGAATGCGAACGAATTCCGCACCGTGCTCGATTTTCACAGCTTTGGTAATATGTATCTCTTCCCGTGGGGATGGACTTTAGACCTTCCCGATGACCATGATTGGTTCATGCGCGTGGGCTATCGTTTTGCGCGAGGAAATGGTTACATTTATGGCCCGGGCGCGGGGACTATCTATCCCACGAACGGCGGCACCGACGACTGGTTCTATGGCGAGAGATCGGTGCGGCCTTGGATTTTCCCCTGCACTCCCGAGGTCGGCGGAAATGATGACGGCTTCTGGCCGCCGCTCTCGCGGAGGCCGGAGCTTATCGCCGAAAACATGAACGTCTGCATTATCAACTGCCAAATCGCCGGAAGCGCGCCGTTTATCACCCGCGCGTGGATTGATCCCGATTTCGGCGAGTCCGGCGGGTATGCCAACCCCGGAGAAACTGCGAGGCTATTGGTTGAAGTCGAGAACCTCGGGTTCGACCCGAGCGCGGCGTTCGTGAGGGCCTTCTCCGGCACGGCAGGCCTCACGATGATAGACGATTCGGCGTGGGGGGGAGTCATCCCCTCGACGGGATACGACACCGTGGGCTTTCTCCTCGATCTGGATGAGGCGACACTCGCGCCCGGCGACAACTTCACGGTGCGATTCGAAGTTCGCGACACGAGCGGCTATGTGGCGTTCGACTCGGCCTCGCTCACCTGCGGCACGCCGATTGTGATTGTGAGCTGGGATTTCGAAGGCTCCAGCGGCGGTTTCGTGGGCACCGGCGATTGGGAGTGGGGGATTCCCACGACCGGCCCGGAAAACGCATTCTCGGGCGATAGGCTCTGGGCGACAAAGCTCAGCCGGAATTACTCCGACAACACACTCTCCGAGCTGGCCACCCCTGCAATCGCAATACCCGACAGCGCGCACCGGCCGAGGCTCGAACTCGAGCATTGGTTCAGCTGGGAGGCGCCGAGCGCGAGTAGTATTTACGACGGCGGCACGGTGAAAATTACCAGCGACGGCGGAACTACATGGCAAGTCGTCAGCCCGCTGGGCGGATATGACGGCGTGGCATATGAGCACAACCCATATATTGCAGGAGACAGCGTTTTCACGGCATCCAGCGGCGGATGGCGCACCGAGACGTTCGACCTCTCGCCGTTCGCGGGGACGACGATTCATGTGAAATTCGTAGCCGGAAGCGATCCCTATGTCAACTCCGCAGGCTGGTATATCGACGACGTGCGCTTTATCTACTATCTTGAGCGCGAGATGGCCGCGGGGTTCGATTTCGCGCCGAAGAGCTTATCCATCGATGTCTTCCCGAACCCGTTCAACGCCGCTTGCCGTATTTCGTTCGGCACGGAACATTATAACGGTGATGTCAAGCTCGAGATTTTCGACATTGCCGGTCGGCCTGTGCGGACGTTCGATTCTCCGAGCGTCATCTGGGACGGCAGAGATTCCGCCGGCAACGAACTCCCGACGGGCGTCTATCTGGCGCGTTTCACCGCCGGAAAAAACATCGATGTTCGCAAAATTTCGCTGATTAAATGAGCATCGAGAGGGAAAAAATCGATCAAATCGCGGGGATTCTCCGCGTTCTGGGGCATCCGGACAGGCTTCGCATTCTCGCCTGTTTGATGAAAGACTCCTGCTTCGTTAAAGACCTCTGCTCGCGGCTCGACTTGCCGCAATCGACAGTTTCACAACACCTTAGGGTGATGACCGACCGCGGAATTCTCATCAGCGTCCGAGACGGCGTGAAGGTCTGCTATCACCCCGCAGACTCCTTCGCCAAGACCATCGCCGAGCTTATTGTCGCCATCTGCGAAACCGAATAAAACGATTTTCGCGAAGTGGGGGGCGTCGGCGCGCGTGGACGCGCTACGAAGTAGTCGGGGCAAAATCGAGCCTTCCAAGCGCAAGACTTGCTACCGACTACTTCGCTCCTTCGTGCGATTTGTTAAATCGCACGAAGGGCCGACGCCCCCCAAAAAGCGTGCTATTATGAAAATCCGCCACATTCACCAGACCCCGGCCCCCGCCGCTGGCACGGGGGTTGCGTCTGCAACCCGCGCGCCAGCGGTGCCCCAAACAAAGTTCAAATTTGGCTTGCATTGCGTTCTTTCGTATCTATATTGCCGCAATTAGCATTGTTTGAAGACGTCCCTCAAGGAGGAATTGTGTTAGTCGATCATGATATCAAAGGCTTTCTGGATGAGTTAGCCAGCTCATCGCCAACCCCCGGCGGCGGAAGCGTGGCGGCGCTTTCGGGCGCGCTGGGAACTGCGCTTATTTCGATGGCATGCCGCCTGACTGTCGGCAAGAAGGGATATGAGAACGTCGAGGGCGACATCTCGAAGATTCTCGCCGAGGCCGATGAGGTTCGCGACGAGTTCGTCAAGCTTATCGATCTTGATGCCGAGGCTTTCGGCTCGATAATCGATGCATACAAGCTTCCCAAAGAGACCGATGAGGAGAAGAACATCCGCACCGAGGCGATTCAGGCCGAGACGCGCAAAGCCACGTTGATTCCCTTGAGAGTTGTCGAGCTGTCGGTGAAAATGCTTTCGCTTGCGCGAGAGGCCGGGGAGAACTGCAACAAGAACGTCATCTCCGACATCGGCGTCGCGGCGTCGATGCTCAATGCGGCGGTCGATTCGGCGTGGTTCAACGTCGAAATCAATCTCGCGGGCATTAGCGATGTCAACTTCATCGAGGAAATCACCGAAAGAGGCGAGCTTCTTCTGGACGAGGTCGAGGAGCTGTTCGAGGCGGTCATCGAGATTGCCGACTCGCGAATCGGTTGACATCTACTTTCTCTTATCAGGCAAATTAGTTGAAATACTGCGACCTTCATATACATAGCAAGGCATCCGACGGCACTTTCTCGCCCGCCGAGATTGTCGAACGCGCGAGGAATTTTCACCTGAGCGGCATCGCAATCACCGACCACGATACCGTCTCCGCAATCGAGGAAACGCGAGCACTCTGCGCCGAACGAGGGCTGGAGTTTATCCCCGCGGTTGAGCTTTCGACATCCGCGCTCGAAGGGCGAATGCACATCCTCGGATACTATATCGACACGGACAATGTCGAGCTTAACGGTCTTACCGAAGGCATGTCAACATCTCGCCACAATAGGATATCCGCCATGTGCGAGAGGTTGCGTGAAATCGGCATCCCGTGCGACTATGACGAAGTCCGCCGAATAGCCGACGGTGCATCGATAGGCCGCCCGCATCTGGCCGAACACATGGTTAATATCGGCGTTGTTCGCAATGTTCGACAGGCTTTTTATGAGTATCTCGCCGAAGGCGGCAAAGTCTATATTTCCAAGAAATCAAACCCACCCGAACAAACAATCGAGACGATTCATCGCGCGGGAGGTCTCGCGATAGCCGCGCACCCCGGCGTCACGCACGGCATGATGGACTTCCTGCCGGAACTCGTGGACATGGGCATCGACGGCTTCGAGGCATACTACCCCGGCCACGACCATGAGACCACCTCGAAGATTTTATCGATGGCAAAGGATTTGGGCTTGCTGGTTACCGGCGGCTCGGACTGCCACGGCATGCGCAAGGGCCAACCAATGCTGGGCATTTTCAAAGTGAAGTTCGATGTTTTTGAGGGACTTCGCGATGCACATTCGCGGCCATAAGCGGCGTTTTGCCGCCGAGCTTGTCGAGCGGCCTATCCGCCATCCTGTCCCCGAGGATGATTATGTGTTTCATGGGATTATCCGTGGTTGAGGGGGCTTAAGTAGCGCTTTTCGTTGCCCTTTTCTTCCTATTTCTCAATACTGAAAGCAATGTGAACAGTAGCACATAATTGCCGTTGTCGTCCCACCAATCATCGATTATTTCATCAAACAGAGCTTTTATTAATTCATCTTCCGGGTCAAGTGTAATTGCTTCTTTGACTTCTGACAAAGCATCATTAATAAATCCATTATTTCTTAACACATCCGCTAAAAAACCTGAAATAGTTGCCTTAACACAATCCTCTTCGCAACTTTCTTTTAGTTCAAGCAGAGTGTTCATTGCTTCGAAGTCATGCCCTAAAGTTGCTTGGCAATATGCAAGGTAGAAACTTTCGTCCAAACTTAAAGGCCTCGGTCTTTGGGAAAGCTCTTTGAACGCGTCTTCGACGAGACCTTTGTCAATAAGGGTTTCTACTGAATCCCATTTTTTCATAACCTGTACTCCTTTTGTATAAATCTTCTCTTGAATATTCGTATCAATATTAAGCCCCTAAATATCGCTCTTGAAGCTCTTTGGTCCAATCATCGTTTTCTATTTCCCTCAAGATATTTATAAAATCCTCTAAATACCTCGGATAAAAACCAGTTTGCTCCTCATCGTCAGAAATAAGATTTTTTCTGTATTCATCTACAGCTTTTTGGCACTCTTCGTTTTGTCTTGGAAACAAGAAAACGAAAAAGCCCTCATCATAATCTTGTTTTGTAGCTATTGAAAGCAAATGATCCCGCCATATTTGCGACAAGGGCGGTCGCTTTAACATTTCAATACTCCTTTGCCGAAAAATACCTGTATTATTTGTCAGTTCAGTATATCTCTGTTCGTGTTGCATGAAGTAATTTGTTGCTTTTTTATTAGACTCTTCCTTCAAGCTTTCGGCGTATTTAACTTCAATACCAATAAATCCCCTTTTATTGCTTGATGAGTATTCGATAAAGACATCGAAGGCGGAATTATCGTCTGTATACTTGTTGTTGCCTCGTCCTGGAGAATACTCAAATTTGATTCTTTTTACCTCTTCTAATTTACCTGGAAAAAGGAGCCGAAAATATTCTGATGCTAAATCTAAATTATAGTATAACTCCCCAAATAAATTAAAGCAAAGAGGTTGCGAAGAAAGAAGATTATTCCAAATTCTAGGTTCTCCTATAAGGCCACCTTCCTTCTTAATTCTTTTTACCTCTTGGACAACTAGTTGTTTTATTCTATCTGTGAGGAAATTTGCTTTGCTTGATTTAGCAAATTCAATTTCAAGAAAGTTGCCTAACTTTAACTCTTGATACCCTTTTTTTTCTCTCCACTTACTTTGTAATAACCGAGCTGACGCTGCAAAGTTAGTGTCCTTTTGATAATTAACATGATATTTTTCTCTTTCATCTTTGGTTGGTCTAATCGCTGCATCTTTTCCTCCCCTCCCCCTCAACCACCCCTTGAACTCTCCGTAGTCGTGCGCCATTTTGTCGAACATCTCTGGTTTTTGCTCCAAGCCCTCGAGGCTGGGCGGCAGTTCCGGGTCGAAGCCGAGTATCTCGCGGATTTTCTCCGGGAATTTCGCCGGGTGCGCAGTCTCCAGCGAGACGCAAAGCTGGCCGTCATCGACCTCCCCGCGCTCCAAATAGCGCATAAGCCCCGCCCATCCCACCGCGCCGTGCGGCTCGAGCAGAAGGCGGTGCGTCTCCCACGCCTCCGCGATTGCCCTCTCGGTCGCGGGGTCGTCGATGCTCACCGCGAACATGTCGCGCCGAATCGCCTCCATGTCCGGCATCTTATGGATGACGCCCTTCTCGTCCATCACGCCGCCGTAAAGCGCGACGAGGCGCGGGACATTGCTCGGATGACCGACATTCATCGCGCTGGAGATGCAGTTGCGCGAAGGCTCGAGCTTGTGATACTCGCCACTGCCGAGGAATTTCGGGAACTCGTCGTTCGCGTTGGTCGCCACGACGAATTTGCGCACGGGAAGCCCCATTTTCATCGCGATTAGCCCGCCGCACAGGTCGCCGAAATTGCCCGACGGCACCGAAAAAACGATGTCGTCGTCCGGCGCGCCCTCGCGGAGCTTGGCGAAAGCGTAGAAATAGTAAATGCTCTGCGGAATCAGCCGCCCGATGTTGATAGAGTTCGCCGAGGAGAGTTTCATGTCCTCAAGCTCCGGGTCGGCAAACGCCCGTTTCACAAACGCTTGACAGTCATCGAACTTGCCGTCGAGCGCGATAATCGAGACATTTTTGCCCAGCGTGGTCATCTGTTTGCGCTGGCGGGCCGTCACTTCTTTTTCGGGGAAAAGCACGATCACCTCGATGTTGTCGAGGCCGTAGAATGCGTTCGCGATGGCGCTTCCGGTGTCGCCGGAGGTCGCGGTGAGGATGACGAGCCTGCCCCCGCGCCGTCCGAGGAAAAACTGCATCAACCGCCCCATCATACGCGCGGCGAAATCCTTGAACGACGCCGTCGGCCCGCGGTCGAGGCGCATGACGAACTTGTTGTCGAAAACCGGCTCCAGCGGGACATCAAAATCGTAGGCCTCGCGGACGATGCGCGCGAGATCGGGCTCGGGGATTTCGCCCTCGAAAAATTTCTTGCCGACCTCGAAGGCGATTTCGGAGTATTTCATCGCGGAGAAGGCACGGATTTCCTCGGCGGAAAATTTGGGAATTTCGAGCGGCATGAAAAGCCCGCCATCCGGCGCGATGCCTTTGAGTAGCGCCCCCTCGAAGGACACCGGCTCGGTCTTGAGGTTCGTAGAATTGAATTGAATGGCCATAGCAAATCTCCTGAAAATGGGCGTTAATTTTCATTCAATATAATTCGACTTTCGCAAATGTCAAAGCGGAAGGGGAGGAGATTTGTGTGAATGCACGTTTCGCATTCGCATACCGTCGGGGACGGTCTTGCGCTGTCTCGCTTTTCAGTAATGTCTCCCGCGGGCGGGTTTCAAACACACCTCTCCGGCGAGGGGACAGGCGAGGAGACCTCGCCCCTACATTGCAACCGACGGCGGCGAACTATCTCAAACGCCCTATCTGGAGAGCCGGCGGCTTTATGCAACGGGAATCTTCGCTACTGACGGGGGCGCTGGCGCGCGGGTTGCAGACGCAACCCCCGTGCCAGCGCCGGATGGGTAGGGCGAGCGAACTGCAACCGACCACCCCCCCAAAAAAACCTACTCTATCATTCCAATGAGGATTTGCTCGAATCGGTCGAGGGTTTGTCTGCTGAACCCCATAAAGTATTCAACTACAATGCCTTCAGGCGAGATAATCACCGTCTGCGGGGTTGCCCCGCCGTAGTATGGGTCGAGCTGTTTTTCGTTTTCCTCGGACGGCAGGATTATCGGGTAGTTGGGCTTTTTCTCGTCGATGAGCGCGCGCACCTCGTCCAGCTCCCCGACATCGACGGAGACTCCCAGCGCGGCAATCTCCGGATGGCGCGTGACGAGGCCGGTGAGCCAGTTCATCTCCTCCTCGCAATGGTCGCAGTCCTGCGAGAAAAACTGCACGATGAGCGGCTTCCCCTTAAAATCGGATACGCTAACGAGCTTGCCTGTTCGGATGTCCTCCGCCGAGAGCGGCGGCGCAGGCTTGCCTATCATCGCGGCGCGCTGTTCGGCCCATTTCCGCTGGAGGTCTGTCATGAAGGCCTCACGGCTGAGTGAGCTAATGTTGGCCAGCATGAAATTGAGTGTATCCGATGTGACATCGAACGCGGCAGAGCGAGGCACGCCGGAGATGCGCTTGCCCATCGGAAGACGGAACATGCCATCGACGAGCATGATGCTCAAGTCCAATCCCTCGCCCCTCGCCGAGGGTCTCGCATCGCCAATGACAACATAGCGGACACCTAGGACATTCGCCCATTTGCGGACGACATCGTGGAGCGGTTCTTTCTCGAAGCTCGGGTCATCGCGGATTTTTATGGTAATCTCGTTCGGGCTTTTCGGGGGAAAGCGTTCCGGGAGGTTCTGAACGACGTGTTGGAAAATATCAAGCGAGAATTTTTGGCCGTCGGCAAGTCCGTGCACCTGAAACGGCATAACTACAATCGACGAATCGGCGGCTGTCAGCTTGATTCCTATAACATTCGCGTGGATGCCGAGCTTGAGATTGCGAGGCTCGGCGTTGGTGCGCACCATAAGGTAGCTCTCGTCCGGGCCGGTGCTGTCCGGCGCGGTGTATGCGACTTCGATGCTGTCGGCGGATTTTTCGGCGATTTTCTCCGGCGCGTTTCCTATAACAATGCAGTCGCAGAGCGGGCGGATGTTCTCGATAACAAGCTCGGCGTCACCATCGTTGGAGAGTTTGAACCAGACGGTCTTCCTCTCGCGCGGAACAAGATCTCCCAAATCGCGAACTTCGCTATCGACGGCAATTTGCGGCCCGCCGGAACATGACAGCGCGAAAGCGACAAGCGCGGCTAAAGCTATTCCATGTAATTTCATCATTCGAGCCTTATAGTCCCCTCGCCGGTGACGAGCACGAACGCGGCCTTCCCGGGCTGGAGGGTTTTGGTTGAAACATAATTTTGAATATCGGTATTGAAAACATAGAAATGGCTGTGAAAATTCACCGAAGAACGAGAGGCGACATCTTCGATTGTGTTCAATCTCGCCGCGCCGCCGATTGCGTGCCATCCAGCAGAGACGGAAATCTCGTAACTATCGAGCGGTGCGCCGTCCACGAGAAGGAGCGTGTCTGAGGTGTAGAACACGAAATAACCGTGCGCCGGCTCGATTGCCGTCGCCTCGACATATTCCATCAAATCCGCGTCCCAGTAAAAAACATCGCCAACCCTTCTGGGGAATGCGACATCGACCGGCACGACATCCGCGAGCGGCAGGCTCACGAAGTTCCATCCGGCGAAAACCGCGATGGCCGTTCTTCCGCCGGCGGGATATGCCAGCGCGGAAATCGCGTCGGGGACACCCCAGCCGACTTCGTTGTTCGGTGATGTCGCCCTCGATGATGTCGCGATAAGCGCAGAGCGGATTTCGAGGGGATTAAGCTCCGGCCGCGCCTCCAACATCAGCGCAACGAGTCCCGATATTAGCGGTGCCGAAGCGCTCGTCCCCGAGCCGGTGCGGAAATCGGTCGTGCCATAATGGCCTGCACATTTCACGCCCGACCCCATCGCGGAAACCTCGGGCTTGATTCTGCCGTCGGCGGTGGGACCTCTGCTGGAGAAGCCGAGGCGATTGCCGTAATAGTCCACTGCGCCCACGGTGATAACATCGTGTGCATCTCCCGGGGCGGTGATACTCGTCGGGCCGTAGCTTCCGTTGTTGCCCGCGCAAATCACGCAACAGATGCCGCGCTCTGTGAGGAGCCTCGCGGCAATGCTAATCGGCGCGATGTCGCCGGTCATCGAGTCAGGGGAATACCATTCGTAGTATCCGAGGCTGGTCGAGATGATGTCCGCGCCGGCGCTGTCGGCCCATTCTGCGGCGGCAATCCAGAAATCCTCCTCGATGGGGTCTTCCATCGTGTAATGCTCCGTGCGCGCTAGAAGAACCGACGCGCCGAAGCCCGTGCCTATGAGCTGGCCGGGGTAATATCCGCTGATAATCGACCAAACCATAGTCCCATGGGACTCGGACATTGAAGGGTCTCCCGGCTCAAAGCTGACGATGCTGTCGTCGTCCACGAAATCATACGCGCCGAGAACCTCAGAATGGATCAGAGACTCGTGGTCGAGCTTGAAGCCGGTATCGTGAATCGATATGAGCACGCCGTCGCCGGAGAGACCGAGCCTGTGCGCCATGTCAGTGCGCAGTTGATAGTTCTGCTGTAAGCTTGTGCCGTAATCTCCGCGCGATGGAATCGGCAGGTCGCCGTCGATTGGGTATTCGCGCGTATATGTCCCGACTGGGGCTATTCCGCGCACGAACGGCAACTGCTCGATTTGGCGGAGCGTCTCCTCGCCAGCATCGACGCTAACGGCATTCAGTAGCCTTGACACGACGCGGACTTTCGCGCCCGCAGACTCAATTCGCTCGATGTATTCGGCGTGAACCGGCACATCTTCGAAGCCGACGCCGTTTCCGCGAATAGCTCTACGGTTAAGCGACCTCTCGG
>DSAF01000152.1 GCA_011388305.1 Candidatus Zixiibacteriota bacterium | reverse complement strand
TGATTCTGTGGCTCGCGGGCATGAAATTCACGCAGTTATCGACCGTTGCGGTGTTACAGCAGACCAGCAACATCTTCGTGTTCATTTTCGCGGCGCTGATTCTCAAGGAGAAAATGACGCCCCTGCGCATTTTGGGGATTTTCTTGGCGGTGGGCGGCGCGGTTCTCGTCTCGCTGGGCGGATAAGACCTACGAGCCCCAACGATCTATTTCAGATACACCACGCGTTTCGCCGCCGCCTGCCCGCTATCCGGTCGCTGAGCGGAGTCGAAGCGCGCCCGCACGAGATACACGCCGGAGGGATGCAAGTTTTTTTGCGCGGCGAAATATGACGGCGCGAAATTCTCCAACTTTTTATGGAAATCCCGCAGAAAATGAATAATATGTGTTAAATTTTGATATTTTTTTATTGTAAACGATAACGCACCGGAAACGACGAAAGGAAGACAGCCTCGAAACTCTCAAAATAATTTGATTCGGGCGTTCGCCCCATTGGGGAGGAAAGTCCGGGCTCGAGAAGTCAGCGCGCCGGGGATAATCCCGGGCACTCGGAGTTAATCCGTATGACGGAAAGTGCCGCAGAAACAAAACCGCCCCATTAGGGGTAAGGGTGAAAAGTGCGGGAGTAAGACCCCGCTCGGCGTGTCGAGAGGCACTGCCGTGGTAAACCCCGCGTCGAGCAAGGCCAAATAGAAGGGTAGGGGCGGCTTCCCCCGATGACCCTTGGGTGGGCCGCTGAAGTGCATGGGCAACCGTGCATAGAGATAGATGGATGCCCCCCTCTCGCGAGGGGACAGAACCCGGCTTATAGAATCGAATTATTCGTCTTTCCGGCGATAACACGGAAAGGTGTCCCAATGAAATGGACACTGTCTGAGCAGGCCAGCCCGAGGCTCTCGCGAGAGCTTGCGGACGAGCTTGAAATTCCTCGTATTATCAGCCAAATTCTGGTTAACCGCGGTATTTCCACGCCCAAAGAGATGAAGTCATTTTTCTATCCCACGCTGGATGACCTTCTCGAGCCGATGGCAATCCCCGGCATGAAGGAGGCAATCGAGAGAATCATCTCAGCGCTGGCGCAGAGGGAAAAGATCGTCGTTTTCGGCGATTACGATGTCGATGGAATCACTGCTACAGCACTGCTTTATCTCGTGCTCAACCGCTTCGGGGCGGATGTGGAGTGGTATCTTCCGGATAGGGTCGAGGAGGGATACGGGTTGAGCCGCGGTGGAATCGACGATGCAGTCAATAAGGGGGTATCGCTTCTTATTTCCGTGGATTGCGGAATTACCGGCGTCGAGGAGGTCGAATATGCACGCTCGATGGGCATCGACTGCGTGATTACCGACCACCACGAGCCAGCCGACAAGCTTCCGAACGCCGTCGCGCTGGTCGATCCCAAGCTCGGGCCGGAGGATTCACCATCGAGGGAACTTGCGGGCGTTGGCGTCGCGTTCAAAGTGGCCGAAGCGCTTTTCAACGAGCTTCACGAGGACAAAGAGACGCTTTTCGAGCATCTCGATTTAGTGGGGCTGGGCACTGTCGCGGATATCGTTCCTCTCACCGGCGAGAATCGCATTTTTGCGAAGTTCGGCCTTCGCCAGCTCGAATCGACGAAAAAGCCCGGCCTTAAGAGCCTGCTTCAGGTGACAAGCCTCTGGGGGACTGAGCTTTATAGTTGGAACATAGTCTTCGTCCTCGCGCCGAGGCTCAACGCCGTGGGGAGAATCGGCTCTCCGGCGAGCGCATTCAAACTGCTCACAACGCACGATTCTATGCAGGCTAGCCAGATGGCCAGCATCCTCGATCAGGAGAACAAAAAGCGCAAAAAGCTCGACGAGCATATATTCGAGAAGGCCGTCGAACTTGTCGAGAACACCGTCGATCTCGAGAACGACAGGGCGATTGTCATTGAGTCGGGGGACTGGCATGTCGGCGTTATCGGCATAGTCGCGAGCAGGCTTGTCGAGAGATATCACCGGCCGGTGGTGCTCATCTCTACCGCCGATGGCGAGGGACAGGGGAGCGCGCGGACTATCGCCAATTTTCACCTCTTGAACGCCATCAAAGACTCCAGCGAGCATCTCGAGAAGTTCGGCGGGCATAAATACGCCGCCGGCTTGTGCATTTTGCCAGAGAAAATCGAAGACTTCCGGCGGGCATTTTTACGTGTCGCCAAAGAGCGCCTCACTGAAGAAGACCTCGTTCCGCAATTAAAAATCGATGCCAAAATTGACATCGCCGACATAGACATGAAGCTCCTCGATTGGCTCAAATTATTCTCGCCATACGGCCCGAAGAACATGCGCCCGGTTTTCGCCGCGGTGAATGTCGAACTGCTCGAGCCGTCGCGCATAGTGGGGAAAAACCACCTTCGCTTCCGCGTGCGCGCGGGGCACAGGGCGATAGACGCAATAGCCTTCGGCTTTGGCGACATGAAACACGCAATCGACAATGCAATCGACCCGATTAATATCGCTTTCGTTATAGAGTCGAACGACTATTACGGCTATCCGCAGATTCAACTCCGCATCAAGGACATCTTCATCGGCGATTTACATCTGTGATTTGAGGATTAGGCGCGAGGTATGCCTCGCGCCCTACGTCATTATGAGCACTAACGCTTTTTCTGTCATTTCGAGGAGGGCGAAGCCCGACGAGAAACCCCCGCCCCATCACGCGATAAACCCGCCGCCGGCAACGCGCTTGCCATCGTAGAACACCGCCGACTGCCCCCTCGCGGGCGCGAAAATTGCGCGCTCAAGACGAACATCCGCCGTCGATTCGCTTCTGCGGACAACATTCGCGGGAATCTCCTCGCCGAGATGGCGGATTTGCACGCCATAGGATGCCTCCGCGCCAGTCTCGACATCATCGTGGAAAATCGTTGATGTGACGCGCATCTCATTTTGCATTAGCGCATCTCGCGGCCCGAGAACAATCCGCGCACGCGACGGATCGACATCGACGACATAGAGCCTGCCCTCGGATGACGCCACGCCCAGCCCGCGTCTCTGTCCGACAGTGAAGGCCCGCCAGCCGTCGTGTTCTCCGAGAATTGCGCCGTCCATATCGACTATCTCGCCCGCGCTGTCCTCGACTCCCTCGTCGGCTAAAAACTCAGCCAGCTTGCCTTTGTCGAAAAAGCACACCTCGTTAGACTCGCCGCGCTTGAAATCCGGCAGGCCGATTTCTCCGGCGATTGTCTTCACCTCGGTTTTCAGGAGATTTTCGAGAGGAAACACAGTGCGCATAATCCATTGGCGTGGAACGCGATACAGGAAATAGGACTGGTCTTTAGAGCTATCCTTCGGGCGAATGACATAACCGCCCCTCTCGCCGGCGAAATGGCCGGTGGCTATGCGCTCAGTGCCCATGCCGTCGGCGCATTCGACAAGCCCCGCCCACTTCATCTTGACATTGCAGTCTATGCAGGGGTTGGGCGTTGCGCCGCGTGCGTATCCCTCGACGAACTTGCGGATTATCGCGTTCTCGAATCGCCCGCGCATATCGACCATTGAGTGCGGAATTTCGAGGAAATCCGCGACGATTACAGCATCGTCGAGGTTTTTTTCTTTGTCAGTAAAGTTGAATGTGACAGCGTGAAGATCCGCGCCAGCCTCCTTGAGAAGGAATGCCGCAATCGACGAATCTACTCCGCCGGAGAGCGCTATGAGTATCTTCTCGCCGGCGAAATTGAAATCGGTTCTGTATTTTTTCACGTAGTGTTTCAATGGTGGTTGAAGATGAGAGCCAAGATTATCATCATCAGAAGTCCGATCATGAAAGAGCCAAAGTGAATGAGGGAAGTTTTCAAACGGGGTTGAGATTTAATTTCAGGAATTAAATCCGATGCCGCAATGTAGATGAAATTCCCCGCGCCAAGGAGAACTAACCCGGAAACATCAACTTTAAAAGACACAAAATAGACCAAAACACCACCTATAGGGAAAGTCAGCGCGGAAATGAAATTCCATAACAATGCTTGGCGGCGAGACCAGCCGCCATGGATGAGCACTCCGAAATCGCCTATTTCCTGTGGGATTTCATGCATTGCTCCGGCAATCCATGCCATTACACCTGCGCTCGGCGAAATTAGATATGTGCCGGCAATGCTGATGCCGCCGATGAAATTATGAATCGCATCGCCGATTAATATCAAATATGTGAAGGGTTTTTTCTTTGTCTGACTCGAGTTATGACTGTGGTGCCAGTGAAGCAATTGCTCCAACAGTAGGAACATAACGAAACCAGCCAGCAGCCAAATATAAGCGCCCATAGATGAAAGGGACTTAGAGCCCTCGGGGATCATATGGAAAAATGCACCGCCTAAAAGCGTTCCGGCAACAAGTGCAACAATCGGAAGGAGCAGGCGTTTGAAAAACTCCTTTGAAAAGAAAGCCAATAACCCGCCAATTAGGGCGATTGTGCTCATTAATAAGCCGCTCAATATTATCCAGACAAGAGCTGACAAGTTGCTTTCCTCAAACGAGAATTATCCGCTATTCTGCGAACTTTCCGCCGAAAATTCTCTCGCAGTCGGGGTGCTCGGCTATCTTGCCCTGCTTCTTCCAAAAGTCGCATATCGCTCTGCGAAGGGCGTCTATGCCGAGGATACTGCAATGAATTTTCACCGGCGGAAGCCCCTCGAGTTCATCGATTATAGTCTGCTTGGTGATTGCGAAAGCTTCATCGAGAGTCTTGCCCTTGGCCAAATCCGTCAGCACACTGGATGAGGCTATCGCCGCGGCGCATCCGAAAGTCTTGAACTTGATATCGACAATGCGGTTGTCCTCGATTTTGAGGGAAAACTTCATCATGTCGCCGCAAATAGGGTTACCGGAGTCGCCGGATGCCGACGCATCGGGAATTTCGCCGACATTGTGCGGTTCGGCGAAGTGCTCCATGACCTTCTTCGAATATAAATCTTTACTCATGTTTCAATTCCTTTAGTCTCTGTATAGATGTTTCCATTTCGGGGTCAAGCTCGAGCGCACGCTTGTAGTAGTCTTTCGCGCCGACTAAGTCGCCGGTTTCCTCCAGCACTACGCCGATATGTTCGAGAATGACGGGGTCGTTAGGGTCGGATAGCTTTTCGGCGAGAAGCAGTTTTTCGAGGGCGCGCTCGAATTCGCCGCGCTTGTATAATAGCCAGCCATAGCTGTCGATGAATGCGGCATTTTCAGGCTCTTGCTTTATTGCCAAAGAAATGAGGCTATCCGCGAAGTCGAGTTCTATGCCCTCTTCCACCAGAAGATAGCCGAGATAGTTCGCGGTTAGCGCATCTCCCGGCAGAAGCTCGGCGATGACGCGGAATATTGCGATAGCCGAGTCACGCTCGCCCATTCGTTCGAGCGCATCTCCGAGGCCGAACATTGCGCGGGGGTTCTCCGGCTCGAGTTCGAGCGCTGTGGAATAGCGCAGGACGGCGGTTTCGTAGTCTTTCGAGCGCGAGTAAATAACAGCCTCGTAGAAAACCACGGCGGCGGTTTCCGGATATTCCTCGCGGGCGCTCTCGATGACGGCTATGGCCGAATCGGGCATATTGGCCGCGGAATAGGCCAACGCAATATCTATCAAAACTTCTGCGCTTCTCTCGTCCTCGAGAATAATTCTGTATTGCTCGATGGCTCGCTGATGTTCGCCAAGCTCGAAAAATGCCCTGCCCAAATAGAGTCGCGCGTCTTGGTCCAGCGGGTTCTTCTCGATGTATCGCTCGAAATAATCAACAGCCTCCTCGTAATGCTCGAAGCTATATGCCAAGAAAGCCGTTTGCCGAAAGATGAACAAATCGTCTTCGGCATGCTCTACATAATCGGCGGCAATCTCGAACGCCTCCTCGAACTCGCCCTCGTCGATGAGTTGCCAAATAAAGCGTCTCTGCGCTTCGAGGTCGAAGGGGTTGCTCTCGATATAGACGCGCTGATATTGTCTTGCTATTTCTATCTCTCCGCGCGCCTCGTGCGCCGCAGAAAGGCCGATAAACGCCCTCGAATATGTCGGGTCAAGTTCGAGTGCGCGCTCGAAACTATTAATGGCTCGATTATAATCGCCTCTCCCGATATAAATATTCCCCAAGAAGCCATGTGGGTCGGGGCTTTCGGGAAATTCTTTCGCGATGGCGTTAAGCTCTTTGATAGCGTCGCGCTCTTTGCCGGCAGAAAGAAGAGATGTAACATATCGAAATCTCGTGGGGTAATCGGCTTTGCCATTTTTGACCAGCCATCTAAGATGCTCGAGAGCGACCTCCGGCTTGCGCGCGCCGCGAGCCGATTCTGCCGCGCCTTTGCGGTATGCGACATTCTCCGAGTCCAGTTTCACAAGCCTCTCGAACCATGCAAACGCCTGATCTGCGTCCCCGTTTTGCTGATATAGTTCGGCGATTGTGAGCATGATGTCCGGATGGTCCGGCGCGTAGCTGTCGGCGATGAGATAGCTCCCCATCGCGCGGTCGAAGTCGCCGACCATCTCCGCAGTCATGCCGTCGATGTAGAAGCGGAGCGCAGACGACGGGATGTCCCCATATTGGCCAAACAGCGCGAATGCAGATATCGCAATGGCAAGAATCCAATTTCTCAAACGCGAGTTCATATCCATCTGATTTTACGCAAAAAGAGAGCCAATTTCAACCGGCGAAAGCGACTTTTGGAGTTATATCAAGACTGTATCCACCCCATGACACGGAAAAGATATGATACACATGTATTGTTGACACATTTCGAGATACTTCTCATATAACTAATTAAAAGTATCTCATCCTCATTCAAAATAACGCACGACAGATACTTATTCAGCGCAAAGAGCCTAATCGAGAACATTTCCTCGTGAAAACCGACCCGTTCGTCACCTTCGATTTGGGCGCGAATTACCGATTGACGAATTCGCTCCAGCTGTTATTGAACGCGAGAAATGTGCTCGGCTACACCCAGCCGTTGCGAGATGTCTCCGACGGGGCATTTATTTACGCACCTCAGATTGGGGGGGGAGATATTCGGCGGAATAAGGATAAACCTTTAGGAGATATATATTCTGCGCATTAGTAGGCTTCCGCTTATTTTCGCATAGGGAACATTCGGGAGAGCTTAGCCTCGTGGGCACTCGCAAGGCAACGGACCGGCATCCGAGTGATGTCGGCGTGTATTCGTCAAAATCTGTTCTTCATAAAATCGGCTTGACCTCCCGGCAAATAAAGTTAGTTTATATATATTAAATGAGAAGAATTTCGCTAATAATTTTAGTCGCGATAGCACCTGTCTTGCTCGCCTCTCCGCGCGGCGAGGCATTAGGTTCGCACCATGCGGCAATCTCCGAGGACGGCATCATTGGGGGCAATCCGGCTGATGGCGCACTGTCGGGCGAGCATATTTTCCTTATCGGATATAGAGCGCCGTTCGCGGGGATTGGCTCTGCCATCAACATCGGCAGTGCGGGGTATTTGCACAGTTTTGGCGGCTTCTCCGCTGGCGCGGGCTGGAGTCTTCTTCAATCGGACATCTATTCCTTCTCGGACGTAGGACTTGTATTCTCGATGGGTTTCGGCGATTTCGCCGTCGGCGGGCGCGCGAGACTGCTGTTCGACTCATATCGGCGGGGGAATTTCGATTATGGCGAGGGAGATGTGCACGACGACCCCGTCTTTGATGATGGATACTCGAAAGCCGCTTTCACCGGCGATATCGGCGCATCGATGTCGCTCGGCGGGCGCGCGCGAGTAGGCGCGGGGGCTTTGAACCTGCTCGACCCAGACCTCGCCCTCGAGAACGCATCCCAAAGCACATCGGGGCAAGCCCTTTTCACAGATTTTTCCTATTACTTGCCGAGCTACGGCCGGATATACTCGCAAATAGTTTTCGAACCATCCGCGCCGGAGGGCGGCGAAATCGCCTACGGCTTGGGCTTCGAGACCGAACCCATAGGCGACGCGCTCTCGCTCCGCGTGGGCATCGATGACCGGAGCGCGGCGCTGGGCGCGGGCTTCGAGTTCGGGTGGGTGATTCCTCTGCGGCTCGATTATACTTTCGACTATCGCTGGGGCAATATCGGCAAAACATCCACGGGGCATAGCTTTGCGATTGTGGGGAGAATCGAGCCGAAGCGCAAGCTTCCGGATTTGGCCATCGACATTTCGCTCGACAAGGACAAATACGCCATCGGCGAGGCGGGGATTATCACCGTCGATGTGTCCGTCGAGCGCCTCAAGGTGCGCAACGTGACGGCGGATTTGCGCCTTCGGGGCGAGCTTATCGAGGAGCTTGTCTTCGACGAGGTCGAGCCGGACTTCTCGCGGAGCATTCGGGTGCCGTTCGTTTTCGAGCGCGAGGGCGAGCACGAGTTCACCGCCGTGGTCGATCCTTCGGGCGCAATCGCCGAGTCCAACGAGGGCAACAACACCGCGACCGCCAAAGCCCGCGCGTTCGCTCCGCCACAGCTCGCGCTTTCCCCATCGCCCAAGACGCTGGAGATTGCCGAGGCGCGATATGTCAATCAGGATGAGGCCATCGTGCCGACAATCTTCTTCGGCGAGGGTTCGGCGGAAATCGATGATCGCTTCGAGCATTTAATCGCCCTCATGGCCGAGAGGCTCGCCCAAAACCCCGACGCGAGACTGATAATCGACGGTTTTTATGACCCCGAATCCGAGCCGGAAAGCTCGGAGCTTGCCGAGAGTAGAGCCAAGGCGGCAATCTCCGCCATGGCAAAGCTTAATCCCGATGTCGCCGAGAGGCTGTCCATCGGTGACATGCCGCCGGATGCTCAACGAATCCCCCGCCGAAGCCAATATGCCGAGTATCAACGGCTCGTCGATGAGGAGAATCGTCGGGCGGAGCTTCGCGTGGAAATCCCCGAGATGAGCCGGGGGTTCGACATCGCAGAATTCGGCACCGCCCACGCGAAACAGTTAGCGCTATCGGCTCTGAACACGCTTCGGACGAACCCGATGACCATGCTCATCGTCCGCGTCTCCGAGCGCGGAATTTCGCAGAACGAAGCTATCGCGCAGTCGTTGCGAATTAAATCCCTTTTGCTCATGGAACTCCCCGAGCTTTACCGCGACAGGGTTCTCGCCGGTTCCGACGAGGAACTTCTTGAGGGCAGAGGAATCGTCTTTCTCACGGGAGAGGCTATCGTATTTCATCCGCGCGAAATTCACTCGGCGCTAAGCTATGAGCCATCGCATCCCCCCGATTGCGAGATTGCGATTTCCATCGAGTCCGGCATCGATATTACAAGCTGGCAGATAGATTTAGTCGATGAGCGCACTGGCCATTCGACTTCGCTCGCCCGCGGAGAGAGCGCGACGGCGAAGACTATCCGCTGGGACTGGAAGGATGAGCACGGCGGGCTGATTCCGTTCGGAAGACGCTTTTCGCTCTGCCTTTCCGCCGAAGACGAATTTGGGCAAAGCTCCAAGCTCTGCGTCGATGGCATTGGCACGGAGGTTGTCTCGCGCGAGGAGCGCACCGATAAACTGCTTCTGGTGCAGTTCATGTTCGATGCACACTCACCCCAAACACAATACCTTAAGGATCGCCTTGAGTGGGTGGCAAGGCACATCATCATGCGCGCGGGGGCGGAGGATGTCGCCATATCGGCGGAAATCCAAGGCCACACCGACCATATCGGCGGACATAGGCGCAATCTCGAGCTATCCCGACAGCGCGCCGAGAGCGTCGAAGCGCGGCTGTTGGCATACATCGCCGGGCTGGTCGGCACGGAAAGCCCGGAGGAGCTTAATCGATGGATGGCAGAGAACCGCGTAAGCATCACCAGCGAGGGATATGCCGAGACAGTGCAATACAGCGTTGAGCTTTGGCGCGATGGCGCGCTCTCGGAGGTCAAGCTCGGCGACAACGAGCTTCCCGAGGGGCGAGCTATCAACCGAAGGGTTCTCATCGTGATTAACGAGGTTCGCGGAGGTGGCGGCGATGAGTAGAATTTTTACTGCAATCGCCGTCCTTTTAGCGATTACGATGTCACTGTCGGCGTCTTTGGAATGCGGCTTCGTCGTAGATTTGTC
Organism: Candidatus Zixiibacteriota bacterium; assembly: GCA_011388305.1. Taxonomy (GTDB): domain Bacteria; phylum UBP14; class UBA6098; order UBA6098; family UBA6098; genus UBA6098. Next base: position 15,691 of record DSAF01000152.1, on the reverse strand, counting down.
GCCGCCGTTTATCGTTCCGGAGTCGGCGTTCCCGCCGGCCGAGACTACCATGACCGACACCGAATTTACGATTACTTTCGCGCTGGATGACTTGGGCGCGGGCGTTTGGATAGACAGCGTCCTCACGCTGGTCATCGTCAACGGCGCGGACACGAGCGAGTATCCGGCGACTTTCGCTATTGGCACGGAGTTCTCGCCCTCGGACACGGTCGAGGTGTGCATCCGCGCGATGGACATGATTTTCGACACACTGGACTGCACCTGCCCAGCGAATGTTCTCGACACCTGCTGGACTTTCTACATCGAGGACGCCTGCTCGACTTGGTTCGACTCGCTGTGGTTCTGGCAGGAGGATTTTTGCGATGGCGTGAACGTCGTCGAGATATGCTATCGCCTCGAGTCAACATGCGATGGCCCGTGGGATGTCGAAATTTTCGCGTCTTCCGATGGCGGCGCGAGCTGGGAAGTTCCCCTGATGACTTTTTTCGGAGAAGCCGGACACATCGGCACGGTGGCCGACACGGGACTTCATTGCTTCCAATGGCTTCTTTCGACCGATTTGCCGGATTTTGAGACATGCGAATTCGCGCTCATGCTCGACGGCGACTCTATCCTCTCCCCTATTCTCGCCGAAGGTTGCACAGATTCCCGTTCGCCACACGTCTCTATAGAATGCCCGATGAGTGCCGTCCGCGCCGGCGAGGGCTTTGTTTTCAACTGGTATATCGACGATATGTTTTTCGGCGACTATCCTTGCACTTTGCACTTTTTTGCGGGGTCATGCGACATAGAAGAAACCCACGCTATTTCCGATGGCTATATTTATTGGCCGGCTCCTATGGTTAACTGCCCGTCGTGCACTCTGGTTGTCGTTGTCCGGGATTCTTTTTGCAATTGGAGCTATGACACCTGCGCCTTCGAGATATATATCCCATGCTATGCCGGGCCGTTCGCCGAAGTCGTCTATCCCGATTCCTGCGGGTATATCACTTCGTGTGCAGATCAAGCAGTGGCGTGGGTAGTGTCCGACACGACGGGCTTCGCGCTCGACACGACGAGCTTTGCCGTGCGCGTCGAGGTCTCCGGACGCTCGGAGCCGGTCGATACCGTGCTATCAATCGTAAGCCCCGCGCTGACATGGGTAGGCGACTCACTCCTCGGCTTCGACCCATCGTCGATAGGGATGGAGTTCAGGAGCTGGGACACGGTGACGGTGACGCTCATCTCCGCGAACAACGAGGTCGGTTGCGCGCTGGAAACGCCCGTCTCGTGCCGGTTCATTGTCGATCTCGATCCGCCGGTGGTTTTGGGCGGATTTTCGCCGCCGCCGGGGACAGTGTTTGATGAGATTCCGGTCATTTTCACGCCGGAAATCTCCATCCACGATTCGATTACCGAGAGGGCGGAGTTTGCACAATTAGTCGAGCACTGGCGCGGCGGTTCGATAATTTGGTCTGATTCGACACTATGGGGAACTTTAATCGATATTGAAGTCGAAAACGGCGACACCATCCGAATTTGCGCTATCGAAATTTCTGACTTCCCCGACTACGACTACTGCCCGCCAAACACCGCGCCGGACACCTGCTGGTGGGTGTATGTATCACTATTAGATACAATCCCACCCCGCTCTTGGATAATTGAGCCTGTCGATGTCAACGGCGACGGTTCGGTTATAAGTGCGTGCGAATGCCAGCCGATTGTGTTCGGGATTGCTTCGGAGCACGCCATCACGCCGGAATCGACGCTATTGCGCATCGGCGCGGATATTCACGCGTTTGATCCTTCATGGATGATTTTCTCGGACGATTTCGACAGTTTGACGATAGACCCGACTGTCGTAAGTTGCTGGGAAGGATTAACCTACGCCGATTTCGCGCTTCTCGATTTGGTTGATACAATCGGCGCGCACATCACCGATTCGGTTCGCGGAGGATTCATCATTGATCGCGAGCCGCCGAATATCAACATGCTCACGCCGGATACGCTTACGGCGGAGGTCTCGACCATCGCGTTCGAAGCGTTCGATGAGATATGCGGCGAGGCGCCCATCGACTCGATTGCCGTCACCCGCAACGGACTGCCCGACACGACTGCGCATTCGGTCGAAAGTGTCATTCTTCGCGACTTGGCCGACGGCGACAGCCTATTCGTCTGCGTTTTCGCGCACGATGACTGCGCGGACTATTGCGGCCCGAACTTCGCGATGGAGTGTTGGGACATCTTCGTCTCTATCGAAGCGCCCGACACGTTAGACACCATTCCGCCGACAGCAGAGCTTGTCTATCCGTTCGACGGCGCGATTTCGGCCTGCTCACTGCAAACCGTTATCTGGACGCTCTCCGACGACTATAGCGGAATCGACACGAGCCGTATTTGGGTATCGGCGGACGGCGCTGTCTTCGCGATTTCAGACGCCGAACTCGAACTAATGCCGGGGGACACGCTTGTCTTCACGCCATCGGCGCACTGGCCGGAGGGAGTTCACAGCGCATGTCTCGATTCGCTCTATGATTTGGCCGGAAATCCCCTGCCGGACGCGGTTTGCATTGATTTCACAATCGACTACACGCCGCCGGAAGTTCATTTTATCTGGCCGGCATGTTCAACCGAGGTTCACGAGACTTCGTTCGATATTGTCGTCGCGATTTCCGACGATATTTCGCCGATTTTCTTCGGCGAGAGCTGGATAATTTTCGGCGCAGACAGTATTCAGTTCGTCGATGCCGAAATGACAATTACGCCGGAATTGCTCGACACAATTTGGCGCGACGGCGACACGGTCTCGTTCTGCGTCTCCGCGAGGGATTCCACGGACTTCTGCACCGGCGACAACGAGGCTTTCGTGTGTTGCGAGTTTTATATTGTTTTGGGCGAGCTTTCCGCCGAGGCGATTTTTCCCGAAAACAACACTATCACCAGTTGCTCGCTTCAGTCGGCGCAGTGGGTTTTCGATGGCGAACTCGACACTTCGAGCATCCACGTCGTCCTAAACGGCGAGGATGATTTCCTCTGGCCTTGCGAAGAACTTGGTTTCTCCGGCGACACGCTGACATTCACGCCTTCAACCGTTTGGGCCAACGGCGATAGCGTCGAGCTTTGCATCGTTCGCGCGGAGAACATCCATGGCGTGGCGTTGGGCGAGACGGTTTGCGTCAGCTGGATTCTCGATTTCGAGCCGCCAACATTCGCAGACCTTTCGCCCGTGCCGGAGAGCATGGTTGCAACGATATCGCCGATTATCTCCGTTTTGATTTTCGATGAAATCGCGGGTGTCGATGCGGACTCGGTTAACATGCAAATCGACGGCGCGATGGTTTCGGCGACAATGTCCGGCGACACTCTCCGCTTTGACACTTCGGAGGGCGGGCTATCGTGGCTCGGTGGGGATACGGTTAGTGTGTGCGTTTGGGCTGTGGACTTGGCGCGCTATTGCGGCGCGAACCGAGACTCGATTTGCTGGGAATTCTTCATTGCGCAAGGCGGCCCGGAGATTTTCGCAATACACCCGCCGGAGGACTCACTCTGGAGCGCGTGTGAAGGGCAAGGCGCGGTGTTCCACATTTTCGACCCCGACGGCATCGACACGACGACAATCGAGCTAATCGTCGATGGAAGTGTTTCCGACGCATGGATTTACCGAAACGATAGCCTTATTTATACGCCCGTCGCCGGCCCATCCGACGGCGATACGGTGACAGTCTGCGCGACGGCTTCGGACATGCTCGGCAATCCGGCGGATAGCCCTGCCTGTATTACATTTTTCATGGATTTATCGCCGCCGGAGATTATCTCCATCAATCCGCCGCCGGGGGCGCGCGTGGAAGCCGACTTCGTCCTGACCGTCGAGCTTGTTGACGAAGGCTCGGGCATCGACGAAAGCTCGATTCGCGTTATCGCGAACGGAGCCTCGTTCGCTGTCGGCGATGGAGCGTTGTCGTGGGACGGCGCTATATTACGCATCGATTTCCCCACGCCGTTCACCTACGGCGATACAGTCCTTATCTGCATCGAATCGCTGACCGATTCCCCCGACCTCTGCGCGCCCAACGTTCTCGATTCGTGCTGGGAATACCGCGTCGCCGTTCTTCCGGACTTGTGGACTTCGAGCGCGCACGTGTCCCTCGTGCCCACCGCGGTGGCCTATGGCGATTCGTTTGTTTTCAAGGCTATGGGATTTTATGAGGGCGAGGAAATTCTGCCGAGAACGATGGTCGAGATTACATCAGGCGCGGGCGTTTTGCGGCGCGTCGAATATACAAACCTCTCCCCCGGCGACACGATTTACGAAATTTTAACGATATTCGCCGAAGGCGCGAGCTTTTACGGCGAAGTTCTGCCGATTTGCCTCGTCCTCGACGCGGACGATGAAGTCTTCGAGTCGGACGAGGACAACAACATCGCCTGCGCGAACCTGACAATCCTCTCATCGGAATGCGGCGCGACGCCGAACCCGTTCTCGCCCAACGCCGACGGCATAAACGACGAGGCGAATTTCACTTACCCAAATCAGGGCGTGCAACCCGCAACAATCGAGATTTACGACGTCTCCGGAAGGCTGGTGACACAGCTCGAGGACATCACTTTCTGGGATGGCAACGACTCCGCAGGAACTTCTCAGCCCAAGGGCGTTTATATCTACATCATCATGCGCGACGGCGAAGTCCTCTGCAAGGGCACAATTCACATCGCAAAGTAGCTACTCGGCCGTAATTTCCTCGAGGCGATACTGAAGCGCGCCGTTGTCGTAGATTATCAGGTGGTGCGGGGCTTCGACTGCATAATAGCCCTCCTGCACTGTCGTCCCGAAATCGAATTTTACCTTATAGATCTCGAACTCCCCCGCCGGCACCTCGACAGTCTCCGTGCCTTCGATAATCACCGCCGCATCGATGAAAGACGCGTTGGCGGGCACGAACAGCGAGAACCTCTGCCGCTCCGCGGAGAAGTCCATCGCGGGGAGAGAGAACAGCAGTTGATCGTTGTGGAGCATGGGCTGGCGCGGGATTTTCAGGCGAATGTGCTGGTCGCCGGCGGGCGTGGTGGCATCGACGATAATCGAGTCGCCCTCGAACTGGCTGTGGATGACATATTCGCCTTCGTATCGAATCGTCTTCTCGCCATAATATGGCTCGAGGCCGGGGAGCTTCACGCTGACGAAGCTCTCGTTCAGTGAGTCGTCGATGAGGAGCATGCCGTCTTCCACCTCGACGATGACGACGGTCTTCGCAACCTCTTCGCCGGTTTTGATGTCGAAGAGGCCGTAAGTGTATGTGGTCTTGCCCTCGAAAATCGAGCCGTCCAGCTCAAGCGCGGGCATTTTTGCCAGTGCAATCGAAAAAACCAACGCCAAAGCGATTATGCAAATTGTGATTTTCGCTTTCATTTGTCTCCTTTGCTGTAAAATATTATCGACAGAACCCAGCTCGCCAGCGCGACCACCCCAATTATGACTTCAATCCAGACTATGCCGATTTTCTGCATGTAGAATACGGCAACAAAGTTCACCAGCGAATGAGCGAGCATCGCCAGAGGCAGTCCCCATGCGATTTTGCCGGCTTTGCCGCCACCGACCGCAATCGTTGTGAGCGCTGTGTGAAAGAAGATAGTCGATATGCGCTCGATAATCGCTATCCAGCCCAACTCCACCGGCAAAAGCTCCACAAGGAGCACTGACTCGACAAGCCCGAAGCCCACGCCCGCAAACGAGGCGAAGAGCTTCTTGTCCGTGCCGATGCGGAGGCCGCCGGCGATGAGGATCACGGGGACGAGAGCCTTGAAGAACTCCTGAACCACTCCTGACGGTGCGATAATGATGAAATTGCGAAGCCACATCGCCAAATCCGAACCGACTATCGCCCGCTGGAGTTTGCCCTGAAGCGGCACCTGAACGAGGTGAATCGAGTAAAACGACAGCCCGCCCCAAACGAGGGCAATCAGCCAGCCCCAGCCCATGCGCCGGTTGCGCAAAACAAACGGCAGAACGGCCAAAAAACCGGCAGTCGCGAAAATAGCCAATCGCAGGGGAATCGGGAAAGTCATCTATCGCCCTCTGGCTCGATTGTCACGGCGGTGCCATAGGCGAGAAGCTCCGCCGCGCCTTGCATCATGCTACTTGTTGTGAATCTCACGGCAACAACTGCATTGGCGCCCAGCGCTTCGGCCTCGGCTATCATGCGGTCGATGGCCTGCTCGCGGGATTCGGCGATCATCTTCGTGTAATCGGATATCTCTCCCCCTGCGAGGTTTCGGAGCGCGGCCATGATGTCGTGGCCGACATGCCTCGCGCGAATAGTGTTTCCCCTGACAAGACCGAATACCTCGGCAATCTTGTATCCGGGGACGGAATCGCAAGTGACGACCATCATAGGTCAACCTCCTTGTAGCGTTCATGTTTTCCGCGGAAAATTTTCTCGCGGACTATCGAGACGAGAAGCACAACACCGCCGACCATCACAAAGCCCACGCCGAACCTCACCCATATCGAAATATCCGAGTCGGCGAAGAAGTCTATGAACACGCGGTAAAGCCCATAACAGGACAGAATGACAATCCCTAAAGACAGAATCAGCCAACCTATCCCCCGTTCGAGGCGATTGTAGATGCCCGTCCAATAATGCCTCCACGCCTCATCGGGGAGTTTCGCGAATTTCATTTGCATAGTCGCTCCCTTCATGCGCTCGAGCGCCTCTTTAAATTCCCTGCAACTGGGACAGGCCGAGAGGTGCTTTTCGAGTGCGGAAGCATCCTCAGGCGATAGCTCGCCATCGATGCCCGCGGAAATCCTCTCGCCCCATGCCCTCTCGCATGGTTCGAGATTTTTTGTTTCGATATTTTCGTCTTCAGGTCTCATGTTTTCGTCCGATATGCTCTGCAATTTTTTTGCGCGCGTAGAAAAGCCTGCTCATCACCGTGCCCTTGGGGACGCCCGTCAGCTCGGCGATTTCCTCGTAGCTGTGTTCCTCGAAATGCGTCAGCACGATGACCTCTCTCTGCTCCGGCGGAAGGCTCTCGATTGCGCTCCAAATCAGCTCTTTGGTCTCGCGCTCTTCGAGGAGGCTCTCCGGCGCGAAGACCGTGCCCTCCAAGTCGGAGAAGCGCTCCTCGTCGATACTTCCGGCGATTACTCTATCAACGACTTTCCTGTGACGGAGGAAGTTTTTGCAATGGTTAACGAGGATTCTGTGATACCACGGGTAAAACGGTTCGCCATCGCGGAAGGAATCGATACTGCGAAATGCCGCGACCCACGCATCCTGCGTCAAGTCGAGTGCGGCGTCCGAGTCGCCTATCATCCCGAGGGCGGTGTAATATGCACGCCTTTTATGTCTGTCAACGAGCATTTGGAAGGCCGAGACATCCCCTTTTTTTATTTTGGGAATGAGGTCCGAGTCGTCAGAGATTTCCTTCGGTTTCGGCCTCTCCGAAATGCTATTAACCCCAAGGGCGAAAATATTCAGAAGAAAATTCAACATGGGCTGTTTTAATATAATGATGAGGCGGGTAAAAACAAAAACAAAAAATCACATGCAAAACTCGTGTTTTGCTCTCGGTGTGTTGCTATCGGAAAAATGTCGCTTCAGTTATGGAATCGGGCGAACATTCGTCGCCTTAAATCCCCTATCAGTCTCGGCGAGTTCGAACTCTACTCGCTGGCCGACCTCGAGGACTTTGTAACCATCAATGAGGATGTCCGAGTAGTGAACGAAGACATCGCTACCAAGTTCATCCTCGGCATCGATGAAGCCGTATCCCTTTTTTCTGTCAAATCGTCTAACAGTTCCGATGGGCATAAAACCTCCAAACAAAATTACGCCTTGCGGTATTATCATTTTGTAGCTGACAGATAAAATACTGCACAATTTAGCTAATGTCAAGAACAATCTTAATTTATTTTCAATTTGATTCGCGGATTTCTTCAATAAGAATGATCACCCTGCGATTGGCGGAGCGTCCCTCGGGGAATGTGTTATTGCCCAAAAGAACGCGTTCGAATCGTCCTTCGCGATAACGCTCGACCTCGTATGGTTGCCTGTCCGAGAGGCCTTGCCGAACGAGCGTTATTCTGTGGTTGGCGAGCCAGCGCTCGAGTGCGGAGTCGCTGTCGATGTCGAGGATATGTCGAAGATACCTGCGAATCGAGGCCTCTTCTTTCTGCGCCCTCTCCTCGCTCAAAATCATGTTTCTGCGGTCGGAGCCAATGGGGTCGGTGTGGCCGAGAATTTTCACGCTGATAGTTGACTCGGAGTTCTGTCCCAGCGCAATAATTTTCCGCGCCATCGACTCGATTCTCGACTCGAGGAATTTGCTGGTGGCAACAACTTCATCAAATGCGAACTGGACGATAATCGTGCTCTCCTTGCGAATCTCCTTGTCCGCAACAGCGACGGCAATCTCCGGCGAATAGTTATTCCAGATGCGGCCGGCGGGGTCTTTGAGTGAAAGCTCGACGCGGTATTTTCCGCGCGGATCGACGAGGTTGCCGTTTCTGTCACGCCAGTCCCAAGTGAACTCTGCGGGGGGCTTACCATCGCCGGCAGAGAGCAAGCGAAGCTCTTCCATGCTTTGATTGACAATGCTCGCGCGATAGCCCTCGACAATGCCCTCGCCGACCAAAACGGAGACCTTGTTCTCGCGGAGATTTCGGGGTATCTCGAAGTCTTTTGCGGCCAGCGCGGCCTCTTTCGGGCTATATATCAAACCCTCGCCGCTAATATAGACGCGAAGTTCAGGGCTTTGTTCCTCGTCTATCTTGACGAGCACAGGGAATAGCTCATAATTCAAATCCAGCCCTGTCGCCGACAAAAAGCCAGCCCGCAGTTCGCGCAATGCATCGAAAGCCCGTGACCATTGGGCTTCATTCGCCACAACGCCCTCGAAGACTAACGATGCCTTGGGATTTCGTTCGAGAAGTTCGCGGATTTCATCAGAGCGACGAAAGAGCGTTTCGCCAAACTCAGGCGGAAGTTCCACCGAAGCTGGGAATTTCACGGAGATGATGTCTTCCTCGAAGCCTTCGACGACCGCCACCATCTCGACGCGGCGGTTTTCCTGTTGCGCACGCACGATGTCCTCGATTGTGCTCCCCTCGGCCAACGTTCGGATTCGCGGAGTCGTGGGGTCATATTCGCTATCCTCGATGACCGCTCTTTGCGAAGTCTCGGTAAAATCCTCTATGATGCGGTGAACCTCGCGGGCGCGGGAGATGTGCAGGTCAAGCTGACGCCAGTCCGAAGTATCGCTTGCGCCGTCGGCATATCCGCGAAGGACGAGACGGATGTCGGGGTTCTCGTCGAGCCTCATGGCTATGACATTGAGCGTGGGCATGAACCTCTCGGCGACAGAAACGCCGTTTTTCTCGAAGAAAACCACCGGCACCAAAGGCTCCTCGTCGGCGATGAACGTTAGTTGCGGGATTCGCAGTGTCTGGTGCTCGACGCTAACTCGCGCGGATATTGGCCCGACGACATAGACGGGGAAACTTACGCGGTTATTCGCGACATCGATTTCATCGACCACTCCGTGCCGAAGGGGAAAACGCGACCCGTCGTCATTGGCGGAGACGAGGAAGTGGAAAATCCCCGGTCGCGCGGGCGTCCACAGCCAATCGATGTGGTGAATTTCTCTGGGAGCGAGCGGCGGAATTTCGAAAGGCGGCGCGACTATCGTCGAATCGGCGCCGAGAACGAAGACGGTCGCCTTAGTGGGGGGTGATGCCTTGCCGCCGACATTCCCAATCACGGCGCGGAACTGTGCCTTCTCTCCCACTTCGAGAACGGGCAATTCCTCGTCGCGCGGGTCTCGTGATGCTATGAGGTCCGCGTATCGCGGGTCGGGAGCGTCCTCCGGCAGGCGGGGAACCTCGCGCTTCTCGGCTCTCGGGATTTCTACGGCAATCCCTACCGAATGGGTCGATAGACCGGCTTTTGCCATGGTGCCCGTCGGATAAATCATCGCATAATCGAACTGCACGGGATATTTCGCCCGCGTGGAGACTCCCACGCCGAAAGTTAATCCCGCGTGGCGATATCCTGCGCGCAATGCGAGAATGCCGTCGAGTAGATTGGCGGTAAGCCCGCCTGATATGTCCGTCTCTCGGCCGGAGACGTCCGTTTCGATTTGTATTGCGGGAGTAATCCACCCGAGTATTTCGTATGAGCCGGCCACGGCGATCTTTGCGGACTCGACTTCGCCCTCGCCGGCCTCGCCGGAGAGAGAAAGCGAGGGGCTAATCAAGTTCCTCCCAGAAACCCCGAGTGTCAAATCGCGGGCGCGAAACATTGCACCCAAGTCGAGTCCCCAGCCATCGGCGGCATCGCCGTCGCGGAACAGGGGATCGTCCTCGAAGCGGTGAAATTCGGCGGTGTTGTATTGGTTTCTCGCCCACTTGCCGGAGATCCCGAGGGAAATTTCGCTATGAGCTTTGATTCTCAATGCTTTGGCGTATGCCAGCGATAGGTCGAAGCGGTTCTGGATGCCGAGACCGAGATACTTGAATTCGAGGCCGACCGCGCCCCATCGCTCCTCCGCCGGAACGAACGCGATTCGCGAGGCGAAGAGATTCTCATCGAGGCCGAGCCAATATCTCGTCGCATTCGCCGAGACTTGATGTTCAGAGGCTCCGGCGATTCCCGAGGGGTTTGCGCCCATACTCTGGACGCCGGCGCGGGCTATTGCGTGGACTCCACCCGTGCCCTCGGTCGCCGGACTGCTTGCGAGCGCGAAAGTCGCGGAGAGGGCGAGCAAAACATATATCCACCGGCGAAAACCCAAATTCTATTCCTCACGAGTCACCGTGAGAACCTCGAGCACAACGCGACGGTTGACGAGCCTCCCCTCGGGGACTTCGTTGTCGCCGACCAACTGGGTGCGCCAGTATCCTTGCTCCCAGTAGCTGACCGTCATCGGCTCCTCGAAGCTTCTGCCCTCGTATGAAAGCTCGACGCGGTGGGACCTCAGCCAACCGTCGAGTTCCTCCTCGTTTTTCAAGCCGAGAACTTGCATGAGGCCGTGGCGCAAGCTGATATACTCCTTGCGTGCACGCTCGATGGAAAGCTCGCGGTTGGCTCTCGGCGAGCCTACCGTATCGGTGTGGCCGATAACCGTGGCCTTGATTTTAGCATTCGGGCCGAGATATTTCGCGCGCTCGGCGAGCCTATCCGCGAGGGCGGCAACGCGCGCCTCGAGAAATTCCGAAGTGGCATCGGCCTTGCCGAAATTGAAGCTGATGATGAACAGCTCGCGGCGCTCTTCTTGCTCCTGAACCTTGACGCCGATGGGCTTCGAGCGCGCTTTGGCCGACTGTCCATAGACATCCTCGGCGAAAACCTCTACATTATAACGTTTCTCCGGGTCGGGCGGCTGTCCGGCAACGCCGAACCAAGTCCAGTTTACGCTGGAGGGCGGAGCACCCTTGCCGGCTGTGAGAATCGCGAACGGCTCCTCGGCGCCTTCCTCTACTACATAAATCGCGAAAGAATCGATTTCCACCTCAGACCTTACGGGCGCAATGCTCACCTCAATCTCGCCCAGCTCGGAGAACTCGAGTGCGTCGCGTCCGGCCATCGAGCCGCGCGGGCGGAAAATAATCGCGTCGCCGTCGAGGACGACTTCGACTCTTGGATCCTCAACATCGGACGTCCAGTCCGAGGAGAGAACGAACATTCTAGAAGAAAGCCTATCCGGAATGTTTCTATCGGCAATCCGGCGGAGCTCCGAGGCGCGGATGAAAGCATCTTTGAGGCAAACTTGCTCGAGACAGTTCGCGCGTCCGCGGAAAACGATATTGACATCCGGGTTTCTATCGAGGAAAGATATAAGGCCTTCAAGTCGCTTAATACAGGCGTCCAAACCGTCGCCACGCGGAATATATTCACCTTCATCGAAGATATACTCGCAGATGATTGTCTCTTCGGTGAGGCGGATTTTCATGTCAACATTGCGGTTTTCCTCGGAAATCTTCGACCTAAACTCCCCAGATACGCCTTTGACGAGGTCAGCGGCGAAGTCGTATCCGTCATCGATGACCACGACCTGTCCGGCGGACACGCCGAGGCCAACGAGGTAATCCCTCACCTTCCGCGCGCGGCGAATTGCGAGGTCGCGTCCTTCAGCCGACTCTCCGATTGCATCGTAGTGGCCACGAAGTTCGAGCGTCGCGTCCGGATTTCTCTTCAGCCTGTCGGCTATTGTGCGGAGAATATTGTCGAATCTGCTCTGGCGGACATTATCTGCGCCGGCATCGAAGAAAATCATAGGCACCATCGGCGCTTCCTCACGGACGCGCGAGATGGTTGAAATCTCAATCTCATCTCTGCTCGTGGCGATTTCGCCGTCGAAGACGGGCGGGCCGAAGCAGTCAAGCTCGGTTGCGCCGGTATTGTTGTCGAGATCCCACTCGAGCACTTTGTTGTTGACAGCCGGCGCGCGATTGCCATAGTCGTTGACCGAGGCGAAAAGCTCGAATCTACCGGCTTTGGTGCTAACAAATTCGAGGGAGACTTGAAGTTCCTCGCCCACAGCAAGCTCGTCGATTGTGATTTGGTCGGCAACTACCGGCTTTCCATCGACGAAGTAGTATAAGCTCATCGGGAAATTGCGGGCATCCATATCGCCCAAGTTGGTTATCACGGCTGACACTCTGGCGGGGGTTCCGGGCGTGACATGCTCGGGGACGGCACGCACCGAATTCGGAACGACTGCGAGGTCGGTAATCACGCGAACAGGCTTGCGCATTCCGATCCCCATAGAGACCTTGTGCGTCTGCCCAATCTCGACCGGCGAGTCGATGGGAATCTGTATCGCATAGTCCAGGCCTGCGTCCCATTCGGTTCGTGAGCGGAAAGACATGCCGAGGCTTACGAGACTGCCCTTGCTCTCGGACTCCGAGCCTATCATCGTGGAGAATCCGGCTCGAGTTGCGAGCATACGATTAAGAAACCACGATTCCGCGCCAAAGGCCACGCTCATCTCATCGGCAACGCCCACCTCGTCGGAGATGGGGACTTCGACCTCGACTGTGGGGGTCACATAATCAAGAATATTATAAGCCATTCCAGCAAGAACTTTTCGCGGAAGCCTGCCTCCGGCCGCGCCTCCCCGTAGAGAAATATCCGGCTCGTTGAGGTTGAGAGCTTTGACGCCAATCGATGCGGCGCCGATATCGGCGAGCATTGAGAAATCCGCGCCGTAGGTCATCTTATTGTATCCGTCACGGAAGACCGGGTCGCCGTGCTCGAAATCGTCCGAGAAATGTGCAGTATTGTAATCAATTCTGTAAAGATTCGCATTGACCGCCAACCCGAGGCGAACATTGCGTCCCTTGCGATAAATCTCGCGCCCGATGACCAGCGTCCCCATCTGCTGATTGTAAATATCGTGCATGAAATAGTTCGCGCCGACACCTACGAAAAACCTGTTCCACATAAACGGCGAGAAATATACCGAGCCTTCTTGTAGCGTCGGGATGCCTGCGCCGGTGAAAAAGCGTGTGTAGCTTCCCGTCAACTGGGTTCGGTCGATGCGCATAAGCCCTGATGGGTTGGAGGCGATGGCACTCGCATCGTCGCCAATCGTAAGGTATGCACCCGCAAGTCCGGCGGCTCTGGCGCTCTCGAATGAGTTATCCAATTGCGCGAAACTCGCGCCTACGAAAATCGCGAAAAGCATCGCAATATATATCATTCTTCCGGCAAGTTTATTACTGGTCATCGAGCGTCCTTTCAATAACCTAAAAAGATTTTTTACGTTAAGTGTTTCACTCTTCATAATCATCGAGCGAGAATTATTGTTCCTCCGCAGAAGGCAGAGCCATCGGAGACTTTGCCAACTGTATATGTGTAAATTCCCGGAGGCATCGGCCTTCCGGCATTATCGTTCCCATCCCAATCCCATTTGCCGCTCGCGCGAGCGTTTCGCACTTTGCGCCCTTCAATTGTGTAAATATTTATTTCTGCAATTTCCGGTATTCCTGTGAAAATCGTAACTACATCGTAATAGTCGTCGCCATTGGGCGAAAAAGGCCGCGGAGTCGCGACACAGCCCTCATCCACAACGGTGAATTTCAGCGTGAAATCCTCTGCGATGTTTGCCGAGCCGTAATCGCCGGCATAATCGGCGATTCCCGTGATTTTGAACACAGCCGAATCCGGCGAACCGATAACGATGCCCGCCTCCTCTAAATCGAAAGTGATGCCCGTAGAATCGGCGAGGAGGCCGAAGTCCCCCGAATAAAACACCCGCCCATCGAACTCGACCGCGAAGGAGCGGGGATCGAAGCCGCTAATCTCGTCGCGTATCGAGATAGTCACGAAGCGCGGCGCATCTTCGAGAACCGCGCCGTTCTCGGGCGATGTAGCGATCACTTCAGGCGGGTCGAAGTCGCTGACGAACGAGCCAAGTTCTATCTCCGCCGGTTCACCGTATGCGTCTTCGCCATAAATTGTTATGTTATAAATAGTTCCGCTCACCCATTCGCCCTGAGGGCGGAATTCGAGCAAGCCGCCGACAAAGCTCATCTCCGAGCCTATGCGGTGCTCTTCGCCATTGACATCGAGCAGAATCGAGGACGGCAGAATACCGTCAGGGTCGCTCGCGGAGATAATTATCGGTTGATTTCGGACGTGCGTAATCGCGCCGTCGAACGGTTCGACCAGCTCAAAAAGCGGAGCGCCCGCATTGACGACAAAATCCCACGACAATGACGAAGCGTTAGGCCCGCAGAGTGTCGTCCTGTCAAACGCGTCCACACGGACGGAGACCGCGCCGGAAAGCTCCATCGAGGAGGCATCCAGTGCGAGGGTGTCGCCGCGCATCTGAAGTAGAGGGCTTTCGAGGCGATAGTTATCGCCATTAAACGTCATCGAGAGCAAGTCGAGGCTCACGCCAGCGAAATCGTCCGTCACGAGAACCGAGATAATCAAATTTTCGCCGCGATAGACTTGGCCGTCGGCGGGATATGGCTGTTCGATTCGCGGAGGATTGAAGTCCAAGAGCACATCTTGGACTATCGCCGGGACTTCGTTGCCCAAAGTATCGAAAAGGCCGGAAACTGTTATCTGATCGGCTCCGGAAGTAATTGCGCCCTCGGGGAAAATTGCGAAAACCGAATCACCCGCGACGAGCAAATCCCCCGAACGCAAGACTGTGCCATTGCAGGTAATTTCTGCGGAGGAAACATCCACGCCGAACGCGCCATCGAAGAAAATCTCGGCGCGAAGCGGGTCGCAGGCGATTGCCATGCCGGACGGCGGCGAAAGGAAGCGCGCCTGAGGCTCAGCCGGCATATATAATAATGTAAGGTCATAATTCGCGATATTCGGGCACGCATATGCCATATCTGCGATGGTCAGGGAGATTTCGGCGTCGGCGTGCCATGGCTCGGCCAATCTCGGGGCGAAGGTCAAAATTTCGCCGTCAAAAGAAAGTGCCAAAGATGCCAAAGTGTAAGCTATCCCATTGGCGGTCAATGTGATAGACTCCGGAGAAACGCCCGCAGGCTCATCAACGATGCGCCAGGCGACTCTCTGGAGCGGACCATATAGCGTATCCGGTGAAACGAGCACAATTTCCGGCGCGTCGAAGTCGAAGGTGAAACCTCCTCCAACCGGCGCGGAAATGCCGTTGCCGGCAAAATCTGCGGCATCCGTCACGAAGACGGCGCAAGTCTCGCCGGTTCGGTATAAGCTCAAAT
>DSAF01000208.1 GCA_011388305.1 Candidatus Zixiibacteriota bacterium | reverse complement strand
GACCTTATAAACGATTACGCGATATTCAATTACCCGCACATGTTCTCCGAAACCGCCGAACTTGTGATATACACCACAAGAAACGTCGAAGTATTTAGACGACATATAGATATGAGGGCACTCGACCTTCTGGACGTCTTGCCGAGGTCATGGGATGGAAGAGACCAAAACGGACGAATGATGCCCGAGGGGCTATACATTTACATCATCATCCAAGATAGCCGAGTGATTTGCAACGGAACGGTGGTTCTGGCTCGTTAGGGAAAGCGGCAAAACCGTAAGACGAAGCCCCGAAATAACTTCGGGGCTTTTTTATAGGAACTCGCCGATAGAGACGCGAAGTTCGTTTCCCGAGGAGTCTTCGATTGCGAGACTGCAGTCTTCCTCGATGAGCAGGATGCGATTTTGCGCAGATTGTCCGCGAATTTCCAGCGAGCTTAGCTCGCCCCGCCTAAATAACACGCTGTTGATTTGCGGAAGCAATCGGGCGAAAGCCTTGGAAATTGGGGCTTGATGGGTCTCGCGAATCTTATCGAGAAGAGTGCGCTCAAACGATGAAATATCAACGGTTTCAGTGATGATTTCCGCCAAAAAAATCGCCTTGTCGGTCAAATCCGGCGGCAATTCTTGGCTCGGGGGATTTAAGTTTATGCCAATGCCAATAGCCCCACGCGAGAACATTCCGCGCACAACATTTTGGGCGAGAATTCCGCAAATTTTTTTCCCGCCAACAAGGACATCGTTCGGCCACTTTAGCTGAAACAACTCATTCGGCGCGAATGCTCTGCAGGTCTCCGCAACGCAAAATCCGCAGACAATTGCGGACTTCTGATAATCGATGGCCTCCGGCAAATTTTCGAGCAAGATAGTGAGATACAGCCCGCCCTCGGGCGAGAGCCAAGGCCTCCGCCGACGGCCAACACCGGCGGTTTGGCTCTGGGCGACGAATACTGTGCCCGAAGGATAGTCCTGCGCCGAAAGCGCAATCCGGTTCGTCGAATCAACTTCAACGAACCGGACGATTTTCGCGCCTATTTCGATTTTATCTCCTATCAGCCGAAGAAGCTCAGGAAGATGCCCGCGGCGATAGCTGTGCCGATAACTCCCGCGACATTCGGCCCCATGGCGTGCATGAGCAGGTGATTGTCGGGGTCTTCTTGTCTGCCGACCATCTGGACGACGCGTGCCGAGTTCGGGACGGCGGAGACGCCCGCCGCGCCGATGAGGGGATTAACTTTGTGTTTCGAGAAGACATTCATCAGTTTGGCGAAAAGCACGCCGCCCACGGTCGCGAAGCCGAATGCCACTACGCCCAGCACGAAAATCGAAATCGATGTCCATGTGAGGAAGGTCGAGCCTTGCGCGCTGAGGCCGACGCAGAGGCCGATGAATATCGTAGATGTGTCAACTATCGCGTTGGCGGCGGTTTTGGCGAGGCGGTTGGTCACGCCGCTCTCTTTGAGAAGATTCCCCAAAAACAAAAGACCCAGCAATGGCAAGGCTCCCGGCGCAATAAACGCGCTAATGATAAATGCGACTATCGGGAAGAAAATTTTCTCTTTAGTCGAAACTTCGCGCGGCTGGGGCATGCGGATGAGGCGCTCTTTTTTGCTCGTGAGGAGCTTCATTATCGGCGGTTGAATTATCGGAACGAGCGACATATAGGAATATGCCGCGATGGAAACCGGCGCGAGGTAATCCGGAGCGAGTTTCGAGACGAGGAATATCGATGTCGGGCCGTCTGCGCCGCCGATAAGGCCAACCGCCGCGGCGAGAGCGGCATCGAACTTGAAAACGAGAACCGCCACGAAGAATGTGAGGAAAACTCCGACCTGCGCCGCCGCGCCCAAAATCACAGTCTTGGGGTTCGAGATGAGTGACGAGAAGTCCGTCATCGCGCCCACGCCCATGAAAATGAGCGCGGGGAAAACGCCGGTCTTAACGCCGAAATAAATCACGCTGAACACGGAGGATTGCGCCGTAATCGGCGCGCTTCCATCGATAAGAACATCAAGCCCCTGCGGAATGAACATGTTCCCGATTATCGCCCCGAAGCCGATTGGGACGAGAAGAAGCGGCTCATATTTCTTCGAAATGCCGAGATAAATCAACACCCCGCCGATAATCATCATCGCGATGTTTCTTATCGTGATGCTGAAGATGCCCGTGGAGCTGAGAAAATCTAAGAGTATTTCCATCGAGGCTCCTTATGAGGGGTCGATTTCCAGCAGAACTTCGTCCTGCTGAACCGATTGATCGACGGCGACGTTGATTTTCGACACCACGCCGGAGACAGAGGTTTGAATCTGGTTTTCCATCTTCATGGCCTCCATGACGATAATGTCCTGTCCGGCTTTGACGGTGTCGCCTTCTTTGATGAGGACTTTCAGTATCACGCCGGGGATGGGCGCGCGGACGAGCTTTCCGCCGGATGAATGAGGGACGGCTTGAACCGCCGGCGCGACGGGCACCTGTTGAACCGCCGTGCGCTCGGCCTTCTTCGCGGGCTTGCGCACGACCGGTGTATCGGCGCGCTTGCCGAGTTGTTTGATACTAATGCCGACCTCTTTGCCATCGATGACAACCGTCGCGATGCCGGCCTCGATGCTCTTGACATCTACCTTATATTCTTTATCGCCGATTGTGAAAATGTATTCGCCCATATTTCGCTCCTAATTCGTCGAGTGATTGGCCATCGACCAGCCGCTTATCTGGCGCGGCGTGTAATCGAAAGTCAGCTGGGGAAGCTCGTCTTCGTGGTATAGCTTAAGTTCTATCGAAACCGCCGCCAGCACTGCGGCGAGTTGGTTATCGTCGAGTTGCGGGGTGTTCGGTGGTGGGTTTTCGGTTGCCGGAGGGACTGCCGCCGTCCCGGGGTTGTCGGCTTTAGGCGGCTTCTCGGTCTTTTTGCCGAAAAATTTAAACAGCGACACCGAAAGCGCAAGAATTGTCAGCGCAAGAAGAACAAGCAGTGTTCCGGAAACCGAGAGAAGGACGACTTCCCCGAATGTGAGTGCTCTTCCGCCGCTTGCTATGAGAAACAAATTCATCGTCGCTCCTTATAGAGGGATGTTCCCGTGCTTTTTGAACGGGAGTTTGTCCTTCTTGTCTTTAAGCAGTTCGAGGGCGCGAATGATACGGTGGCGCGTCTCCTTTGGCTCGATAACATCATCGATGTAGCCCTTCTGCGCCGCGACGAAGGGGTTGGCGAACTTCTCGCGGTATTCGGCCTCGAGCTGTTCGGCTTTGGCGGATGGATCTTCCGCCTCTTTGATGTCCTTGCCGAAGATTATCTCCACCGCGCCCTTCGGCCCCATCACTGCTATTTCCGCCGAGGGAAGCGCGTAGTTGATGTCCGCTGATAGATGCTTCGAACCCATGACGCAGTATGCCCCGCCATAAGCTTTGCGGAGAATAAGCGTGATTTTCGGGACTGTCGCCTCGGAGTATGCGTATAGGAGTTTCGCGCCGTGCTTGATGATTCCGCCGTGTTCTTGGAAAGTTCCGGGCAAGAATCCCGGCACGTCCTCGAGCGTGATTATCGGGATGTTGAAGCAGTCGCAGAAGCGGACGAAGCGCGATGCCTTGTTCGATGCGTTGATGTCGATGACGCCGGCGAGGTGCTTCGGCTGGTTCGCCACGATGCCGACAGATTTTCCGCCCATGTGCGCAAATCCTACGACCATGTTCGTCGCCCAAAGCGCCTGCACTTCGAAGAATTCGCCGTCATCGACTATCTCGTGGATGATGTCCTTCACGTCGTATGGGCGGTTCGGGTTATCAGGGATGATGTCGGAGATTGCGTGGCATTCGCGGTTTTCGGGGTCGTCGGTCGGGAAGTCCGGCGGTAGTTCCATGTTGTTTTGGGGGATGAAGTCGAACAGCCGACGCATTCCCTCGATAAGTTCGTCCTCGTTTTCACATGCGAAGTGCGAGACGCCGCTTTTTGAGTTGTGCACCATGCACCCGCCGAGGTCTTCGACGCTGACATCCTCGTTCGTCACGGTTTTCACGACCTTCGGGCCGGTGACGAACATATAGCTTGTGTCCTTGACCATGAAGACGAAATCCGTCAGCGCGGGGGAATAAACCGCCCCGCCCGCGCACGGCCCCATAATCGCTGAAATCTGCGGGACGACGCCGGAATAAACGACGTTCTTGTAAAATATATCGCCGTAGCCCGCCAGCGAATCGACGCCCTCTTGAATTCTCGCGCCACCTGAGTCATTGATGCCAATGACCGGCGCGCCGACCTTGGCGGCCATGTCCATGACTTTCAAGACCTTCCTGGCGAAGGTAATCGAGAGGGAGCCGCCGAAGACGGTAAAATCGTGCGAGAAGACGAACACCGTCCTGCCGTTGATTGTGCCGTATCCCGTGACGACGCCGTCGCCGGGGATGTGCGATGCGTCGAGGCCGAAGTTCGTGCATTCGTGCTCAACGAACATGTCGAACTCCTCGAAGCTCCCCGGGTCGAGAAGTTTTTCGAGGCGCTCGCGGGCGGTGAGCTTGCCCTTGGCGTGCTGGCTGGCGATTCTCTTCTCGCCGCCGCCCTTGCTTGCGGTTTCTCGGCGGTTTTTGAGGTCGAGGATTTTCTCTTCATTGCTCATATTATCCCTCGCAAATTTCCGTTAATACTTTCGCGGTCGATTTCGGGTGGACGAAGGCGATTTTCATGCCACCGGCACCAATGCGCGGGGACTCGTCAATCATGCGTGCGCCTTTGGAGATAAGGCCGGCGATTTCGCCCTCTATGTCGTTCGTGCGGTATGAAATGTGGTGAATCCCTTGCCCGCGCTTCTCTATGAACTGTGAGATTGGGCTGTCCGTGCTGGTGGGTTCGAGTAGCTCGATATGCACTCCGCCGATGTCGAATTTCGCGACGCGGACGCGCTGGTCGGGGACTTCCTCTTCGCCGAGAAACTCCAGTCCGAGAAGGTCGCGGAACACGGGGATGCTCTCCTCGAGGCTCTCCACGGCGATGCCGATATGGTCGATTTTTTCTAACATTATGCTCCTATTTTACAGAATAACTTGCTCTCGATATTCGCCGAACACCTCGCGAAGCGTGTCGGAAATTTCGCCGATTGTGGCGTATTCCTCGACGGCGGAGAGTATGTGCGGCATGAGGTTGTCGTCGCCCTCGGCGGAGGTTTTGAGCGCGGAGAGAAGTTCAGCGACCTTGGAGTTGTCGCGACCGGCCTTGACTTTCGCGAGCTTCTCTTTCTGCTTGACCGCGATGCTTTCGTCCACGCGGAGAAGGTCTTTCAATGGCGGCTCTTCTGTTGCGAACTTGTTCACGCCCACGATGATGCGCTTCCCCGCTTCGATGGCCTTTTGGTAGTCGTAAGCGCTTTTCTGTATCTCGCGCTGGGCGAAGCCCTTCTCGATTGCCGATGTCATTCCGCCCATGCCGTCGATTTTTTCGATGTAATCGAAGGCTTTGCGCTCGATGCGGTCGGTCATTTCCTCGATGTAGAACGAGCCGCCCAGCGGGTCGATGCTGTCGGCGACGCCGGATTCTTGGGCGACGATTTGTTGCGTCCGAAGTGCGATGCGGACGGACTCCTCGGTGGGCAGTGAAAGTGCCTCGTCTCGGGAGTTTGTGTGAAGGCTCTGCGTTCCGCCGAGAACCGCCGCCAATGTCTGGATCGCCACACGGACTATGTTATTGTTCGGCTGTTGGGCTGTGAGCGTCGAGCCGGCGGTCTGCGTGTGGAAGCGGAGCATCATGGACTTTTCGTTTTTTGCGGAGAACCTCTCGCGCATGATTTTCGCCCACATGCGCCGCGCCGCGCGGAATTTCGCCACCTCTTCGAGCAGGTTGTTGTGCGCGTTGAAGAAGAAGGACAGCCTTCCCGCGAAGCTGTCGATGTCCATGCCCGCCTCGAGTGCGGCCTCGCAGTATGCGATTCCGTCGGCGAGGGTGAACGCGACTTCCTGCACCGCCGTCGAGCCTGCCTCGCGGATATGGTAGCCGGAAATCGAGATGGTGTTCCACTTCGGGACGTTCTTTGTGCAGAACTCGAAGATATTCGTGATGATGCGCATCGACTGGCGCGGCGGGAAGATGTATGTCCCGCGGGCTATGTATTCCTTAAGAATGTCGTTCTGTATCGTCCCGCGGAGCTTGTCCATGCCGACGCCCTGTTTTCGTGCGACGGCGATATACATCGCCAGCAGAATCGACGCCGTGGAGTTGATGGTCATCGACGTTGAGACTTTATCCAGCGGGATTCCGTCGAACAGCGTCTCCAAGTCAGCCAAAGTGTCCACCGCGACGCCGACTTTGCCGACCTCGCCCTCGCTCATCGCGTGGTCGGAGTCATAGCCGATTTGCGTTGGCAGGTCGAAGGCTATCGACAGGCCTGTCTGTCCCTGCGAGAGCAGGTATTTGTATCGCTCGTTGGACTCCTCCGCCGTGCCGAAGCCGGCATACTGGCGCATGGTCCAGTGCCGCCCTCGGAACATCGTGGGATACACGCCCCGCGTGAACGGATAAGCGCCGGGGAAGCCGAGCTTATCCATGTATTTCTCGTCGATTTCCTCCGGCAGAAAGAGCCTGTCAACAGGCTCGCCAGCCGAATCGACGAGGTTGTCGCTCTCCGGAGTCTTCTCCAAGAATGGCTTGAGGACTTTCTCCTCCCACTCGCGATACTCCGGCGAATCATGCTTTCTCTTATTCTCTTCCATGACCCTTCCATTCCTCGAATGACTGTGAAAGACGAAACACAAAGCCCTAAATCATATTCATATAAAAAATAAAATCAAAGGCTTTTTGCGCGGAAAGCGAAGTTTGTGTTCGTGGGAAGTGAGTGAAAGGCGATTTTCTTTTGCATTCGCTCGGGGCGTCGGCCTCCTCTGCGATTTGCTAAATCGCAGAGGAGAGCGAAGTAGTCGGTGGCAAGTCTCCCGCCGGATGCGCAATCGCGCCCCGACTACTTCGCTGGCCGTGCACGGCCGCCGACGCCCCCCACAGTCGCGGAAATCTTGTGCAATGTGATAGCCCTTGATTTTGATGTCGTAATTGCGTAATTTAATCGAATAATGGAGGAAAGTCGTGCCTGAAATGAGTCGCCAAGAAAAAATTGTCGAGGGGTATCTCGGTGTCATAGGCAAAATTGCATCGGGGTTGTCGAACATCGGCATCACACCGATGGCACTGACGATACTAAGCTTCGCGCTGTCTATTGTCGCTGGCATTTCTCTATGGACGGGCCATCTGATTATCGGCGGGATTTTTCTTTTTCTCGGAGGAATCGCGGATAACCTCGACGGCGCGGTCGCACGATTTTCCGGCACGGCGTCCAAATGGGGCGCGATATTGGACTCGACTTTCGACAGATACGCCGAGTTCGCGGTATATCTGGGCTTCTACGGTTATCTCGGACACTCGAAAGCTCATTTTGTAGATTTTTTCCAAATTGTCGCGATAGTCGCACTTATTGGCTCGGTGATGGTGAGCTATGTCCGTGCGCGGAGCGAGGGGCTGGGTCTCAAATGTTCGGTGGGCTTCTGGCAGAGACCGGAGCGAGTTATCGCTCTCGGC
This sequence comes from Candidatus Zixiibacteriota bacterium, assembly GCA_011388305.1. Classification (GTDB taxonomy): domain Bacteria; phylum UBP14; class UBA6098; order UBA6098; family UBA6098; genus UBA6098. The sequence goes on along the minus strand of DSAF01000208.1, from coordinate 18,180 downwards.
ACGTCATCGATACTCACCGGCGCGCTGAATCCCTTTTTCGTGGACTTATCTTACAACTATCTCCACGATTTTCTTCTCAAAGCCGCGCTCATCACTCTCGCCGTCGGCACGAACCTCACAGCGATAACTCGCCTCATGCACACGCACAAACTTCTCAAAGAGCGCGGAATGGCGTAAAGGAGTCCCCATGAGTAAAGTCAGGGTTGCTATTATCGGTGTCGGGAATTGCGCAAGCTCGCTTGTCCAGGGCGTCTTTTACTATAAGAACGCTCGCGAGGGCGAGTTCGTTCCCGGCCTCATGCACACGAACCTCGGCGGAATAAATATATCCGATATCGAGTTCTCCGCCGCGTTCGACATCAACAAAACCAAGGTCGGTAAAGACCTCTCCGAGGCGATTTTCGCCGAGCCGAATTGCACGGAGGTTTTCCAAAAAGACGTCCCGCACCTCGGCGTCCCCGTGCAACGCGGAATGACGCACGACGGCCTCGGGCTTTACCTCAAAGAAATCATCGAAAAAGCCCCCGGGCCGACCGACGACATCGTGGGAATTCTCAAAGATACCAATACCGATGTCGTGGTGAACTACCTTCCCGTCGGTTCGGAGATGGCCACGAAATGGTATGTCGAGCAGGTTCTCGACGCCGGTTGCGCGTTCGTCAACTGCATTCCCGTGTTCATCGCGCGGGAGAAGTATTGGCAGGAGCGATTCATCGAGCGGGGACTGCCCGTCATCGGCGATGACATCAAGTCGCAGGTCGGCGCAACTATACTCCACCGCGTCCTGACGAACCTTTTCCTCGACAGGGGAATGCCGATAGAGCGGACATACCAGCTCAACACCGGCGGCAACACAGACTTTTTGAACATGCTCGAACGCGCCCGTCTCGACAGCAAAAAGGAATCGAAGACCAACGCGGTGAAATCGCAAATCGAGCGCAAGGGCAAGCATATCGATGACTGCAACATCCACGTTGGGCCTTCGGATTTCGTGCCGTGGCAAAAGGACAATAAGGTCTGCTACCTACGCATCGAGGGCAAGCATTTCGGCGATGTCCCGATGAACCTCGAATGCAGGCTCTCCGTCGAGGATTCGCCGAATAGCGCGGGAATAGTCATCGACGCGGTGCGCATCGCGAAACTCGCAATGAACAAGGGCATTTCCGGCGCAATCGAGGGGCCGTCGGCATACTTCATGAAATCTCCGCCAATCCAGTTTGACGACAACGAGGCGCTGAGGCTCACAGAGGAATTCATCGCAAATCACTCGCTCGAAAAGCCATAGGCCCCGCGAATGTCCGATTTCCAACCCGACAGCTTCATCGAAACACCTGGGGAGAGGCTCGATTCGAGGAAAACCGTCGCGCCCGCAGTCATCGATCTGCTCTCATTGACACTGATTGTCGCTTTCGACGGCATAATCCTCGGGCATTACAGCCCATCGGCTCTTGCGGGCGGTGGAATAGCGCTGTGGGTGCTGTTCTTCATGTTCACGATTTTCCTAACTTTCGTTATGGGCGCATCGGTGCCGATAGCCCGCCATTTGGGTGCCGGCGACAAAGATAGCGCATCGAGGCTTTTCGGGAAGGCGATGTCTTCTGCGATGGCGATCGGTGTTATTTTCGCGGTGATTTCCTTCGTCTTCAAGGGCTTCATCTTCCAAACGCTGTTCGGCACGAGCGGTGATGTTCAACGCTCTGCGGTGGAATATTTCACGATGCTCGCGCTTTTTATGCCTGCTATTGCACTGAACTTCACCGGCACGGGGATATTGCGCTCCATCGGCGATTCCGTCGCTTCGATGAAGACGAATCTCACGGCAAATGTCCTCCATGCGGGGCTTGCGGTGCTTTTTGTCTATGGCCACGACGGCTTGGGGATTCCCGCGATGGGGGCATTGGGTGCGGGGCTGGCGCTCGGTATCGGGCAGACTGTGGGCTTTTTAATCCAGCTGAGGCTACTTGTCGGCAAGAGGACGCTGGTCGAGCTTCACTTTAGGGATATGCTTCGCCCGCAGATGTCGATTCTGAAGCGGATAATCAAAACCGGCTTCCCCGTGACGATGGAGCAACTCGTCTGGATGGGCGGCCAGCTCGTGATTCTTGCGTTCGTGGCGAGAATCGGCGATGCCGAACTTGCCGCGCATCAGATAATCCTCCGCCTCTCGCAAACGCTCGGAGTTATCTATCAGGGGTATGCATTCGCGAATATGGCGCTGTGCGGACATCGCATCGGTGCTAAAGAGGAGCAGGCATCGGCGAAAATCGCCCGCAATATGCGCCTCGTGAGCGTAGGCACGGCCTTCATTGTAGGCGTCGTCGTTCTTCTTCTGAAAACCCCGCTCGCGCGGCTTTTCACCTATGATGAGCGGGTCATAGCGATGACGGTGACGCTTATACCGCTGTTAGCGCTACTCCAGCTTCCCAAGTCTCTCACTATGATTACAGCCAGCGAACTCCGCGCCCGCGGCGATCTCATTTTTATCCTGACTGTCTGCACGATAACCGTCATCGTCAATATATTGGGGCTTTCCGCCGTTTTCGTTTTCGCGCTTGGATGGGGAGTCGCGGGTATTTGGCTGGCGCATATCATCGATGAGGTTGTTCGATTTACGATTCACATGAAGCGCCTCGGCCTCGGGATAATCAAGAGAGTTTGATAATAACGTTTCAAACTGCCGCGATTTTCGGACAGGCAATGTCGGGGGCGTCGGCGGCCGTAAACGGCCAGCGAAGTAGTCGGGGCGAGAACTGCGCTCGTGGCGGAAAACTTCCCGCCGACTACTTCGCTCCCCTCTGCGATTTGAAAATCGCAGAGGGGGCCGACGCCCCCTTCGCTCCTGCGAGAAAAAAGTCGGTTGCGGTTGATGGAGATAATTGGTATCTTTAGATTTCGTAAAGTTGTTTTGAATTAAAAGAAAGGTGGATATATGAGCGAATTCAGGCACGATCCGGTGCAGAAGAGATGGGTTATCGTCGCTATCGAGAGGGCGCGGCGGCCGATGGACTTCAAGAAGGAGAACAACGTCTCCCCCAAACCGACCGTTTGCCCCTTTTGCGATGGCAACGAGGACAAGACGCCCCCCGAGATTATTGCCCTTCGCCCATCGGGCGGCGCGAAGGATTCCCCGGGTTGGGATATCCGCGTGATACCGAACAAATTCCCGGCGTTGGCGGTCGAGGGCGACCTCGGGCGGCGCGGGCTGGGCATATTCGACATGATGAACGGAATCGGCGCGCACGAGGTGATTATCGAGACGCCCGACCACGACGCACACATGGGCGACTTGCCGGACGAACACCTCTTCGAAATCTGCAAAATCTACCGCGACCGAATCTCCGACCTCTATAAAGACAGCCGCCTTCGGTATGCCCTCATCTTCAAAAACCACGGCGAAACCGCCGGCGCGAGCCTCGCGCATCCGCACACTCAGCTCATCGCTACGCCTATTACGCCGCGAACAATCTCCGCCGAACTGGACAGCGCACGCGAACACTTCCTCGCCAAAGAGCGATGCCTTTTCTGCGACATCATGAACCAAGAGCTGGCGATGCAAGACAGAATCGTCCATGCCGATGAACGCTTCGTCGTGCTGGAGCCTTATGCAAGCCGATTCCCCTTCGAGACGTGGATTCTCCCGCGCGTCCACTCGCACGACTACACGCTCTCGCCGGACAACATCATTCGCGGCTTCGCGGAAGTCCTCGGCGATACGCTCCGCAGGCTCAAGGTCGCCCTCAACGACCCGCCGTTCAATTTTGTCCTTCATACCGCGCCGAACGTGACGGTTCGCCCGGGCAAAGAAAATTACTGGAAGACGCTCCCATACGACTGGCACTGGCATCTGGAGATTATTCCGCGCCTCACCAAAGTCGCGGGCTTCGAGTGGGGAACCGGCTTCTACATAAATCCCACGCCGCCCGAAGTCGCGGCGGAATACCTGCGCTCTATCGAGGAGTGATGATAGCATGACCGGAAAACTGCACTTCGTGCTCCACTCGCACCTGCCCTATGTGATGGGGCACGGCACATGGCCCCACGGCACGGACTGGCTTTTCGAGGCCGCATCCGAGACATACATCCCGATTCTCATGGCCTTCGATGAGCTTTCCGCCAAAGGCGTTCCGTTCGACATGAGCATCGGGCTTACGCCGATATTGTGCGAGCAAATCGCGCATAGGCAGTTCTCCGGCGCGCTCGAGGCATATCTCGAGCAGAAAATCACCGATGCGCGCCAAAACCGCGAGGTCTTCTCCGCCACCGGCGAGGCAGAACTCGAAGCACTGGCAGAAATGTGGGAGGAGAGTTTCACGCGGGTGAAGGACTTCTTCGTCCACAAGATTAAGCGCGACATTCTCGGCGCGTTCCGCGAGCTTCAGGACGCCGGACGAATCGAGATTATCACCAGCGCCGCCACGCACGGATATCTCCCCCTGCTCGGAACCGACGAGGCGGTGCGCGGGCAAATTTTCACCGGCGTGAAGACTTACGAGAAGCATTTCGGCAGAAAGCCCCGCGGTGTTTGGATGCCCGAGTGCGCATATCGCCCCGCATATAACTGGAAGCCACCCATCGGCGACGGCAAGCCGTTCAATAGGCGCGGCGTGGAGGAACTCCTCCACGAGGCGGGCATCGAGTGGACTGTCGCGGACTCACACCTTCTTATCGGCGGCGAGTCGCAAGGCGTCTATATCGACAGGTTCGAGAGCCTTCGCGCACTTTGGGTGAGGTTCGCCGAGAACTACGCCCCGCCGGAGAAAATTGCAGAGCGCACCACGCTCAAACCATATCTCGTCACATCGACGGGCAAGCCTGAGGGCACGGCGTTCTTCTTCCGCGACCCGGACACCGCCCTTCAGGTGTGGTCTGCCGAGTGGGGATATCCGGGGAATCCCGCCTATCTCGATTTCCACAAGAAGCACTTCCCCGGCGGCCACCGCTATTGGCGCGTCACCGGCGCGGATATCGACCTCGCCGACAAAAAAATCTATGTCCCCGAGTGGATTGACGGCGCTCTCGAAGAGCAGGCCGACCATTTCGTCTCCGTCGTTAGAAAGCGCCTCGAAAATGGCGGACTCCTGACCGCTCCGTTCGATGCCGAACTCTTTGGCCATTGGTGGTTCGAGGGGCCGCGCTGGCTCGCGAAAGTCGCCGAGAAAATCGCCAAGACCCCCGATATCGAGATGGTTTCCGGCTCAACTGCGCTCAAACTACACCCCCCGGAGGAGGCGATAGCCATCCCCGAAGGCTCTTGGGGGCAAGGCGGCTTCCATTACATTTGGCTTAATGAATGGACCGAGTGGACTTGGAGACACATATACGAGGCCGAGCGCAAGATGACCGAGCTTGTTTCGCGCTGGATAGAAGCCGGCAAGCCCAAAGCCGCTGGCGAAGCGCTCGAGCAGGCCGCGAGAGAGCTGTTGCTTCTCGAGTCCAGCGACTGGCAGTTCCTCATTAGCACTTGGTCGGCGCGCGATTACGCCGAGAACCGCATCTTCTTCCACAACGATGCGTTCGGCAAGCTCGCCGACGCAATCGAGCGAATCCTTGACGGCACAGAAATTTCACCGAAGGAAATGACGCGATACCGCATCCTCGCAGAGCAGGACAGCCCGTTCCGCAACATCGACCCCGCCCTCTGGGCGAAAATCGAGAACTTACAATAAGGAGCAATCATGGTGAAAGGAAAGAAGCCCTTTTTATCGTCGGCGATTTGGCCCGGGATAGTCCTCGGCCTCCTCTCGACAATCCCCTTTGTCAACTACGGCAACTGCCTTTGTTGCCTCTGGATAGTTGGCGGCGGGTTTCTCGCGGCTCTCATTTTCAAGCAGGAATGGGGGAGCATTACCCCCGGCGAGGGCGCGATTGTAGGTCTCGTCGCTGGTCTGATAGGCGCGGCCGTGCAGGCCGTCGGCGCGGGAATTCTCGGCTACTTCTTCCGCGACATGTATTTATCAAGTCTTTTAGAAATCTATTCTGCATTTGAAATCGACATGGCCATGCAGGAGATGATGGCGAACTTCATCTTCAACCCCGTGCTCCTTATGACGATTACTCTCGTGTCGAGTTTGATAGCGAACTCCATATTCGCCACTGTGGGCGGGCTTATCGGAGGCGCGGTTTTCAAGGAAAAGCAAAGCCCTGCGCCGCCCGCCGCGCCACCGGAGTTTGACCAAGATGAACTCGACAAATAAAAATCTCCTTTTGCTCCTCGCGACTGCTCTCCTCGCCGGAGCAACTTTCGGCGGAGTGGGCATACGCGGCGGAATCGGCATCTTCGTCCCGCAGGACAGCACATTCGAGGACACGAACGCAAACTCTTACATGATCGAGCTAAAGATCAATCTCGGCGATTATCTCTTCCTTCAGGGCGGGTCGAAGTTCATCAAAGTCCGCGAGACATCCGTCCCGATAGTAGCGTCCACGGATATCACCTCGCCTTACACCCTCGGCGAGTATAAACACCGCCTCGACGCGATTTCCGTCTATGCCGGTGCAGGCGCAGGATTGGAACTTTGCAAGGGCGGCACGGGAATCTACCCATACGCATCCGGAAGCGTGGGCTTTATTTCGCCGCTGGTGCGCCAAGAACTCATCTACAATGTTGCGGGCACAGGGGGATCATCGAAGAAATTGATTACCGAGCGCCATTGGGAAATGATGCTGATAGCATCGGCGGGCTTGGAAGTGCGCGTCATCGGCATTGGGATTTTCGTGCAGGGCGATTACATCTGGGGCACGCGAGTGCATTATGATCCGGTAGAAATCGACGGATACGAGCTGGTCCCCGGCGGCGAGATAGAGACCGCCGGATGGGCAATATACTTCGGCCTATCGCTGAATTAGGCTCGAATAGCAAGGGGAAAGTCCTCTTTAATGTTGGTCGAGATTTCTCCTCGACTTTCAGTCTCGTCGAAATGACATAATTCTACTAATTATCCAGAAAGCTCCGAGAAAGCGCGACCTACAAATACTCGATTCTTTTCAGCACATCGAGGACGATTTCGAGGTCGGTTCTGGTGAGACGGGCGAGCCGCGCGAGGATGTTGTGTTTCTCGATTAGCTCCCGCTCTTTCGCCGAGAGTTTAAGACCCTCCTTGTCGGCGGAATCCGTGCCAAGCTCACGCTTGAGGCGCTTAATCAGCTCCTCGGTGGATTCGCCCGAGGCTTCGCTTCCGTAGATTAAATAATCACTGGTAGTCCCGAGGACTTTGGCGATTCTCCCAATAATAAGGTAATTGGGTTTGTTGCGGTTTCTCTCTATGAACGAGATTAGCCCGGGGCTTGCGCCCACGAGCTTTGCGAATTGCCTCTGGGAAATGTTTTTCTGAAGCCTCAATCTGCGAATTCTATCGCCTAATTGTTCCATATCTCTCCAAGGGGGATTTCAATAGAGTTAACAAATATAACAAAACACGGTTTATTGTCAAGATGTAATAGTGTGAAGTTTGTCGTTAATTATTTGGCCGTTTTGTCCGTTCGATAGTATCGAGTTGTCCTTATGGTCTGGGCGGAGATTTTTTGCGGTGCGGTTAGGTTGCCGATAAGTCGTTAAAAATCTTAATCATCGCAATTTCATAGTCATCACAAAACGATGTGAGGCCGCAGAGAGACAATTTTTACTCCGCGTGCTCATTCAAGGTAATATAACTATTATCTTAAACAGTCGCCGACAGCTTGTCGCTCTGAGCTGACCTATCCCATGGCGTTGTGTCATTTGAAACGCCGAACAAGATAAAAATTGGATGAAGCTTAATGGATTTGGAAGCAGGCGGAATTGAGGGCTAATTCGTCTTCCTAAAAATTCTTCACAACCCTCAATCCGAATGAGGGCGTGCCGTCGCTGGATTGCCCGAGATATGCCTGCGGGATAAGCTCGCCGCTGTCGCCGATTGCATCATCGCCGAGGCTGTGAACATCCGTGCGGAAAACATCGACTACGCTGATGACGCGGTTGACCAGCGCCACGCCCAACATCGTCCGCGCCGAGCGATATGCTTTCTCGCTTGATGACCGCAAATCGGCGTATTCGTCCATCGCAGAGGAGGTTTTCCATTCCCAAAAAAATTCGTCCGTCTCGGGATACAGCGGGACATTCCCGCGATAGATGAGGTGCATCCAATAGTTGAATTGGTCTCTGCTGTAGAAATATAGCAAATCCTCGAAGAACTCGTCGTCTTTGCCCTCGGGGCGGATGCCCGCATGAATCGCGGCGAAGTTCCGATACTGCTCTTTTCGCCAGTTTCCGAGGATGCGGTATCCGGCGAAAGCGCCCCAAATTGCGCCCTCGCCCGCGAAGAAGTATTTCGCCGTGGAAGTATTCCCGAGATACATCTGCCCCGCGCCGGGGACGAGAAGTGAAAGCCCCGCGGCTGTCCATTTCGATGGCGGCCTCTCGGATGGCGTTTCCTCCTGCCAAATTTCCCTCGACCCGCCGAACGGATTCTCCCTCGCTTGCCCCAAAGAGGCTTGGGACAGCACAAAAATTGCGAACAGTATAATAATAAATTTCTTCAAAGCCTTGAACCCTTTACCTTTTGCCCTTATCCAAATCCCCTAAAACTTCGCGAGGTTGACCACTATTCGCGGTTCAAGCTCGCCTTGGGGGGAGAACACGATATGCGCCTCCATCTTGGGCGCGAATGTGAACCCCTCATACATCCTGTCGTTGGCGCGCTTGGCCGTCCATGCGGCATCGAAAGCCGACAGAAGATGGTTGAAAATCGCCGCGCCAATGAAATATTTCGAGTATGTGAAGTAATCGTTCGTCTCTTTGCGCAAGTTCATGTAATCGAGGCGGAGCTGGCTATTGTCCCTATGGCGCTTGAGAACCTCGAGAATATTGGAGTGGTCGGAGAACATGGCGGAAGAATCGCGAATCGCGTCGCGGTTTGGGAGGTCTTCCCAGCCCAGCAAGAACCAGTCATATTTGCCAATCATCTCGTAATAGTCGTGCGTCTTATTGGGGGTGTAAGTATATATCGTGTCGTCGCCGACGATTTCGATATGCTCATGCACGGGCAGTTGTTCGGTGTAAATCGAGTCATTGCCGAAGCCTCTGAACCATTCGTGATAATACTCGAATTCCCAGTGCGCATCGGCGAAAACGCGATAGGCTTCCTCGCCATCGTTGCCTTTGTTATTGTAAACAATAACGCCGGTCCAGAGGGCGATTTCGGCGGCGAGAAACGCGCCGGCCTTGATTTTGTTGCCCGCATAGAATTCCCCTGCGCCCGGAAGAGCCAGAGATAGAAGGAAACTCGTTTTGATGCTCTTATGTTCGCCGCTGTCGAAAAGCTCGTCTTCTCCGCTCGGGAAGTCGGCGGATTCCTCGGTTTGGGCATATATAGGGGCGTTGCGGTTGCCGAGCACCGGCATGTGCCGCATCTCGGCGATTGGGTTGCCGGCGATGGCTATCCCCGCGAGAACAACCGAGAAAACAATGACAATTTTTCTTATCAGCATAATTCCTCCAGAGTTATCATTTCGATTATCTTGTTATCTTATATTTCTACTTCAAAAATTCCTTGTCGTTTCGATACGGCCTTCGGCCTACTCAACGACCGGCGGCTGAGTAGGCTTAAGCCTGTATCGAAGCCACCCCGTGGGACGAATATGTCGCCCCTATTTCACCACCGCGACGCGGAAAATCTGCGACTCCGCCTTACTGCCGAACTCCGCCACGAGGCGCGCCCAGTATATTCCGCTGGCGACCTTCTCCGTGTTCCACTCGACCTCCATGGGCGTGCCGGCGGTGGCATGCCCCATAAGATGCGCGATATGGTTGTTCGCCGCATCGTATATGTCGATGGCCACATCGGTCGGCGTGGAGCCATCGAGCGAATACCTGAACACCGTCGAGCGCTCCGCCGGATTCGGGTAGCAGTAAAAGAACTCGATTCTGTCGCTTCCGGCGAGGGCAGGCGTCGCGCCCGTCTTCCGCTGGAGGAAGGTGTTCTGCGCGTCCGCGCCCCACATAGGCCATGCGCCGTCGCCGAGGGATTGCTCCAGCCCGCGCCAAATTAGCAGTGAGCCGTTAGTGCTCCCCAGCGCAAGGCCGACGCCCTCGGAGTCTTGGAAGAAGCAGGGCGCGGCGTTCGATGGCGCGCCCGCCAGCGGGAAGCCCGCAGGCGAATTGCCGAACCTGTCGAGTGCTTTCACGGGGCCGTCGCCGCTGGGGAAAACCGCGTATTCTCCGCTGAAAATCGGCGAGGCGAGAACTTCGTCTATCCTAAACGGCGTGTTCTCGTGCGCAAATCCCGAGGGCTTATAAACTTGCAGGCCACCGCGACCGACCGACAATAACTCTAAAACGCCGTCGCCAACGAAATCCACTGCGATGGGGCTGGAGAGCGATGTGTCATCGACCTCCGCGGGAAAATGGCCGATATACTCCAGCGATGAATCCAACGCGAAAATTATCCCACTGCGCGAGACGCAGGCGATTTCCATGGGAACGCCGTCGCCGTCAAGGTCCGCGCGGACGAGGTATGACGCGTCGCCCGTCGGCAGTTGTCTCTCGCGGATAATCTCCCCCGACCAGTCGAAGAGGAAAATTTTCGCCGACACGCGCCTTGCGAGGACGAAAAGCCCCTCGTCGGATGGCGCGATGCCGGTGATTTCGCCGCGCGCATCGCCGGATGCGAGCACGGTGCCGTCGCCATCGATGAGGTGCCACTTCTCATCGGCAAATGCCACAATCTCGAGCCTGCCGTCGCCGGTGGCATCCCACAGCGAGAGGCTCCGCGATGCCGTCGTATCGACCCTCACGGGGAAGCCGGGCACCGTTGCCATGAAGTTGCCCGCTCTGCTGAGGGGATTCCACGCGTGAACATAGCCGTCCGTGTCGATTCCCACGACCTCGGGCAGTCCGTCGCCGGTGATGTCGCCCACTGCCGGAAGCGTTATCCGCTCGGCGGAGACTTTGCTGGCCACCGGATAATCCGCATAGACGATATTGCCGTCGAACTCCGCACCGCCCACGCGTATGTCGTTCTCGATGAAGGGCGTGCCGTCGGAGTTCCATATCAGAACGCAACCGACATACGAGCCGGCTTCGTAGTAATACGCCTCGGTGTAAAGCTCGTCCGCGCCGTCGCCGGTGAGGTCGGCGGACTGCATGGGCGCATAGAGCGGATAAATCGTCGTGATGATTGTCGGCGTGGGTGTGCCAACATCGAAGCGAATGCGAAGGTGCATCTCGTCGCCGGGAAGCGAAATGCTATCGACGAGAATCCCCGTGCGTCCGCCGTCGTTGGCGGCAGTCGAGGGGTTCGTGGTCGGCCCGAAATTTTTGCCGTAGTAGAAGTAATCCCCCGGCTCGCCGTAAGTGATAATCGTGCCGAGGTCTTGATATCCGTCTCCCTCTTTCAAAGCGAGAAAACGACGGTCGATGTCCCACTGAAGCGTGTTATTGTCGAAATTGTTGATGCCGTTGCCGATAAAATCGCCATAGGCCACAGTCTCATCGACATGCCAAATGAGCAATCCCCTGCCGGGGAGCAGGAAGTCCACCGCCGTAGTGAACCGTGTGGTGTCAACCGCCAGCGCGCCGAGAACCACTCCGGTTGCGCTGTCTCGCTTCAGCGAGTAGAAGCCGTTGTCGCCGTCGAGGTCGTCCTGACGGTTCTCGATGAGGAAATATTCATAGCTATTTATCGGAATCTTGACAATCGTCACGCCCTCATTTTTGGGCAGGGCAGACGCCTCGATGACGATGCTGTCCGAGTCATGCGTGACCACCAGCGGCGTCTCCCAGCCGAGATAGGCCCGGCTCCACGCATCGAGGTTGCCGGGGAACATGCCATAGACGGGGAAGAACTCGTCGTCGGAAATCTCGCCGTCGCCGTCAACATCGAAACCGATGTCCGCGCCGAGCGCGAAGCCGTTGTCCATCAGCGAGAAATCCCCGACCTGCGTGATAAAATTGCGCGTGTTATACAAGTCCACCAGCCCGAGCTGATGGCCGAACTCATGCACCAGCGCGCCGTTGATGCAGACGATTTGGCCGTCTTGCCATGCGTGCTCGGGCACGATAATCCCGTCCTCGATGTGCCCCGCGATTTTGAACGGTAGCTTCAAGTAGCCCGTCGGCAGGTCGTCCGGCGTGGGGATGAAGATATGCGGCCACCATTCTACCAAGTCCGGCCGCATCGATGCGATGTCGTTCTGCCAGTCGCTCCCCGCGCGGAACACGATATATGCGTCATAGTCGCGGATGTCGAAGTCGCCGAACGAGATGGCCAGCTCCCACGCGTCTTTCATGAACTGTTGCATGCGCTCGGCCATGTCGCCGCCCATCCATCCAAGCTCGCCGTAATATCCCATCGAGTCGGGCAGGCGATACGCGTCGTCCTGGCCGTTCGGGAAGACATCGAAGTCGATATAGACCTGCGAGTCGCTAATCGCGAGATAGTAATTCTGCATGGCCTGCATGTGCGACTCGAAATACGCCTTGTTGTGCGGGAGCGGGTCGAACGGGTGCGGGGATTCCTCATACGGGCGAAGGTCGAAAGTGCCGTTGCCGGTGGTGCGCGGCGAGTTGTCCGGCTGGAATTCCACACGAATAACCAGCACGCGGAGTGTGTCCCTCCGAGCGCTTTTGGTCGGCCTCGGGAAGCTCCAGGGCGTGGGCCTGTCGAGATTCAGCAGATTGCGGTCGGAGACCATCGGCGGCCATGGGTCGCCGCGGAAGTGCGGGTTCGGGCCGATAGCTTCGCGGACAATCATCCGTTCCGCGCCCGCCGCCGTGATGGCGAAAATCGCCAGCAAAATTAGTAGTATGTGCTTGCGCAAAAACACTGACTCCCCTTAGAAAGCTATACTCAGCGAGTATCGAAGAATGTTCGAGAGCACCAGCTTGCCCTCGTCCTCGTCCTCCTGCGGCGGAATGTATCCGAAGTCGAACGCGAAGTTGCGGAATCTCAGCCCGGCTCCGAGAGTAAAGTAATGTATGCCCTTCCAATGATCCGAGCTGTATGGTTCGTTGCGGATAATCTCCGACGAGACGGTCGGGATGTAATCGTAGTCAATCATATATCCGCCGCGGAGGGAGATGAAGTTCGCATAGGTATATTCAATGCCGATGTTCTTAACAGCCTCGCGGAACTCTTTGACGAACGTGTCGTCGCCCCAGCTGATGAGCGATTTGTTGATGTCCGCGGCGATGGTGAGCTTGTTGTAATCGGTGTCCAGCGCGCGCAACGCGAGACCGGCTTTGAGGTTGCGGGGAAGCGGGTCGGCCTGCGCCGCATCGATGTAGTGAATGTCCGGGCCGAGGTTCTGAACCGCCGCGCCCAAAGTAAGTCCCGGCAACGGCGTCTGATATAGAATGCCGCCATCGACCGCGAATGTCGTCGCGACGCCCTCTTTTTGCTCCATCCCCACACGGACGCCCTTGGCGAGAGCCGAGTAGATGACTTTGAATGCAAGCCCGGTCGAGAGATTGTCCGTCACTTTGGTGCCATAGACGGCAGACGCGGCAAGTTCGTATGAGCTGAAAGTCCCGAGAACGGTGCCGTCCTCGTCCGTCCACTCGTTCGAGCCGGTGTTGATGTAAGTAATTGCGCCGCCGACAGTTCCCCAGCCCTCGAGGAAAGTTGTGCCGCCCAAGAACTCGTAATATAAATCCGGCGCAAGTTCCGGCAACCATTGAACGTGCATGAAGCTAAGGCCGTGCTTGCCCTTGGAATAGACGGCCACCCTGTCGCCGGTGTTATACCAATACTCGTTGCCGTGGCGGACGACATCGACGAGCTGGTCGTCTTTTAGGCCGCCGAAATCGTAATATGTGAAGCGGGCTTTTTTGTAGTCGTAAACCATTGTTCCGAACTCGGTTCCGACGAGGAGGTCGCCATCGGGCGCGCGCTCTATCGCGGTGATATGGCCGCTTAGGGGGCTTGAGGGGAATTCGATAGTCTTACCCGCATCGAAAACCTGCGCGTTGATTCTGTTTTGATAGCGAAGGGCGCGGACGAGATTCTTTATGAGGTTTTCGGAAGCGCGAGGCCACTTTGCGCGCGCCCAGTTTTCGATGGAAATCTCTTCCTCGATTAGCTCCGATTCCCACCCGAAAACTTGCCAGCGCGTGCCATCGAAAGATTTAAGGCCCATCTCCGTGCCGAACCATACGGTATTCTCCCTATCGACGAATATTGCCGTCACCGCAGAGGGGAAGGCAATCGAGAACGGAATATCGACTCTCGTTCCGGGCGCGGGGCGTTGCCTGTCGAGTTGCTCGTTGATTGCGATAATCTCCGCCGATGCGTGCTCAATTGCTTTGTCGCCGTGCAGAGGGAATACCTGCCGAACGAGGCCGTGCCAATCGACATCGCCGGTAGGCTCGAACTTGAACGAACTCTCCCAGCGCTCGCCGCTCAGGCGCGCGGGGCCGGCCTTGGTGCCTGCCCAAATATCGCGGTGGCCGGTTGTATATAGTGTTGTGATTTCGTTGCTCGGGAGGCCGTCGCCGGTGGTATATCTTCGCCAACGGCTTCCGGAGAGGACGAAGAGGCCGTTCTTCGTTCCGACATAGAGAAAGTCCCTGTCATCGAGCGAGAGCGCGGTGACGTGGTTCGTCCCCGGGCCGCCAGCCTGATTGAGCCTCTCCCAGCGCCCGCGAACTCTCCGGTAAAGCCCGTTGTCCGTGCCGACCCAAAGCTCTCGCCGCGCGCCTAAGAGCGCGGTGATATTGCCGTCGATGAGGGCAGAGAAGGGAATATTGAGCCTTGTGTCCGGACGAAGCGGCCCTTCGGGAAGCTCGCCCATATCATTAGCAGAAAGCACGGCGGGGATAATGCGCTCGTTGATGGCGGTCGAGTCGAATGATTCCTCGCTGATGAAGTGGAAGAGGGCGTCGGTCATTGTTTCGCCCTCGGCGGTGGAGTATCGCTCCTCGCCGACCCATCTTCTGCCTTTGCGGAGGAACAGCCCCGCATCGGTGGCCGCCCATACATCGAAGGACTTATAGTCGATGTCTATAAGGCCGGTTCTGTCGGCGGCGACGGATACTACCCGCTCGCCGGGGGGCATTCCCAAATCGAGCCACTGCGACGACAGCGGATATTGCCCGAGGCCGGCGGGGTTCCAGTATGTCGCCGTGGGGTCGTCGGCGATAGCGACGAAGGCCTCGCCCATTCCGGTCGCTCTCGCGCCGGGGCCGATAAGCAAGAACAGCACGCCTCCGCGCGTTCGGCTCGCCATGGCAGAAAACGCCGTGAGCAAAATTAACAGCAGGACGAGGTATATAAAACCTTTTTTCCCGTGAACGAACATCCGATAACCTCCATATTTCATCGAGGCGGCAATTTGCCGGCCAAATCACATGATTGACAAAAACAAGTTAATTTCTTTCCGCAAGATAAATGCCAATTTTGAGAAGTGAGGGTTTGAGAGGGAAACACATTCTGTCATTTAGAGAGTCGGCGAGAAATCTCGCGCTCTAACAGCGATGGAGATTTCTCGTCGCTATCACCTCAACTTAGCAATCTTGAAAGTTCTGTCGTCCGTTTCGCCGTCTTCGGTTTTGGCCTCGATTTTGACGATGAACGCGCCGTTGGCGACGGGCGTGCCGTGGGAATCGTTGCCATCCCAGTAGATGCTCGCGAAGGCGGGCGACACTGCGGCATCGAGCTTGCGCACCGGCCTTCCGGTGGTGGTGAAAATCGAGACTGTCACGTCGGCGGGCGAGCCGATGTTGAACGTAATCTCCGTGCCGGCGGAAAACGGATTGGGGTATGCCAGCGGGTTGGAGATTGCCACGCCGCAGTCGGCGACTTCGAATGAAAGCTCGCCCGTGCCGGAGTTGCCGAAATTGTCCCACGCTTTGACGCGGACTGTGTGCATTCCGGCGGGGAGATTATCCATCGGGTATTGCGCCTCGCCGGACTGATAGCTGTTGCGATGATACTCGAAGTATGGCGACAGGTCGATTGCGCCGGCCTCGTTGCCGTTGAGCGTCATCGTGAGTGCGTGTCCCGCGCCGCCGGAGAGGTTGATTCCGCTCTCATCGGCGACGGTGATGATGAGCGTCCCGCCGCCGCAGAGGACGCCGCCATCGCCGAATCCTGCGCCGTCGAAAGAAATCGCGACATCCGGCCCCGTCGAGTCGGTAATTACCAGCGAAGTATCCCCCGTGACGGTCATATCGGACAGAAATCCTGCCGCCTCGATGTGCTCGTTGTATCCATAAGCGACAATTTTGCCGTCCGCGGTGCCGTATGAAATGTCAATCGGCACGAAAAACTCCGCCTCGAACCTCCCGCCGATGACATCGACCGGCCCGTTGAATATGCGCTTGCCGCCCTCGTAATACGTCGCCGACTGCGAGAGAATTGCCGAGTAGTTCGTTTTCATATATCCGGAGTCATAGACGAGCAGATGAACCGTGCCGTCGAAATCTTCGGCGATGGCCGAGTCAGCGAGCACCTCGCCCGAGACGCGAATCTTCTCGCCCGCCAACAGCGAATCCGGCTCGACGCGAAGCGCGATGTCCAGCTCCGGCGGGCCGATTTCCATGGCGGGGTCGCCGAAAAGCACATACTGTCCGGGCGTCGATGACCATGTATTGCCGCCCTTGGCATAGAGGTTAGCCACACCGAGACGTTCTTTTCTGCCTTGCTTCCAGCCGGCTTCGAGAAGCCGGTCGTTGAACACGCCGTTGCTATGCGCCAGCGTCATGCGCGTGGCGGCAATCGATGCCACCGCGCCGGACTCCGGACGAAGAAGCACCTGTTCGGCTATGCTCTGCCCGACTATGCGGTAGAACAGGCCCACCTCGCACGACGCGCTGACCATTAGCGGAAGTTTCCAATTGTTGTTGAGCCTTCCAACGCAACTGGTGGCCTCGAACACCTCCTCGTGCGTCCAGAGGCGGTAGTTGCCGTGGCCGACGTAGTTAACGAGTTGCGCCCCGTCGTTCCAATATTCCAGAAGGTCTCTCTGCGCGGCGGGTTTAAACCCGAGCGATGTCATGGGATAGTCCGCAACATATATGGTTCGCGGCTCTGTCCATGCGGGCATGCCCCGCACGAGATTGCTCGTTTGTATCGTGTGCGTCCATGTGTCGGGGAGATTGCCGGTTTTGCGGTCATCATCGGCGCAGTAAACGAAGCGCGTCCGCCACGTGCCGAACTCCGGCTCGCCCTCGGTGCGAATCACCTTATCGACGAAGTGTCGCCAATCGTTTATCGTGTTGACTGGGACTCGCCCTCCTGCATAGTCGGGGACGGCGTCGCCATAAGTGACGGAATAAAAATAATCGTCGGAGGCATTGGCAACGCACAGCGCGGCGGGGCAATATGTCGGCGGCGGGTCGGTGATTCCCTTGGGATCCCACGTCGCATCGCCGACGAGCATCACGAACTCCGGCGCGCTTTCGGCGTAGAGCCACACATAGCGAAGGAAATCGCGTATCGCCGTGGGGTCGTTCATGCCGAAGCCGAACTCCTGCATGACGTCCTCCACGAAAACCCAATCGACGCTCGTCCCTCGCGCCTCCCTATATGATATGTATCTGTCAAGGTCGTTTTCGAGGCCGCGGGGTAGCAGTATGAGAAGGTCGCTGTTGAATGCTCTCTCCCGAAGGTTCGCCAGCTCCCGTGCCACGGGGAATGGCGCCCGCGCCGCGTTGGACATTCTCACAGCGTAATATTGCCTTCCGCCGAGAGAGTCCGAGAACGCATATCGTCCGCCGCCCAAGGGCAAGGCGCCCATAAGGCGCAGGTTCGTTTGTTCGGTGATGTCGAACACAAGCGGCTCTTCGCTCCATCCGGACGTAAGATATGTAGCGGGCGAATCGCTCCCTATGAACTGCAAGACGCCGTTAATCGGTTCGAGTTCGAGCCAGTAAAGTATTTGGTAATAATCGAGTAGCGCGGATGTTCCTTGGAAGTTTATCTCTATGGTGTTGACGCCCTTGGTGAAAACATTGGCAAAGAATAATGACTGTTGCGCGCCGGTCCAGATGCTCGTCGTGGAGTCCGGGGCGCGGCTGTTGGCGCGTGAATAGACTATCGGGCGGCTCTCCTCGGCCACGGGAATCACGCGATGGCGAACA
This sequence comes from Candidatus Zixiibacteriota bacterium, assembly GCA_011388305.1. Taxonomy (GTDB): domain Bacteria; phylum UBP14; class UBA6098; order UBA6098; family UBA6098; genus UBA6098. The sequence goes on along the minus strand of DSAF01000208.1, from coordinate 125 downwards.
TAAACGCTCCGCGTCGTGTCGATGCGCGAGTCTATCCAGCTGATGTGCTTGAAGGACGTTCGCTCCATGCCCCACTGAATGTCGTTGTTGGTCTTGGCGTCGATGAGGTCGTGCTCGACGAAGTG
>DSAF01000207.1 GCA_011388305.1 Candidatus Zixiibacteriota bacterium | reverse complement strand
GTCAATAGCGGCTCATAACTTAGTTGCACGGTAATGAGACATTTTTCAAGAAAATGGGTTGATTTTAGGCATTCGCCTGCATATTTTATTTAGGTTATCGGCGCAGGCGCGCCAAATGATTGTGAACAAGGAGAAGAGCGATGAGCGAACCTAACCGTAATAACGGCGAAGGACACTTGTCAAAAGAAACTACGATTAACGAAATCGACGATCCCGGACCGCGAAGTCCCTTTGCGACCGGCGGTGTAATCGACAGCTCCTCTATACGGGAATAGCCCATCGAGTCACCTCCGGCCGCGAAGAAATAATCGCGAAGACGGAGGTGGACTATGCAGAATATAAATCCGCTAATCGTCCCCGAACTGCGCGAAATCCTTGCCGCAGGGGATGTTCAAGCCCTTCGAGATTTCTGTGAATCCTGTCACCCTGTGATTGTAGCAGAATTTATTTCCGCGCTGGAGCCTCACGAAGCGTGGCTGGTTCTCAAACACGCTCCTACTCAAACGCTCGCGGAGATTCTGACGCATTTCGAAGACGATTTTCAAACCGAGATTATCGAAAACATCCCCCGAAGGGATTTCGCTAACATTCTCACCGAAATGGCGCACGACGAACGCGCCGACCTCGTCAAGCGTCTTCCGGAAGAGAGCAGAGATGCCGTGCTTCCGGCGCTTGCACAGGCCGAGCGCGAAGACATCCGCAGGCTCATATCATACAGCGAGGGAACCGCCGGCGCAGTGATGACTTCCGACTACGCCACACTTCCGCCGGACTTGACCGTCTCACAAGCCATCGACCGCCTCCGCGAAATCGCCCCGGACCGGGAGACAATCTACTATGCCTACGTCCTCGACTCCGAACGCAAACTTTTGGGCTTCGTCTCTCTCAAAGACCTCATCTTAGCGAGGCGCTCGGCGCGGGTAGAGAATATCATGCACCGCGACATCATCTTCGCCCGCGTCGATGAAGACCAAGAGGAAGCGGCACGCAAAATTCAGAAATACGACCTTTTGGCACTTCCGGTTGTCGATGCCTCCGAAGCTCTCGTTGGAATAATCACTCACGACGACGCGCTGGACATCATAACCCAAGAGCAGACCGAGGACATCGAGAAGCTCATGGCCATCTCCGGAAGCCACGAGGACGCCGTTTATATGAAAACGACAATATGGGAGCATTTTAAGAACCGGTCGCCATGGGTTATGGGGTTGGCGGTGCTGGGGTTGGTCTCTGGGTTTATTATACAGAATTTTGAGGGCGTTCTGCTGCAGTTCGCGGTGTTAGCGGCCTTCATGCCGATGCTCGCCGACACCGGCGGCAACACCGGAAGTCAGTCCGCGACGCTCGTTATTCGCGCGCTTGCTCTCAAAGAGATTACCCCTGCCGATGTCATCAAAATTCTATGGAAGGAGTTCCGCGTTTCGTTGATGTTGGCCTGTGTGCTCGGGCTAATCGCCTTCGGGCGCGTCGTGATTATCGCCGGCGGACTGACCATCCCAGAGGCCTATACAATTCCGAGAGTGGGCTTTGCGATAGCATTGGCGTTGGCCTTGCAGGTTGTCACAGCGACACTGGCCGGCGCGCTACTTCCGCTGGGCGCCGCCAAACTCAAGTTTGACCCCGCTCTCGTGGCAAGCCCTGCGCTGACTACGGTTGTGGACATAACCGGCTTGTTAATCTATTTCACGACGGTAAAGTTGGTTCTGGGGCTGTAATCGCGGCAAAAAAAGAGGCGGCATCCGGATTTGAACCGGAGAATGGAGGTTTTGCAGACCTCTGCCTTACCACTTGGCTATGCCGCCTGAAGAGCAATAATCCCAAAAAACAAAAAAGCGGGAGACGGGACTCGAACCCGCGACAACCACCTTGGCAAGGTGGAGCTCTACCAACTGAGCTACTCCCGCATAAGCGAACAAAAAATAGTTTTTCAGGCCTCGGTTGTCAATATCTTTTTTTATTTTTCCTTCCAATTTTCATCGTGGATTAGCTTAAGAAGGGCGAATTCCTCGGGCAAAAGCTCGAAGCCTCTGCGCGAGGTGACCGTTCTGGCGGTATCGACAGCGCGGTCGAAATCGTGCTCGACATAGCCTTCGGCCGTTCCCCACGAGAAACTCTTGATGTTCTTGGGAGGAAGGCCTGCGCCATAATGGTTCACTGCGACGCCGATAACCGTCCCCGAGTTGAGAAGCGCGCCGATTCCGGTCTTGGAGTGGTCGCCTATAAAACTCCCGACTTTGATTCTGCCGGTGCTCTTGGCGCCACAGCCGAGATCCACGCGAATTTCGCCATAGTTATTTTTAAGGTCGCTGGTTGTTGTAAGCGCGCCGAGATTCACCCAGCTTCCGATGTATGAGTGTCCAACGAAGCCCTCGTGGCATTTATTCGAGTATCCGATGAAAATCGAGGACTCGACTTCGCCCCCAATCTTGCACAGCGGCCCGAAACTGCAGTTCTCGCGAATCCACCCGGACATAATCACGGTCTCCGGGCCGATATAGCAAGGCCCCTCGAGCATCGCCCCCGGACGTATTTTCGCGCCGCGCGCCACGATAATCGGGCCGTCGCTCGCATCGAGGACCGCGCCGGCCAAAACCTCCGCGCCGTGCTCGACAGCGACCGCATTGCCGCCGTAAACTGCGGCATTGGCGTGAACTTCACCATCAACTGCACGCCTGAAATGTTCGCCGAAATCGGCCTCGATAATTCTGCCGTTGATGTTGACCAAGTCCCATATCGCGGGGATGACGATGAGATCGAACTGGTGCCTCGGCCAATCCGGCGGGTTGTCGAACCACCCCTCGTCGAACGGTTTATCCGTGAGAATCCCCACAACCGCGCCATTCACATCGAAAACCGCATCGCCCTCGGCAGTGCGGACGAAACGTGCGAATTCGAGATTGAACACGACATTGGGAGCAAGATAGAGTGTCGCGCCATCGGAAGCATCCGGCTCGGATTGCGCGCCGTTTCTTGCAAAGTAGGCATTCGCAACATTACAGCACGGCCTAACGCGGACATCTATATCGGGGAACAAAAGGCGAACCCTGTCCTCGAAAGTGAAACATCCCGCCAACATCGAAGCCACCGGCCGAGTAAGTGTTATCGGCCGGAAATCGTTGGTGCAGTGGTCGAGAATCTCAATATTGAGCATTATAACCTGTCAATCTCCGTTTCGAGCGACTCCTCGAGTTGTCCGGATATGTTGCCGTTGGTGGCAATCAATTTTGCCAAGTCGTATCCAAGTTTTATTGCCTTGAGATTGCTCGCCTCGAATTTTGTGGGGAATCTTTCGACGAGGACGCTTTCCAATGACTTTTTCGTAACTATCTTCGTATGCTGGGCGATGAACCCCAAGCACACGACGTTGGTCGCAATCGTTGCGCCAAGTTTCTCGCGTGTTGTCTCGACGAAAGGCACTTCGATGTATTCCCTGTCGGGCTTATGCTTGACAAAGTCCGAATCTACGATGAGAACGCCGCCCGGCTTAAGAAGATGTGTATATGCATCTACTGATTCTTGCGTTAGCGCGAGAAGCAAATCAAGCTCGGTGGCCTCAGGGAAATATATCTCGTTGGATGAGACGACGACATCGCAACGCGCCATGCCTCCGCGCGCTTCCGGGCCGTATGACTGCGTATGAACGGCGTTCTTGTTGTCTCCCACGGAGATGGCCTCGGCCAAAATCACGCCGGCCGTAATCATCCCCTGCCCGCCGGAGCCTGAAAGGCGGATTTCATATCTATCCTCGAGAAAAGCTTTTCCATTACGCGTGACGCCGTTATTCCTCGCCATTTGCGGCCTCCTCTCGAACCTCTTTGCTCATCTTGTAATATGAATCGGTGTATTCCGGACGGCTCGTGTCATCGAGAAACTCGCCGATTGGGAATTTGCCGGCGCGCTTTTCCTCGGGAAGTTTGTCCCAAGCCTTGATGTTGACGCCGTGGTCTCTCTGCCATTCGAGCATCGTTGTGGGCAATTTCATGTTGTTGAGTCTGCCGTAGAGCACAGGGCATTGGCTAATCACCTCGACCATCGAGAAGCCTTTGTGTTCGAGCGACTTCTTGATGAGCTTGGACGTCTGGACAATGTGATAATTCGTTCCACGTGCTACGTATGTTGCACCTGCGGCAGTCGCTAGCTTAACCGCGTCGAAAGACGGGTCGATGTTGCCATAAGGCGCGGTGTGGGCGTAGCTTTCCAGCGGGGTAGTCGGCGACACCTGCCCGCCTGTCATGCCGTATATATAGTTGTTAATCAATATCAAAGAGATATCGATGTTCCTCCGGCAGGCATGGATGAAGTGGTTTCCGCCTATCGCCAGAGCATCGCCATCGCCGGAAACAACGATGACCTTCATGTCAGGCCGCACCATTTTTATGCCCGTCGCGAACGGCAGGGCTCGTCCGTGCGTGGTGTGAAGTGTGTTGAAATCGAGATAAATCGGCATTCTCGAAGAACACCCGATGCCGCTTACCAAAGCGACACTATTTTTGTTGATTTCCAACTCGTGAATGGCACGAATGATGGCGTGCATCACCGAGCCGATACCGCACCCCGAGCACCACACTGTAGGGAATTTTTTGTGAATTCTCAAATAGTCGTGAACGGGACTTATAGTTTCGAGTTTCATTTCTTCTCCATTATTTTTTAGTGCGAAGCTCCACTATTTTTTCGTAAATTTCATCAGGCTCGATGACAAGGCCGTCGTAGCGGAGCGCACCTTTGACCTTGCACTGCCCCATGGCATATCTATCGACCTCGCGAATCATTTGCCCCATGTTCATCTCCGCAACAACAATGCCCTTTACCTCGGAGGCGATTTGGTGGACACGTTTTCCGGGGAACGGCCAAAGCGTTTTCAGCTTCAATAGGCCAACGCGAATTCCGCGAGCACGCGCCATACGGACAGCACTCATAGCCGCTCTCGCCGAGGACCCATAGGAGATGACCGCATACAGCGCATCATCCATGAAATCCTCATCATATTGGATAATCTCTTTGCGGTGCGCGTGGATCTTTCTGCGAAGTTTTTTGAGCATTTTTTGAACTTCGGCTGGCTTCGATGTCGGGAAGCCCTGTTCATCGTGGGTGAGGCCGGTTATGTTGTGGCGGTATCCCTCGCCATAAGCCACAAACTCGCTCACCAAATCCGGTGTGATGTCGTGCGGCTTATAGAATTCGGGGGGAACGCTCGGATAGCGGCGATTTTGAATATAAATATCCTGCTCGTCGGGGATGATGATCTTCTCGCGCATATGCCCGAGAAGCTCATCCAAAAGCACAACTACGGGAGTGTTGAACATTTCAGAGCAGTTGAACGCGTGGATTGTGAGATCATAGACTTCTTGAACGTTGCTCGGCGCGATAACAATGGGCGTATAATCCCCGTGCGTTCCGAAACGAGCCTGCATGACGTCTGACTGCGAGAGCTTCGTTGGCAGGCCTGTGCTCGGGCCTCCGCGCATCACATTGATTATTACGCAGGGCACCTCGGCGATGTATGCGAAGCCGAGATTTTCCTGCATTAAACTAAACCCCGGGCCGGAAGTCGCCGTCATGGATTTTGCGCCGGCCAGCGATGCGCCGATGATGGAGGCCATCGATGCTATTTCGTCCTCAAGTTGAATATACACGCCGCCAACAAGCGGGAGTTTCTCGGCGCAACCTTCGGCGATTTCGCTCGATGGCGTAATCGGGTATCCGCCGAAAAAACTGCACCCCGCGGCCAAAGCCGCCTCGACGACCGCCTCGTTCCCCTGAATGAACGCCGGTGTCCCTTTGATTTCGTTCTTATTGGGCATTTTCCGCCTCGTCTTTCTTCACCTTATGTTTCTTTTTCCCGCCGTTTTCGCCGTTGATCGGGCACGATGTCTCGTCACCGGCCTCGCATAGAAGCTTGCGGGTTCTGTTCGTTTCATCTTCGGTGGGCTGATTCTCCGGAAGTTCGGGACCTTTGATGATAGCCATGTCGGGACATCGGAGCCAGCAAAGCCCGCAGAGCGTGCATTTGTCGGAATCCTTCAAATAGGGCATTCCCTCGGGCGTCGCGGCAAGGGCGCCAGTGGGGCAAAACTCGACGCAAATCCTACATCGTTTGCACCAAACCTCGAAGAAAACGAGCTTCCCCTGCGGCCTAACGCTTTCGCCCCAAGTCGTTGGAGCGGCAGTCGTGAGGCCGGAGCGAATTCGTCCTTCGATTGGAACTGTGTGCATCTTCTTCTTTGCCATTGTGAAAATCCTCCGTTATTTAGTAAAAATCCGAGCGAGTAGCTCAGGCGCCTCGCTCGGTCTTTTTGCAACAGGTATCGAGGCATCGCGAAAAGCCTCTATTTTCTCGTGCGCGGACTCCCCTCCGCCGAAAACAATCGCTCCGGCGTGTCCCATTCGTTGTTCTTTAGGGGCGGAAACGCCCGCCACATAAGCGACAACAGGTTTTGTCATGCTCTTAATAAATATGGCGGCGCGTTGTTCGTCGTCGCCGCCAATTTCTCCTATTAAAACAACGGCCTCGGTTTCGTCGTCGTCTTGGAACTCCTCTAAAATATCCACAAACGACATTCCAACGATACTATCGCCGCCTAACCCCACGCAACTCGACTGGCCGAATCCGGCCTTCGAGAGCGAATGGACAATCTCGTATGTCAGCGTCCCTGAGCGACTCACCACTCCAATGGAACCGCGTTTGAAAATTTCACCGGGCATTATGCCCAGTAGCGATTTGCCGGGGGAGATTATCCCCGGGCAATTCGGGCCTAAAAGCCCGACCGATTTTGCACGATAGTAATGATAAACTTTCGCCATGTCAAGGGCTGGAATTTTTTCCGTGATGCAGACGACCAGCTTGACCGCGCCGGAGTCTGCGGCCTCGTATAGCGCAGATACGGCATGTTGTGCGGGAACAAAAATTATCGAAGCATCCGCCTCGATTTTTTCGGCGGCCTCGTAGAAATTATCAAACACCGGCACGCCGTGGACGACCGAGCCGCCTTTTCCGGGGGAAACACCTGCGACGACCTTCGTGCCGTAATCGAGCATCCTTCCGGCGTGAAACGAGCCGTCCCTGCCAGTGATTCCCTGCACTATAACGCGCGTTGTGTCATCGATGACTATTGACATTACTCGCGCACCGCCTCCGCGGAAGCTCTAATAAGGTCGTCCATCGTGTCGAACCGGAGAATTTGGCACTCGTCGAGAATATTATTGGCGATTTCGCTGTTAGTGCCTATCATTCGGGCGAAAATCGGGATGTCCACATGTCTTTCGGATAAGGCGTTGCGGATGCCCTCCGCAATTTCATCGCAACGGGTAATTCCACCGAAAATATTGATTGCTATGGCTTTTAATTGTGGGATTTCGAGCAGAAGCTCAAGGGCAATCTCCATCTTCCGGACGCTACTGCTTCCGCCGATATCGAGGAAATTCGCGGGTTTTGCGCCAAACGCGAGAATCGTGTCCATCGTAGCCATCGCAAGCCCCGCGCCATTGACGATGCAACCGACCTCGCCATCGAGCAAGATGTAGCTGATGCCCGCAGATTTGGCCGTTGCAAATATTCTGTCGGAATCTTCCTCGGCGATTGCGAAAAGCCCCGCCTGTCTGCCTATTGCACTCTCATCGATTATCATCTTCGCGTCGAGCGCGATGTAATTGCCCTCGGTGTCGAGCGCCAGCGGATTGACCTCGACGAGCAGGGCAGACAGGCCGATAAATGCCGAATAAAGCTTCTCGACAAAGTCTTGAAGCGTCGGAATATCGCCCTCGGGATGAAGAGTTCGCGCGATTGCCCTCGACTTGAAAGATTCCATGCCGACAAGCGGGTCGATGGGGATTCGACGAACATCGCAGGGATGCTCGCGGGCGAACTCCTCGATGTCCACGCCGCCAACGGCGGAAACGATTGCCACCGGGCATCTGGCAGTTCTGTCGAGCGTGAACGAGAGAAACATCTCTCGCAAGATATTCACCGCTTTTTGCACGAAAACGCCTTTCACCGGAATGCCGCGAATGCTCATCGATAAAAGCTCCCGCGCCGCATTCTCGGCTTCATCTGCCGTTCTGGCGAGTTGAATTCCGCCGGCCTTGCCTCTTCCGCCTGTCAAAACCTGCGCTTTAAGCACGGCGGGCGATTCGAGCTTGCGGAACAAATCCACCGCCGTTTCGACATCGAACGCAACGGCCCCCTCCGGCGACGGGACACCGAACTTTCCGAGTATATCGTGCGCCTGATGTTCGTAGAGCTTCATGCGCCCTCGGCTTTCATGCTCTCGATGATTTTTAGAAGCGTTTCGCGGTCATTTTTCGATGGTTCGTCGAGAACAATCTGAAGCAAGTGTTCGAGGGCTTCTCCGACGCGAGGGCCGGCCGAGATATTAAGCAATCGCATCACGTCGTTGCCGTCCACCGTAAGGTCTTTATAAGATAGCGGTGGTTTTTCGCTCAAAATCTTTTCGATGCGCGCGCGAAACTCCTCATCTGGCCGCTTATCGCGGTCGGTGCCCTGCGCCTCGATGTCCGCAAAGCGAAGGTCGAATAGGTCGTCGAGAAGCTCGACGCCGACTTTTCGGATGAATCTCCGGACACCCTTGTCGGTTTGCGCCTGCGTGAACATATGAAATCGCACAAGCACCGCTACGCGCTCGGCAAGCTCCTTCGAGAACATTAAGCGCAACAAGGCCTTACGTGCCATGCGTTCGCCCAAATTCTGATGACCGTAAAAAATTGCTCTATCTCGTTCTGGGATGTATTTTCTTCGCGCCGGCTTGCCGATATCGTGGAAAAGTGCCGCGAGACGGACAGCGAGCCGGGGCGGTGCAGAATCGATAGTCGCCATAAGGTGCTCGAACACATCGTGGGCGTGCCAGCCGCCCTCCTGCGTGACACCCTCGCAGGCAGTAAGCTCCGGCAGAAAATGCGGGAGAAGCCCCCAGTCCCTGCATAGGCGAAATGCAGTTGAGGGTTTCGGAAGGAGCACAATTTTCTTCAGTTCTTCGGCGATTCGCTCCGGTGCGATGTCCGCCAAATCCGGTGCGGACGCCTCAATTTGTCGGAGCGTCGCAGAATCAGGATAGAGGCCGCAACGTGCGCATATATACACAGCGCGAAGGCATCGAAGCGGGTCGGCAGAGAGCGCATTTTTCGACACGGCGCGGAGAACCTTGGCAGAAATATCTTCTCGTCCGCCGAATGGGTCGATAAGCTCGTCGGTTCGTAAATCGAGCGCAATCGCATTGACGGTAAAATCCCTGCCCGCAAGGTCCTCCTCGACAGTCATCGCAGGATTACCCTCTGAAGAGACACGCTTATCGCGTTTCGTAGGTATCGAAACATCGATGGCGCGAAATTTGCCGCGAGGATACCACTTGATAACCGTGAAACTTTTGCCCACAGGCTCGGCTACGCCCCATCGGCGGAGAATTTTCGTAAGTTTGTCCAGAGGGAGCGCCGTGACGAGGAGATCAAGCTCGCGCGAAGGAATTCCCAAAATCGCATCGCGAATTGCGCCGCCCACCGCATAAATCCCCGCGTTCTCCGGCAAGGAGGAGATAAAATCCGGCGGAATGTCCTCATCTGTGCTAATCGAAATTTTATTCATGCTTCTTTTCAGCCTTCTATGGCCGAGATTCGAGTTATATTAGGCTTTAAAAAGCCGAAATCAAGGAAAATCTATAATATCGGGCGTTCGGGAACGCGGCGGCAATTTTGCATAGCCGACGAGCCGCCACATTCCGCTTGCCGTGCAACGTTGTTGACTTAAGTGTTTTTATTCTTATACTAATTTGGAATTGGCGCGGAAGTTTTCGCTCGTCTTGCACGGAGGTATTGAAATGATAGCCGGACCTTATTCAGATAGATTTAAGAAAGTTCTGCAGTTCGCGCGGGAAGAGGCCGCACGGCTTGGCCACTCTTACATTGGCACGGAGCACCTTCTCTTGGGTATCATCCGCGAGGGCGATGGCGGCGCGGTGAATGTCATCCGATCCGCGAGAGTCGATCCCATCGAGATTCGAAAGACTATCGAGGACATGCTCGACGCGGGCGAATCGACATACTTCCTTGGGCATATCATCATGACCGCCCGCGCTAACAAAGCAATCGAACAATCCGCTCTGGAAGCTAAGGGCACCGGATCCACGAAAATCGGCACGGAACACCTTCTTCTGGCGATGCTCAAGGAGGGCAAATCTCTCGCCGCGCAGGTGTTGATGATGTATGACATCACATACGCCGAAGCGTTGCATATATTGGGTGAAGCCGAATCCGGCGGCCTTAAAGATCGCCCGGGCAAGGGCATAGGCCAGCGAACGCCCTCGCTCGACCACTTTGGCAGAGATGTCACGGAATTGGCAATCAAAGGCAAGCTCGATCCGGTAATCGGCCGGCAGAAAGAAATCGAGCGCCTCGCGCAGATTCTCAGCCGAAGAAAGAAGAACAATCCCGTCCTCATCGGCGAACCGGGGGTCGGTAAAACCGCTATCGTCGAGGGCTTGGCGCAGAGAGTGATTTCCAAGGAAGTTCCCTACCTTCTCCAATCGAAACGCATAGTATGCCTCGACTTGACCGGCCTCGTCGCCGGAACGAAGTATCGCGGCCAGTTCGAGGAGCGAATCAAAGCCGTTCTCGATGAGATAGTCGGCAACGACGATGTCATCCTCTTCATCGACGAGATTCATACACTCGTGGGTGCGGGCGGCGCGGAGGGCGCTCTCGATGCATCGAACATCCTCAAGCCTATGCTCGCGAACGGCGAACTTCAGTGCATCGGCGCGACAACTCTCGAGGAATACCGTAAATACATCGAAAAAGACGGCGCGCTTGAACGGCGCTTCCAAACCGTGTCGGTCGATCCGCCATCATCCAAGGAGACTATCGAAATACTTTTAGGCCTCCGCAAGCGATACGAAGAGCATCACAAGGTAAGCATCACCGATGATGCCATCGAATCTTCTGTTCGCTACTCGGACAGGTTCATTCAAGGGAGATACCAGCCGGATAAGGCAATCGATTTGATTGACGAGGCCGCGGCAATGGTGAACCTCGCAGGCTATGTCAAGCCCGAGTTTCTCATCGAGTTGGAGTTGGAGATTTCCGAGATTGAGCGCGCCAAGGAAGCCGCTATCTCCAGCCAAGAATTCGAGCGTGCCGCCAAGCTCCGCGACGAGATCCGCGAGCTTAAGACCCGCTTTACCAAAGAGGAAGAGGCTTGGCACAATGAGCGCGAGGAGAACCGTCCGACGGTGTCCGCCGGCGACATCGCTAAAGTTGCCAGCAGGATGACCGGCATCCCAATCGCCGAGATAGGCAAGGACGATGCCAAGCGCCTCACGGATATGGAGAAGACGCTCGCCCACGAACTCATCGGCCAAGACGAGGCTATCGAGGCTGTTTCGTCGGCCATCCGCCGGAGCCGATCCGGACTGGGCAATCCCACCAAGCCCGTGGGAAGTTTTCTTCTCATGGGGCCGAGCGGCGTGGGCAAAACCCACATGGCGCGCATTCTCACGAAATTTCTATTCGGCACCGAGGATGCGCTCGTTCGCGTGGATATGTCCGAGTATATGGAGAAGTTCTCTGTAAGCAGGCTCGTTGGCGCGCCCCCCGGATATGTCGGATACGACGAGGGCGGAACGCTCACCGAGAGCGTTCGGAGGCATCCATACAGCGTTGTTCTGTTCGATGAAATCGAGAAAGCGCATCCGGAGATCTTCGGAATACTCCTGCAGATGCTCGATGAGGGAATCCTCACCGACAGCTTCGGGCGGAGAGTCAGCTTTAAAAATACCGTTGTCATCATGACATCGAACATTGGCACGAAACACCTCATCACAAGCCAGCTTGGCTTCGATGCTAAAGAAAATGTCGTCGATGCCGAGGCGATGAAGCGCGAAATGCTCCGAGAACTTAAAACCGCAATGCGGCCTGAACTTCTCAACAGGATTGACAAAGTCGTTGTGTTCAAGCCGCTGGATTTCGACGCTATCGAGAAAATTGTTTCGCTTGAGATCGCCGATGTCAACCGCAGGGTTCGTCACCGCAACCTTGTTCTCGATGTCAAGGAACCTGCGCGGGAATTCCTCGCGCGCAAGGGCTTTGATCCAAATCTCGGCGCGAGACCACTCAAGAAGGCCATACAGGACTATCTCGAGGATCCGCTGTCGGCCAAAATAGTCGAGGGCGAGATTCCGTGGAACTCCGTCGTCCAAATCGATGTCGCAGAAAGTGGCGAAGAGCTGGTCTTCGAGGCGGTTAAGTCGCTCGAACCATCCGCCGAAGAGGCCGAAAGCCCAGCCTGATTTATTGGGGCGATTCTATGCAATGTTATAGATACGATCTCCGTTTCCCGAAGATGAGTTTCTCTGTTTTTGGGAAGGACAGGGTGGTTTATGCCGTGGCGTTCCACGGCGACAATTTCGACGCGACCGTCGAGAAAATCGAGAGCCACTTCGATGAAGTTCTCCCCGGCTCCAACAAGGACGACATACCCAAATCCTTCGAGAAATACATGGAGTTTGGGTGTTTCCACCCACAGCTCGAACCTGTCTATCTTTGGGGCTCGAAGTTTCAGAGGCAAGTTTGGAAAGAAATCACTAATATACCATTCGGGGAAATAGTCTTATATGCTGATATTGCGCTGAATATCGGCAACGACTTAGCATATCGCGCCGTGGGAAGGGCTGTTGGCGCGAATCCAATACCTATACTCGTGCCATGCCATCGCGTTGTCGCATTTAGCAACATCGGTGGATATACCGGCGGAGTTGAACTCAAACGCGAGCTTCTCAAAATCGAGGGCGTGCTCCCCGGGTGAACATTTCCATCTCTTGAGGGATTTTCAAGGTGTTAGTTTTTTTACGTTCGTGCTAAATTATTCTTCAAGCCCTCTCCCCTCCATGCTGGATACCATATCCTATTGCCCCCCAATGAAAGTCAAGTTTTGGCTTGCAAACGGACTTTTTTAATCTATAATAAGCAAATTATTGAAGTCTCAGGTTATCACACATTATGAAAATTAGACAAGCAATTATCATCCCGCTCGTAGTCATAGCGCCGATTATTTTGGCGTGGAAGAGCATAGTCACCGTGCATGCCGGACGCGAGCATAACCTCACTATCGGCATGGAGGAAGGCGCGACCGACGGTTTCGATATCGACATCGACAAGCCCGCGCCACCGCCACCGCCAATCGGCTTCTACTGCTTCTTCAGCCTGTCGGACACGAACTACGCTTTCATCGATGGGCTTTGGGGCGACATCCGCCCGCACTCCGACAGCGCAAGCTGGGAGCTTGTCACGAGAAATCAAGAGCAACCTGCGAAGATTTCCGTCTCCGAACTCCCGCCTGACGGCGAGCTGTTCATCGATGACATCCGCATCGACTCCGCAGGGGCGGTTATCGAACTTCCCGCAAAAGACGAGCCGATTTCAATTATATACAGAAAAACCGAGGCCGAAGAACCGGCCAATAGCGAATAAAGGCAAAAAATGGCGAAAGACAAACTCTATCGGGAATTTAGCAAAGAAGAGACTTTTCAGAAGCTCGAGCCGGAAACGCTCGAATTCTGGGAGAATCGTGATATTTTCCGCAAATCCCTCGAGAAGGGCAAGAACGCCCCAAAATTCGTTTTCTACGAAGGCCCGCCCACAGCGAACGGCCTCCCCGGCGTGCATCATGTGCTTTCGAGGACGCTCAAGGACGCCATCTGCCGTTATCAGACGATGCTTGGCAAGCTCGTCGAGCGCAAAGCCGGATGGGACACGCACGGTCTGCCCGTCGAAATCGATGTCGAGAAGTCGCATAACATCTCGGCCAAGTGCGAAATCGAGGAGTTCGGCATCGGCAAGTTCAACGATGCTTGCAAAGTCAGCGTCTTCAAATATGTCGATGAATGGGAGGAGATGACGCGGCGCATAGGATATTGGCTCGACATGTCGAAGCCATATATCACCTGCGACCCCGATTATATGGAGAGCGTTTGGTGGCTATTGGCTAAGTTCTTCCGCGATGGCTTGATGTATCGCGGGCACAAGGTTTTGCCGTATTGCCCGCGTTGCGGGACGGGGCTTTCCGACCATGAAGTCGCGCAGGGATACCGCGATGTCGAAGACCCATCGCTGACCGTGAGCATAAAACTTCGTGACAAAGACGACGAGTTCTTTCTCGTGTGGACGACCACGCCTTGGACGCTGTTATCGAATGTTGCGCTGGCGTTTCACCCCGAAGTCCAATATGTCAAAGTTCGCCACGACGGGCGTTATCTATGGCTGGCGAAGGCGAGGCTCGAGGCTGTATTCGGCGAAAATCTGCCGGAAATCGTCGAAAGCAAGACCGGCAGAGAACTTGCCGGAATCGATTACGAACCTCTCTTCCGCTTTGTCGAGCCGGACAAGCGCGCTTGGTTCACAATCCTCGCCGACTATGTGACGACCGAGGACGGCACGGGAATCGTCCACATCGCGCCAGCTTTCGGCAAGGAAGACTACGACGAGGGACAACGGAACAATCTCCCGATGGTGCAACTCGTCGAGGCCGACGGCACAATCGCAGAGGCCGCCGAGCCATACGCCGGCATGTTCTTCAAAGATGCCGACCCGCTGATTCTCGATGATCTCGAAAAGCGAAGAGTTCTTTTCTCACGCGGTCAAATCAAGCACAGCTATCCCTTCTGCTGGCGATGCGACAGCCCGCTCATCCAATACGCCCGTGGAAGTTGGTATATTCGCACGACGGCATTCAAAGACAAACTTCTCGAGGCCAACGAGAATATCGAGTGGTTTCCGCCGGAGATGAAGGACGGCAGATTCGGCGATTGGCTTCGAAACAACATCGACTGGGCTATCTCTCGCGAGAGATATTGGGCAACGCCGCTTCCTATATGGATTTGCGATGACTGCGAACACGAACACGCCATCGCCTCGCGCGCAGAGCTTGCAGAGATGGCCGTCGAGGGATATTGCGAGGGCATGGATTTGCACAAGCCGCACATCGACGAGGTTATACTCAAGTGCCCACAATGCGATGGCAAGATGCACCGCGTGCCGGAGGTCATCGACTGCTGGTTCGACAGCGGCGCGATGCCGTTTGCGCAGGTGCATTATCCTTTCGAGAACGCCGAGAACTTCGAGCCGAAGTGCTTCCCCGCAGAGTTCATCTGCGAGGGCACCGACCAGACACGCGGATGGTTTTACACGCTACTTGCGATTTCCACATTCGTCACCGGCAAATCGGCTTATAAGCGTTGTTTGGTGAACGGCCTTGTGCTGGACAAGGACGGCCAGAAGATGTCCAAAAGCAAGGGCAACGCCGTCAATCCGATAGAGGTCATCGAGAAGCACGGCGCCGACCCGCTCCGCTGGTATCTCATGGCGAACAGCTCTCCATGGCTCCCTAAGCGCTTCGATGTCGAGGGCGTGGCGGAGGTGTCGAGGATATTCTTCGATACGCTTCGTAACACTTACGGCTTTTTCGCGCTGTATGCCAATATCGACGGCTGGACACCAAAGCTGGGCAAGGGCGAGAGGACGCCCGCCGACGAATGGCTATTAAGCAGGCTGAACGGCCTAATCCGCGATGTCGGCGCAAGTCTCGACGAATACAATCCCACACGCGGCGCACGTAGAATAACTACCTTCGTTATCGACGAGCTTTCTAATTGGTATATCCGCCTCGGGCGCAAGCGCTTCTGGGGCGCGGAGATGACCGAGGACAAGAAGGCGGCATTCTCTACATTATATGAAGCCCTCATCACTGTGACGAAACTTCTCGCGCCGTTCGTGCCGATTACGGCGGAGACTATCTGGCGCGGCCTCTCATCCGGCGACGAGACCATGCCCGAGAGCGTGCATTTGGCGGATTTTCCGAGCGTGGACGACTCTGCCATTTCGCCAAAACTCGAGTCGGACATGGCCATGGTCGAGCGAATTGTCACGATGGGCCGAAACGCACGCCAGAAGGCGAACATCAAAGTGCGCCAGCCCCTGCAAAGGCTGTTAGTTTCCGCTGACAATGACTTCGACGCGCCGAAGTGGGCGGAAATGCTCATTCTTCGCGAACTAAACATCAAGTCGCTCGAGATGGGCGACAAAGCCGACCTCTACGATCTTTCGGCAAAAGCGAACTTCAAGTCGCTCGGCCCGCGTTTCGGGCCGCGAATGAAGGAACTCTCCGCGATTATCGCAGAACTGCCATCGGATGTTTTGAAGGCAGGCGTAGGACGCGGCGAGCTGAAATTGTCATTCGAGGGCGAGGACATAATCCTCTCGCCGGAAGACGACCTCATTCTGTCAGAGCACGATGCCGAGGGCTTCTCCGTATCGGCGGAGGATGACATAGCCGTCGCACTGGACATCACGCTGGACGAAGAACTCATCGCCGAGGGATTCGCCCGCGAGCTGGTCAACCGCATTCAAAACACACGCAAGGAGGCCGGTTTTGACGTGACGGACAGAATCGAAGCGGGCATCGTCGCGCCGACCGAGATATGCGACGCACTCCGCCGCCACCACGACTGGATAGCCGGCGAGGTGCTCGCCAAATCCTTGCTCTGCAAGAAACTCGATAGCTTCGATTTTCAGAAGGGATGGGACATCGATGGCACGGCCGTTGCTATTTCCGTGAGAAAAATTTGAGGATGACTTCGAGTGGTGGACAATTGAGAAAAAATCATTATAATAATAAGTCTTGGTTTAACATCTACTTTTTCGGAGTTTGCCATGAGAACAAGGGAAATCGAACGGATTAAAAGAAAGCTCGAGAAGCTCAAAGAAGAGATTTTGGCCGGCATGGGGCATTTCGAAGAAAATATGCTCCATAAAAACCGCAAAGATAATACCGGCGATGTCTCCAGCTTCACGACCCACCCTGCGGACATGGGCGCGGAGACCGCAGAATACGAGAAGGCATATCTGCTCGCATCGAAGGGCGACCGCCTGTTGAGGCTTATCAATCAAGCTCTCGAGAGAATCGAGAAGGGCGAATTCGGCGACTGCATAGAATGCGGTTGTCAAATACCCATAGAGCGCCTCCGCGCGATACCCTATTCGCCGTATTGCGTAGATTGCAAAGAAAAACTTGAGAATGGAGATTACGTCTCTTAATGGCCAAAGACAGCAAAAGCCCTATTCCCCCGCCACCCTCAAGCTGGAGACAACGCAGTTTTGGGCTTTTTGTGGCTGTGCTTGTTTTCGCAATAGCACTTGTCCTGATGCAACTTTTCTATGTTGGCGGCCGAGATCCCGTGATGAAGCTGGGCTATACCGACCTTATCGCCGAGGTCGAGAGCGGTAACATCGCCGAGGTCGAGTTCGTCGGGAGGCGTATCGAGGGGAAGTTCACTCAACCTAAGACCGTTTTAGTCGGCAGGGAGTCGCTCGAATACAAGAAATTCGAGCTGACGATACCTTTCGAGGACCCGGGCCTCGTGACGATGTTGAGCGACAAGGGCGTCAAGATTTCCGCGAGAGAGGAAAGCGGCGGCTGGTGGTCGATTTTGGTCGCTTTTTTGCCGTGGCTCTTTATCCCAATTTTATTCATCTTCATTTTCCGAAGAATGCAAGGCAATCAAAACGGCGTCTTCAATTTTGGGAAGTCCCGCGCCAAACGCATCACGCCCGACCGTGTCAGAGTGACATTCGCCGATGTCGCCGACTGCGAGGAGGCCAAGCAAGAGTTAGGCGAGGTTATCGACTTTTTGAAGAACCCGCGAAGATTTTCCAAACTCGGCGGCAAAATCCCAAAAGGCGTGCTTCTTCTCGGCCCTCCCGGAACTGGAAAAACCCTACTGGCTAAAGCCGTTTCCGGCGAGGCGAATGTTCCGTTTTTCAGCGTCTCGGGGAGCGATTTTGTCGAGATGTTCGTGGGTGTCGGTGCAAGCCGTGTGCGCGACCTCTTCGAGAACGCCAAGGCCAACGCGCCGTGCATTGTGTTTATAGATGAAATCGATGCCGTGGGCCGTCAACGCGGAACAGGCCTCGGCGGCGGCCACGATGAACGCGAGCAGACGCTCAACCAAATCCTTGTCGAGATGGACGGCTTCGAGACCAATGCCGGCGTGATAGTCCTCGCCTCGACCAATCGCCCCGACGTCCTCGATCCGGCGCTACTTCGCGCGGGACGCTTCGACCGCAGAGTTGTCATTGACAGGCCGGATGTCAAAGGCAGAGAGGGAATCCTCAAAGTTCACACGCGCGGAATTCCGCTGGCGAAAGACGTAGATTTGGGTGTAATCGCTCTCGGCACGCCCGGGCTATCCGGCGCGGATTTGGCGAATATCGTCAACGAAGCCGCGCTTCTGGCCGCACGTTCGAGAAAAGACCAAGTATTTATGGACGATTTCGAGCAGGCCAAGGACAAAGTGATGATGGGCACCGAGCGCAAGAGTATGATGCTCACCGGCGAGGAGAAGCGTATTTCAGCGTTTCATGAGGCCGGACACGCGCTTCTCGGCAAACTCCTCCCCGGCTCCGACCCAGTGCACAAAGTGACAATCATCCCGCGCGGCATGGCGCTCGGTCTGACATATTACCTCCCGAAAGGCGACAAACGCCTATACAGCAAGAGCTACCTCATGACTAAGCTCGTTCACATTCTCGGCGGGCGCGCCTCGGAGATGCTTATATTCGGCGACCCCACAACCGGCGCGGATAACGACATCGAGCAGGCATCGCGCATCGCCCGCAAGATGGTCTGCGAGTGGGGTATGAGCGAAAAACTCGGGCCACTCGATTACACCGAGGGAGGCAACGATGTATTCCTCGGGAAGGAACTCGTTTCCCGTCGGGCGAGCCACTCCGAAGAGGTCAACCAGCTAATCGATCGCGAGGTCTCCTCTTTGGTAGAGGGCGCTCTCAAACAGGCCGAGGAAATCCTCTCGAAGAACATCGACAAACTGAATTTAGTCGCAGAAGCTCTAATTGAATACGAATCCCTTTCTGGCGAGGAAATTGACATCATTCTGGCTGGCGGCACGCTTAACCGCGAGCTGAAGCAAGAACCGGCCATAAGCGTAGAGGAAGCCAAGGAGAAAAAGAAGGAAATCGACGCTATCGGTGGAAAGATAGCCCCCGAACCATCGCCGGAGCCTTCGACATAAGTTGTTTTCACAGCGACGATAATAAATGCGTGATTAGAAAAGGCGGGCAGTGCCCGCCTTTTGATTTTGGAGTCCCTGCTTACTTATTCGCTCAGTTCTATCGCGCCCGTCGGGCAGACTTGATAGCACATCGCGCATGCCTCGCCCACGCAGAACAGCGGGTTTATCTTCGCGCGCTTTTTGCCCTTGTCGTTGGGTTCGCCCGTATTGATTGCCGGGCATCCGAGCTTGAAACACTGCCCACAGGCGATGCACTTGTCGGGGTCAACGCGGAAGGGCGTTATCTTCATCTTCTTGATGTCCAACAAGATACAACGCCCACGGTTGATTATCACTTTCGGGCCGTCGAGCGTTTTGACCTTCTTCAACACCTCCGTCAGCTCCTCGATGTTGAATGCATCCGTGTCGAATACATGCTCGATTCCCATCGACTCGGCGAGCTTGCGGTAATCGACCTTGGGGGCAGGCTCGCCCATGAGCGTGGTGCCGGTGCCGGGGTGCTCCTGATGGCCGGTCATCGCGGTGATGGAGTTATCGAGGATGACCGTCGTGGAGTTGCCCTTGTTGTATGCCATTTCGGCGAGGCCGGTGAAGCCGCTGTGGATGAAGGTCGAGTCGCCGATGAAGGCGAGGGTGTTCTTGCCGAATTCTGCGCCGCGCGCCTTCTCTAACCCCTGCGCTACGCCGATTGATGCGCCCATGCAGATGCATGTTTCGCCCATCTCCAGCGGCGGCATCATGCCCAGTGTGTAGCAACCGATATCGGTGGTGCTGTTGAATTTGAGCTTCTTGCCGACATAGAAAATTCCACGGTGCGGGCATCCGGGACACAGCACCGGCGGCCTCGGCGGAAGGTCGGATATGTCGAACTTCGCGGTGGTCTTTTCACCGCCCATGCTCTCGCGGACAATTTTCTGCGAAAGCTCGTTAGTCAGAGGGATTCGCTCTTTGCCGATGCATGCGATGCCCTCGGCCTTGAGTTTTTCCTCGATAAACGGCTCGTTCTCTTCGACTACCCAAAGCTCGTCCACGCTCTCGGCAAATTCTCTGCAAAGCTCGATGGGGAAGGGGAAGCTCATGCCCAGTTTGAGGAAACGCGCAGTCGGGAAGGCCTCGCGGGCATACTGGAACGAGATGCCCGACGAGATGATGCCGATGCGCTTGCCCTCGAACTTGAAATCGCCGTCGATGACGAAATTGAGCGGAGTCTTTTCCGCAAACTCTTTCAGCTTGAGAAGTCTGTCCTCGAGCTTAACATGGAGCACTCTCGCGTGTGCGGGTATCACGACGCGCTGTTTGAAATCGGGGGTGTAATCCTTAACCGGCACCTCGACACGATCTTTCAGCTCGACGAGGCCGAGGCTGTGGCAAAGGCGGGTGCTCATCCGTAGGATCACCGGCGTGCCGAACTGCTCGGAGATTTCCATGCCTTGCGCGACCATATCCTTTGCCTCTTGACTGCTCGAAGGCTCAAGGAGCGCGATTTTCATGAACTCGGCATATCTGCGGTTGTCCTGCTCGTTTTGCGAGGAGTGCATTCCGGGGTCGTCTGCGGAAATGAGGACATATCCGCCGTTGACGCCAGTGTATGCAAAGCTGAACAACGGGTCCGCGGCAACATTGACGCCAACATGTTTCATAGCGGTGAGAGTCCTCGCGCCGCCGAACGACGCGCCGAGGCCGACCTCGACCGCTACTTTCTCGTTGGGCGACCATTCGCAATAGATATGGTCTTTGTATTTGACGACGTTCTCCAAAATTTCAGTAGATGGCGTTCCGGGGTATGCCGTCGCGACGCGGACTCCAGCCTCGAAAGCCCCGCGCGCCACGGCTTCGTTGCCGGACAAAAGGATTTTTTCAGTCATAAGAACCTCCGGTGAATATTTGACAAGCTATATATATTAAGCAATCTCGCTTATAAAATCAAACGTTTTATTTGCATGATGGAAAAAAGCTCGGCCACTGTTCCATTAAATAAGACTTGTCAATCAACATTTTAGCCACAAAAAGTGATCCTTTGACTATCTTCCTTTTTGCTCACATTTTGAACAATTAAAACTTGATAATGAAATTATATTCATTAAGATTAAGTGATATTTGGTATTGGTGAAGCGGAGTGCTTATTGTCTTTCGGTCTAAGCTTTATGAGACATCTATTTACGCTCGAAGTGCCTATACGGGCCGCTTTGCCATTCAGAAATAATTGTTATTCTTGGAGTAGAATATGCCATATTCGCGAACGTTTCTGCTATTCCTGATAATCCTCACCCTTTCTACCGGCGCTTTTGCGCGGACTCCGGATGTGCCGTATTGCCCCGAAACGGCCGAACGAGCGCGCCTTATCGAGGCGGTCGAGGCGGAGATGATGCCTCTTATGCCCGATGATGCCATCGATCCGGCAGGATACGCGGAATGGAAAGCCGAGTTAGCCGATGCGTTGAGCGGTGTCTATGGATATGCCGATGAAGGCCGAGAAAGACCTATGGCGCCCATGATAATCGACTTTGACAACAGCTATGTCCGTTTTGTCATGAGCGAGGGGCCGAGCGGGCCGGGCGTTTACTCCGAGGGATGCAGGCCGGACGGCACCGGCACTTGGCGAAGATTGACATACTATTTCCCTAACACGCCTTGGGACTGGACTATATACAAAATAGACGACCACGCCCCCGTGAAAACTTATAGAACAGGGACGGGCACCGTCCTCGCCCCAAACGCGGATGATACTTATATGTCCGGAGGCAAGGCATACACTGTTTGGAACAACTTTAATGGTTATGGAGTTAAAGTCATCCAGATTCTCGAGTGCGTGAGCCTCGGCTCGACTCCCGGCGAAAACGAGCAGGTCAAGCGGACAAATCTGATTATTCCGGTTGACGGGAGCTGTCATAATGTCGGTTGCATGGTCTATTGGGACACAATGCTCGATGGCGACGACGCGGCGGCTATCGCAACATCTTTCGGCTACACCGGCATATCTTCTATTCACTACGCGCCGGACATTCCCCCGCTGTGGCGCGCATACGAGGGCGGCTATCCGCCGGGGCCGGGGAGAATCACCGCACTTGGCATTCTCATTGGTTTCGAGGCAGTCATGCCCGATGTGTTCTGGTATGGTCAGTGGGGAACCAGCACGGGCAACGGCTGGGAAGACACCGAATGGGCGGGACTCACCGGCGGCGGCTTCGGCGATTCTGCCGCTATGGTCAAATGGTATCAGCGCAATGTCTGCCCCGGCGACACATTAGAATTCACTACATATTATGGTATCGGCGAGATTATTGCCGGAACGGGACTTCGCATTAACCACACACCGCCGAGGTTCTCCTCGGGATGCGCGGATATTTCGCCCAACCCGTTCAATGTCGAGGCCTTCATTACAAATATCGGCACTTCCACCGCGACAAATGTTCGTGTGACGCTCGATCTTTCAGGAAGCTCGCTTACTTTGGCCGGCGGCGCGAACCCGCAGAACCTCGGTGCTATCGCCGGTTACGGCGGCGGCTCCATGGCAACCTGGACGGTCAACATTCCGCCTTCGGCTTATGGCACCACTCAGTGCTACGACATTTCCGTCACGTGGACGGGAGGCGGCCCTGAAACTCAATCCTACTGCATCACCGTTCCCGAGATAGTCGATTTTGGCGCTTTCGCCACGCCCGCAACGGCGGAGATATGTTTGGGCGAATGCGTGAATTTGCAGGCTTGGCCGGACTCCATCCCGAGCGACTATGGTTGCGGGACCTGGTCTTCCGATTTCGAAGCCTCTGGCGAAATGACGCACTATGGAACAAGCGATGATTGGGCATGGGGAACGCCGACTTCCGGCCCGGGAAGCGCACGCTCCGGCACGCGATGCTGGGCAACGAATTTGAGCGGAAACTACCGCAACAACCAGCAATCTT
Source organism: Candidatus Zixiibacteriota bacterium (assembly GCA_011388305.1). GTDB lineage: Bacteria > UBP14 > UBA6098 > UBA6098 > UBA6098 > UBA6098. Next base: position 2,739 of record DSAF01000207.1, on the reverse strand, counting down.
CGCTGGTCTCGCCGGGAGTGGACTTGTCCGCCTGCGCAAACGGAACGCTTTCCTTCTGGCATTGGTATAACACGGATACCGGGCTTTTAGACGCCGACGGCTGTCAGGTTTTCATCGGAAGAAGCCCCACTGGCCCTTGGGCGCAACTCAATATGCCCGGATATGATGGCATGTTAATAATTGGCCCTCTGGCTTTTGAACAATCCTATCACGGTTCGAGCGGGGGATGGAGATATCAAACCGTAGATATCTCTGCTTGGGTAGGCGGTATGGCTTATATCCGCTTCTTCTTCGCATCCGGCTGGACGGGGAACAGCTCGGGCTGGTATATCGACGATGTTTCGATAGAGGGTAGCGGCACTGCCGGCCCGGGAATCGTATATAACTATTCTTGGTCGCCGACAACATGGCTTTCCGACCCGACATCGCCCAATCCTATGGCCTGTCCGCATGCCACGACAACATATACCGCCACGATTACCGCCCTCGATGACTGCATCGCAGAAGCAACGGTTAGAATTACCGTTCATCCCGATCCGGAGGTGACAATCGAGGACATAGACATCTGCGAGGGCGAAACGGGCACTCTGGTCGCGGAAGTCTCGCCTCCGGGGACTTACACTTATCTTTGGTCTCCCGGCGGCCACACTACGAGCAGTATCGAAGTATCTCCCACGGCAACAACGACTTACACCTGCATAGTCACCAGCGATCTTGGGTGCGAGGGCGTAGGTTTAGGCACGGCAACACTCCACCCGAACCCTGTCGTTTCCGTCGAGGATACGCTCATCTGCCTCGGCGATGAGGCCATATTGACAGCTGTTCTCGACCCGGATATTCCCGATGCGACTTTCCTCTGGGAACCAGGAGGACTTACTGGAAATCCAATTACTGTATCCCCCGACGACACAACTACATACACCTGTATTGTCACCAGCCTATTCGGTTGTGAAGGCACAGATTCCGCGACAGTGTTCATCGAATTCCCGCCCCCCGCGCCGGAATTGATTCACCCTCCCAACGGTAGCGTTGGACATATGCCCGATGTTGCGCTCGATTTTATTTGGCACGCCTCGCCGGCAATCCCGCCAATTACCTACGACCTTCTAATCGACGGCGCGATGATTGCCGAGGGCATGCGCGATACCTTCTGGACGCTGTCTTTCCCTTGTGGCGAGGCGCATTCTTGGGCGGTTGTTGTCCACGGCAATTGCGGCTCGGACACGAGCGAGACATGGTTCTTCGAGATGGCACCTTGCGACCCGCCGGTAGTCGAGATCATCGAGCCGTTAGACGGCATGTGGAGCGCCTGCGACGATCAGGGGATTTTCGTCCTAATCACCGACGAGTATGGCGTCGATATCGAGTCGATTCGCTTCAGCGTGAACAGCGTTGTCTATTCGGTCGATGGCTTCACGCTCGATTTTAGCGATGACACGCTTCGTTTCTATCCGCCGGACTTATGGACAGACGGCGAAGAAGTTCACACATGCGTGGACTCCGTTTCAAATACTTGGGGTGTCGTTCCCGAGGATCTCCCGATATGCTGGACTTGGTTCGTCGATCTTACGCCGCCCTTTGTTTGGGGCGAGATTCCGCCTGCCGGCTCCGTTACGCCGGAGGCCAGCCCGACAGTCAGTTTCAATATCGAGGATACGCTTTCCGGCCTCGATGAAAGTTCGGTAGTAATAACAATCAACGGCTCGGTAATACTCGATCTTACCAGCCCTGCAGTCAGCTGGGACGACCCGGATATTTCTATATCGTTCTTGGACTTAGGGCTTGCCTTCGATATTGGCGACACTGTGGAAATCTGCGTTTCGGCGCAGGACATGCCGGATTACTGCCCGCCGAACATCCTCGACACATGCTGGATTTTCTTCGTCAATCCGCTCGGCCCCGCGGGCACGATAATCGAGCCACTGCCATGGACTTACACCGCTTGCGATGATCAGGGAATCATAATCTATCTTTATGACGAGGATGGCATCGATCATCCAACGGTGCTCATAAATGTCAATGGCGTGGATGTTTGGGGCGACGACCCTTCGATTACTTGGGAGGAGGACACGCTAATTTACTCTCCACCAACGCGTTGGGAGGATGCTGAGACTATTATGGTGAGGCTGTTGGAGGCGGATGACCTCATCGGCAACCCGCTCGGCGACACGCTTCACTGGAACTTCATCGTGGATTTGACTCCGCCGGAGATTTGGGCGATAAACCCGCCGGCCGGTGCGGTATTGGCTATAGCCTCGCCGACGATTACATTCTCGCTCGCCGACTGGCTCTCCGGGCTGAATCTTTCGAGCGTGACCGTTTCGATTAACGGCTCAGTGTTCCCGTTTGACATCGTAGGATTCGAGGGCGAATTTGTGGGTGATACACTCGAGTGCACCATAGAGTGCGCGGATTTGGGGGTGATTTTCTCGCACAACGACACGGTGGAAATTTGCGTTTATGCCGAAGATTCGCCGGATTACTGCCCGCCGAACGAGCTTGATACCTGCTGGATATATTATATCGACCTCTTGGGGCCGATTTACAGCGACATTCTCGATCCAACGAGCGGAGAGCCTCTCGCGGGGGCGGTTTCCGCCTGCGACGATCAGGGCGTTTGCATCGAGCTTGTTGACTCGGATGTCCCGCACGGCGTTGACGAGACGAGCATCGTGCTCCGCGTGAACGGCACGGATTACACAACCGCCGACACCGAGCTGACTTACGCCGACGACACTC